>NZ_CP126741.1:0-323498 GCF_030246905.1 Microbacterium sp. zg-Y818 | reverse complement strand
CGGGCCCTGCTGCTGCCGCGTCTGAACCCGAACAAGCGCGCTCCGCTCTGGCAGCAGCGCCAGCGGTCGGCGCAGCTGCTGGAAGTCGCGCGGCGGCATCCGACCTTCCCGATCATCCTCGAGACCCTCCGCGAGGTGCTGCAGGACGTCTATGACCTCCCCGCCCTGCTGCGCATCGCCCGGTCGATCGGCGAGCGCCGCATCCGCCTCGTCGAGACCGACCCCGCCTCGCCGTCGCCCTACGCCCGCGATCTGCTGTTCGGCTACGTCGGCGCGTTCATGTACGAGGGCGACTCGCCGCTGGCCGAGCGCCGCGCCGCCGCACTGTCGGTCGACCCGGCGCTGCTGGCGGAGCTGCTCGGCAAGATCGAGATGCGGGAGCTGCTCGATCCCGACGTCATCGCGCAGTTCGAGCGGGAGGTGCAGCGACTCGACCCCGAGCGGCGCGCGCGGGGTGTCGAGGGGGTCGCCGACCTGCTGCGGCTGCTCGGGCCCCTCGATGCCGACGAGGTCGCGGAGCGGCTCGATGTCGATGCACCCGGCGACGGCGCGGCGGTGGCCGAGGCGACCGCCCATCTCGACGCGCTGGTGCAGGCACGGCGGGCCATCCGCGTCACGATCGGCGGGGCGCAGCGCGTGGCGGCGATCGAGGATGCCGGGCGCCTGCGCGACGCGCTCGGCACGGCCCTCCCCGTCGGTCTGCCGACAGCGTTCCTCGAACCCGTCGCCGATCCGCTGGCCGACCTCGTCGCCCGCCACGCCCGCACGCACGGGCCGTTCCGCGCGTCCGACGTCGCCGTACGGCTGGGACTCGGGCAGGCCGTCGCCCGGCAGGCGCTGCAGCGGCTGGAGTCGCAGGGTCGGGTCCAAAGCGGCTTCTTCCTCCCCGACCCTGGCGGCCGCGGCTCGTCATCCGCTGCGGCCGACGAGGGCGATTGGTGCGACACCGAGGTGCTGCGGCGGCTGCGCATGCGGTCACTCGCCGCGATTCGCGGCAGCGTGGAGCCGGTCTCGCCAGAGGCATACGCGCGGTTCCTGCCGGTGTGGCAGCACGTCACCCGCCCACTCGAGGGACTCGACGGGGTGGTGGCGGTCGTCGAGCAGCTCGCCGGTGTGCCCATTCCCGCCAGCGCCTGGGAGTCGCTCGTGCTGCCGTCGCGGGTGCGCGACTACGCCCCGGGCATGCTCGACGAGCTGACGGCGACCGGCGAGATCCTCTGGTCCGGCCACGGGTCTCTTCCCGGCCGCGACGGCTGGATCGCCCTGCACGTCACCGACACGGCTCCGCTGACCCTGCTCCCACCGGACGACGACGGGGCCGAGGCGGGCGAGGCCGATCCCGACGCCCTGGCGGCGCGTATCGTGACCGCCCTGGCCGGCGGCGGTGCGTACTTCGCGGCGCAACTGCGTCAGCTGACCGATGCCGAGAACGAGCAGTCCGTCATCGAGGCGCTCTGGGACCTCACCTGGCGGGGCCGCGTCACCAACGACACCTTCGCCCCGGTGCGCACGCTCCTCGGCGGCGGCTCGCAGGCCCACCGCACCGCCCGCCGCACGCCGCGGGCGCGGCTGTACCGCGGCATGGCGCTCCCCCGCCCCGGCGCCACGCCGCCGCGTCCGCCCGCGCTCGGCGGCCGCTGGTCACTGCTGCCCGAGCCCGAGTCCAATGCCTCGGCGCGGGCGACCGCCACGGCGAGCCTGCTGCTGGACCGGTACGGCGTCGTCACCCGCGGCAGCGTGCAGGCCGAAGGGGTGCCAGGCGGGTTCGCGCAGACCTACCGGGTGCTGGCCGGGTTCGAAGAGGCGGGCCACTGCCGCCGCGGCTACGTCATCGAGAAGCTGGGCGCCGCGCAGTTCGCCGCCTCGGCGACGGTCGACCGCCTGCGCGAGTTCGCGGGCCTCTCGGACCCCGCACCGCTGAAGGCGGTGACCCTCGCGGCGACCGATCCCGCCAACCCCTACGGCGCGGCGCTGGCCTGGCCGCCGCTGGAGGGCGTCACACACCGGCCCGGCCGCAAGGCGGGTGGCCTCGTCGTGCTCGTCGACGGGGCGCTCACGCTGTACCTCGAGCGCGGCGGCCGCTCGGCGCTGGCCTTCACCGACGACGAGGCGCAGCTCACCGCCGCCGCCGCCCACCTCGTCGAGACCTCCCGCACGCGACGGCTCGACACCCTCACCATCGAGCAGGTCAACGGCGAGTTCGTCTACGGCACCGCCGTCGGCCGGGCGCTGCGGGCGGCCGGCTTCGTCGAGGCGACCCGCGGGCTCACCCTGCGCAAGGTCACCGCGGGCACCGCGCTGCGCCAACCGCAGAGCGCCGCGCACACCGGGGCTGCGGATGCCTGAGGGCGACACCGTCTACCGCACCGCGCGGACCCTGCACGACGCCCTCGCCGGTCACGAGATCACGCGGTTCGACATCCGGGTTCCCGGCAGCGCCACCGCCGACCTCCGCGGCGAGACGGTGAGCGAGGTGGTGCCGCGCGGCAAGCACCTGCTGCTGCGCGCGGGCGGGGCGACGCTGCACTCCCACCTCAAGATGGAGGGCGAATGGCACGTCTACCCCACCGGCGGCCGGTGGCGCCGGCCGGGGTACACCGCCCGCGCCATCGTCGGCAACGAGCGGGCGGATGCCGTGGGGTTCGACCTCGCCATGGTCGAGGTGCTGCCCACTGCCGACGAGGCGCGCGTCGTCGGCCACCTCGGCCCCGACCCGCTTGCGGCGGACTGGGACGCCGCCGAGGCGGCACGACGCGTGGGCGCCGACTCCCGGCCGGTGCACGTGGCACTGCTGGATCAGCGCAACGTGGCGGGGCTCGGCAACGTGTACGCCAACGAGGTGCTGTTCGTCCGCGGCATCCTGCCCACCACGCCGGGGACCGAGGTCGACGCGCCGGCGCTCATCGACACCGCCGCGCGGATGATCCGCACGAACCGCGACCGCTCACGCCGGGTCTTCACCGGCGACGCCCGGCCAGGCCGCGGCATGTGGGTCTACGGCCGCGAGGCGAAACCCTGCCGGCGTTGCGGCACGCTCGTGCGGGCCGGGGCACTCGGCGCGCGCCCGACGGCCGAGCGCAACGTCTTCTGGTGTCCCGTGTGCCAGCGATGACCGCAGGTCACCGCCCGATGTAGCGCCCCGGGCGGTGGTTGAGCCCCAGCACGAGATTCAGCAGCACGGCACCTGCCGCGCTCATGAGGACGTTCGGCCAGGGCACCACGAAAAGCGCTGCCAGCACGACGAGGACATCGAAAACCATGAGCGTCCATCCGGCGCGGATGCCGGTGGCATCCTGCACGACGAGGGCGACGATGTTGAACCCGCCGAGGCTCCCGCCGTGGCGGAAGACGATGAGCAGTCCGATGCCGGCCATGAGGTTGCCGGCGAGGGTGCCGTAGACCGGGTTGAGTTCACCGACGACGAAGAACGTCTCGTGCACGACCGAGAAGCCCGACACCAGGGCGATGGCGACCATCGTGCGAAGGGTGAAGTCCCACCCCTTCTTCCACACCGCCAGCACGGCGAACGGCAGGTTGATGACGGCGAACAGCACCCAGAAAGGCACCTCCGACGCGAACCCCAGCAGCAGCGACAGTCCCGCGGTGCCGCCGGTCACCGCGTGCGAGGCGTTCAGCAGGTACAGCCCGAAGGATGCCGTGAACGTGCCGGTCAGCATGCCGAGCACATCCTCGCCGACGCCGTGCTTGGTCGTCTTCTCGTCGAACACCAGCGAGGGCCCTGTCTCGGTCACCCTCACATCCTCGCAGGACGACCAGGTGGGGGAATGAATAGGGGTAGGGCCGCGTTGTCTCTAGTCCGGCACCAGACGGTGTCGCAGGAGGGGATTGTGGGCAAGAACTACATCGACATCGAGAACGACCGCGGCGAGACGCTGCGCTATCGCAAGCACGTCAACGGGCGCGGATTGATCGCGCACGGAGCCAAGGTGCACGCGACCGCGCTGGTCGAAGCGGGCGCATATGTCGAACCCGGCGCGGAAGTCGCCGCGGGCGTACGCATCCGCCGCGGGGCGTGGATCGAGCCCGACGCGGTCATCGGGCCGAACTGCGAGATCGCAGAGCTCGCGCACGTCGGCTCAGGCGCCGCGATCGGCGCGGGAGCGAAGATCGGCATCCGCACGTCGGTCGGCGCGCACGCGCAGGTCGCCACCGGGTCGCTGATCGGCGACGGCGAGATCGTCGGCGACGGCGAGCGGGTCGCCACCGACCGCCGCGGGCTGCGCCTGGCCGCCTGAGATCCCTGTCTGCCGGCGGTCGCGTCAGGATGCCGACAGCGCCTGTCATGCCGTGACCGTGGCGGCTCGGGCTACTCTTCTGGAATGGCAAAAGGCGGCGGCGGACGATCCCATGGCGCACCCCGCCGACCCGCAGCTGCACGCTCGGCCGCAAAGCCCGCGCGTCGTCCGGCGCGGCCCGCACCGCCGCGTGCCGTGCCCGACGCGGAGCAGCGTGTTCCGCCCGGCCCGTTCCGACTCGGCGCGATCCCCGGCGCGACGCCCGGCAAGTGGATCGGCGCCTGGAAAGAGCGCATGCCGCACAACCCCCTCGACCTCGTGCCGCTGACGGTGGCAGGGCAAGCCGGCGCCCTCGCATCCGGTGAGGTCGACGCCGCCCTGGTCCGCACTCCCGTCGACGCGGACGGGCTCTCGGTCATTCCGCTCTACGAAGAGCGTCCGGTCGTCGTGTGCGCCGCCGACTCGCACCTCACCGCAGCTGACGAGCTGAGCCTCGACGACCTCGCCGGCGAGATCCTGATCGTCCCCCGTGACGCCGTGTTCGACATCGCCGTCCCCGGCGCCGTCTCCCCGGCGTTCGCACCGCCCGCCGACACCGCGGAGGCGGTGGAGACCGTGGCGGCCGGGGTCGGCATCGTCATCGTGCCGATGTCGCTGGCGCGGCTGCACCAGCGCCGCGACGTCACCTCGCGACCGCTGCGCGACGGACCGGTGTCACCGGTGGCCCTGGCCTGGCCGACAGAGGCGACCACCCCGCTCGTCGAGGCATTCATCGGCATCGTGCGCGGCCGCACCGCGAACTCCTCGCGCGGTTGACGCGCATCTAGAATCAACCCATGGCCCCGCTCGCGTACGTCTGCGTGCGTCCGCAGGCGGGCGCCGCGGCCGGCGAGTTCGCCTCGTTCCGCACGGCCATGCGGCGCGACGACCTCGCCCAGCTCGATCTCGTCCGCGAGCCGCTGCAAGACGACGTCTTCGACCGGTACGCGGGTTTCGTCGTCGGCGGCAGCCCGTTCAACCTCACCGATCCCCGCTCGACCAAGACCGACGTGCAGCTGCGCGTGGAGGCGGACCTCGAGCGCATCGCCGAGCGCGCGGCTGCGGCCGGAACGGCAGCCCTCTTCACCTGCTACGGCATCGGCATCGTCACCCGCATGCTCGGCGGAGAGGTCAGCCGGGCGTACCCCGAAGACACCGGTCCCGCATCGGTGACCCTGACCGGGGATGCCGCTCAGGACCCGCTCTTCGGCATGCTGGCCGACCGGTTCACGGCCCTCACCGCCCACAAGGAGGGTGCCGGCACGACGCCACCCTCGGCGACCCTGCTCGCGACGAACCCGGCGTGCCCGGTACAGGCCTACCGCGTGGGTGACCGGCTGTACGCCACTCAGTTCCACCCCGAGCCGACAGGGTCGGCCTTCACCGAACGCATGGCCGTCTACCGCGACGACGGATACTTCACCGCCGGCGATTTCGACGCGATCGCCGCCCGTGTGCTCGCGGCGTCACTGTCGGAACCCACGCGGCTGCTGCGGTCCTTCGCCGCCCGGTTCGCCGACTGACGCACCGGCCCGCCGCCGCAGCGCGACGATCAGGTGCGGTTGCGGGCGAAGCGGGCCGCGGTGACCGCGATGGGGGCGAGCACCACGACGGCAGCGGCGATCCAGGCGGCGATCGCGATCGGCTGACTCATCGGCTCGTCGCTCCAGCGGCCGATCCCGATCCAGGTCAGACCCCAGCCCATCGCCAGGCCCGGGGCGAGGCGGCCGCGGCCCCCGAGGGCGATGCCGATGCCGATGAGCGCGACCACGGTGATCACGGCGATGGCCACCGGATCCGCGGCTTCTGCCCACGACGCCGGCGCGATGGAGGTGAACCAGGCCGACGAGTTCGCGACGGTCGCCAGCGCCACCCAGCCGAGGTGCAGCCCTACCGTGATGTCGGTGAAAACGGCCTGACGCACGCCGCGCGGCGGCCGGCGCACCGCGAGGTGGAACGTCCAGCCGAGAGCGGCAAGGAGCAGCACGATGACGAGCACCGTGATCGGGAGGGTGGTGAACTGAGCGGCCACCAGCCACAGACCGTTGAGCACGGCGGTCAGCGCGATCCACCAGCCGAGCAGGCGCTGGCGGTCGTCTGCGCGCTGCGACGGCAGCGCCTGCCACACCGCGTAGGCGACCATCAGCACGTAGATGACGCTCCAGATCGAGAAGGCCTGGCTCGCCGGGGCGAGGTACGACGCGTCGGAGTCGAGGGCACCGCGCTGCAGATCCTCGACGGGTCGGCCGCCAAGAGCCCCCACGCCCACCACCGCGGCGATGAGCATGAAGCTCACCGCACTGATCACACCGACCTGCCGACCGAGGTCGGAAGGTCGCGACTGAGTGGGCGGGGCGGTCGTCCGTGATGCCGTGTCAGCGCTCATCGGTCCAGGCTAAACGCCACCGAGCCCATCGGCCCGGGGCTTGACAGCGCCGAGAGGTCAGCCCAGCGGCGGGGCGATCACCACCGCCGCCTCCGGTGCCACGGTGACCACGCCCGAAACCGGCGCGGCGCCGCAACGCTCGGGATCCGTGGCGAGCAGCACCGCGTCATCGGGTCCCGCCGAGGCGTGCCAAGGCTCCGCCGACAGGTTGACCAGCACCGTGAGCCGCCCGCGGCCGAGGCGGAACCGGCGGCCACCGGCGATCTCCACCGCATCGGCGGTGAGGTCGCCGAACGAGGGTTCGGTGAGCTCGGGCCGTTCCCGGCGCAGGCGCGCGAGGTCGCGGTACAGCTGCAGCAGTCGGCGGTGCGGCCCCGACGCTGCGTCGTCGGGGTCGATCTCGGACCAGTCCAGCTTCGAGCGCTCGAAGGTGGCCGGGTCGTTGGGATGCGGGACGAGCGACTCATCCCACCCCATGCGGGCGAACTCCTCGGTGCGCCCCTTCGCGGTCGCCTCGGCCAGCTCGGGCTCGGGATGCGACGTGAAGAACTGCCACGGGGTGGTCGCCCCCCACTCCTCACCCATGAACAGCATGGGCGTTCCGGGCGCGGTGAGTGTGAGCACCGCGGCGATCGCGAGGCGCTCGGGCGACAGCGTCGCCGTCAGCCGATCGCCGGCTGCGCGGTTGCCGATCTGGTCGTGGTCCTGGGCGAAGGTCACCAGGCGCCAGGCCGGCACCTCCTGCGGAATCGGATGCCCGTGGTCGCGGCCGCGGAACGACGAGTACGTGCCGTCGTGGAAGAACCCCCGCGTCCAGACCTTCGGCAGGGCCTCGAGAGCCGCGAAGTCCTCGTAATAGCCGGCCGTCTCACCGGTGAGGGCGACGTGAACGGCATGATGCCAGTCGTCGCTCCACTGCGCCGTCAGCCCGTAGCCGGCCGCCTCCCGAGGGAGGATCAGGGTGGGGTCGTTCATGTCGGACTCGGCGATGAGGGTGAGCGGGCGCCCGAGGTGGGCCGACAGCGCGTCGGCGGATTCGGCGAGCTCGCGCAGGATGTGCTTCGGGCCGTCGTCCAGCAGGGCGTGCACGGCGTCGAGGCGCAGACCGTCGACGTGGTGGTCGCGCAGCCACATCATGGCGTTCTCGACGATGTACGCCCGCACCGCCGGCTGGTCGAGGGCGACGCTGTCGCCCCAGGTGTTGCGACTGGCATCGCGCAGGTACGGCCCGAACTCCGGCAGGTAGTTGCCGCTGGGACCCAGGTGGTTGTACACGACGTCCTGGATGACGGCCAGACCCGCCGCGTGCGCGGCATCCACGAACCGCTGGTAGGCCGCGGGCCCGCCATACGCCTCGTGCACGGTGTACCAGAGCACGCCGTCGTAGCCCCAGTTGTGCACGCCGTTGAAGCCGTTGACCGGCAGCAGCTCGACGTGGGTGACGCCGATGTCGACGAGGTGTCCGAGACGGGCGATCGCGGCATCCAGGGTGCCCTCGGGCGTGAAGGTGCCGATGTGCATCTCGTAGATGACCCCACCGGCGAGCTGCCGTCCGGTCCACGCGGCATCCGTCCACGAGAACGCCGTCGGGTCGAAGTACGCCGACGCTTCGTGCACGCCCTCGGGCTGCCGCCGCGACCGCGGGTCGGGACGCAGGGCGTCGCCGTCGCCGAGCACGAACCCGTACCGGTCACCGTCTGCCAGCTCGACGTCGGCGGTCCACCAGCCGCCATCTGCCACGGCCAGCTCCACATCGGCCGTTCCCGGTCGGCGCAGCCGCACCCGTTCGGCCCTCGGCGCCCACACTTCCACGCTCATCGCGCATCCTCTCTCAGCAGGGCGACGGGGTACGTCCCCAGCAGGTCCGCCAGCGCGACCTGGCCGCCGGCGACGGTGCGACCGGTGATCTCATCGCGCCATGTGCCGGTCGGCAGCAGCACCGCGGTGTCGCCCCAGCCGCCTCGGCGGGCAAGGCCGACGGGCAGGCGGGTGGCGACGGTGACCGCGCCGCCACGGTCGAACGCGACGACGTGGTCGGATGCCGCTCCGACCGCCACCACCGGGCGGTACCGCGTGAAGAGCTCCGGCCGGTCACGGCGCAGCCGCAGCGCCCGCGACACCACGAGCATCTTGGCCGCGCCGGATTCGTCGACGGGCGGCATCCACCCGCCGTCGATGCGGCCGAGCAGGGCCCGACGGGCGTCGAAGTCCACCGCGCGCCGGTTGTCGGGGTCCACGAGCGAGGTCTCCCACAGCTCGGAGCCCTGGTAGACATCAGGGGTGCCCGGCGCGGTCAGCTGCACGAGCTTGGCCGACAGCGAGTTGACCCACCCGGCGCCGGAGACCTCGGCGACGAACTCCTCGACGAGTGGCCGTGCGGCACCGAAGGCGGCGTCCACGACGGCATGCATCCGCTCCTCGAAGGCGGGGTCCGGATCCCACCACCCGGTGCGCTCGGCCGCTTCACGGGCGGCCTTGTCGGCATAGGCGTGCAGGCGCTCGGGGCTCGCCGGCCACGAGCCGACGATGGCCTGCCACAGCAGCGAGTCGAAGGGACCGTGACCGCTGGATGCCACGGCGCGCAGCCGCTCGAGCACCTCGGCCCACCGGTCGGGCATCTCGGCGAGCACCGAGAGGCGGGCGCGCACGTCCTCGCCGCGCTTGGTGTCGTGCGTCGACAGCGACGTCATCGCGTGGGGCCACTGGGCGTGCCGCCGCGCCTGCGCGGCGTGGAACCCCTCGACGTCGAGCGAGAAGACCGACGGATCGCCGCCGACCTCGGTGAGGGTGCCCAACCGCGTCATGCGGTAAAACGCCGTGTCCTCCACGCCCTTGGCCATGACGGGACCGGTGGTCTGCATGAACCGCCGCGACAGCTCGGTGCCCGTTTCGGCGATGCGCTCGACGAGCAGCTGCGCGAGGTCGGCCAGATCGGGTCGGCGTCGCGCCGTCTCGGCGAAGGCATGGTCGAGGTGCTCGCGTCCTGCCGGCAGGTACGAGCGGTAGACCGGGAAGTTCGTCAGCAGCTCGGCGAGGGTGTCGATGAGCTCGGCGTCGGCGGCGTCGATGCGTGCCCCCGGCATGCCGCGCAGCACCCGCACCAGCCTGGCGATCTCGGACTGCTGGATGGTGTCGGCGATCATGCGCTTGGTGTCGTGCATGAGGTCGGCGTAGCCCGTGAGGGCCGCCACCCCCGTCTCGGCGCGCAAAGCGGCATCGAGCGCGTCCAGCCGGGCCTCGCCCGCGGGGTCGATGAGCACACGGTCGACCTCTGCCATGGCGTCGTAACCGGTGGTGCCGGTCGTCGCCCACCAGCCGGGCAGGGCCTCGGGGTGCTCGGTCGCGGCATGCTCGAGGATCTTCTCCACGAGCACCGGAATGCGACCGGCTGCCGCAGCCAGCATGTCGAGGTACGCCCCGGGGTCGGCCAGCCCGTCGGGGTGGTCGATGCGCAGGCCGTCGACGAGCCCTTCCCGCACCCAGCGGAGGATCTCGGCGTGCGCGGCGTCGAACACGTGCGGCAGCTCGACGCGCACACCGGCGAGGGTCGTGACGGCGAAGAAGCGGCGGTAGTTGAGCTCGGCGGCCTCGCGGCGCCAGAACATCAGCTCCCAGTGCTGCCGCTCGAGCACCGCGGCGACGTCGTTCGGGTCGATACCGTCGAGAGACCCGGGGGCCAGCGGCAGGGCGTGGTCGAAGTAGCGCACGAGCCCGGCATCCGCGTCGACGACCAGGTCGCCCGCGGCGAGCACCTCGTCGAGCTCGGCGCCGAGGATCGGCACGCGCACGCGGCCGCCGCCGTACTCCCAGTCGATGTCGAACGCGTCGGCGTGTGCGCTGCCCTGGCCGTGGCGCAGCACGTCCCACCACCACGGGTTCTCGGCCGGCTGCGAGATGCCCATGTGATTCGGGACGATGTCGACGAGGATCCCGAGCCCGGCGGCCCGCGCGGCCGAGACGAAGCGCTCGAGCGCTTCTGCGCCGCCGCGTGCCGGGTCGACCTGCGAAGGGTCGACGACGTCGTACCCGTGGTCGGAGCCGGGGGTCGCCTTCAGCAGCGGCGACAAGTAGGCCCAGTCCACCCCGAGGTCGCGCAGGTAGTCGGTGACACCGGCCGCCGCATCGAGGTCGAACGCCTCACGGATCTGCAGCCGATACGTCGAGACGGGCTGCCGCTCGGTCACCGGCCCGCCTCGCCCTTCGGCGCGGCGGCGGGGACCTCGTCGATCACGCCGGTGTTGGTCGCCAGCGACGCCGCGACGGAGTGATCCACCTCCTGCTCGGGGCCGGAGTGCTCGCGCAGCACGACGAGCGCCTTGCCGTACACCTGCACGGTGGCACCCGGGTCGATGGGAGCGCTGTCCGCCAGCTCACCGGCCGTGTCGACCATGACGTCCCAGCGCGGGGCGAACTCGGGGTCCGGGATGAAGAAGTCCACGGCCTCGTCGCCGGCGTTGAACAGCACGAGGAAATGCTGGTCGCGGATGGGTTCACCGCGCCGGTCGCGCTCGCGGATGCCGTTGCCGTTGAGGAACATGCCGATGGCGCGGCCGAAGCCGGAGTCCCAGTCGTCCGGCTGCATGCGCGTGCCGTCGGGGCGCAGCCACACGATGTCGGGGATGGGCGCGCCCTCTTCCTGGCGCACCGGGCGACCGTTGAAGAACCGGCTGCGCCGGAAGGCGGGGTGCTCGCGCCGCAGCCGGGCGAGAGCTGAGGTGAACTCCACGAGCGGCTGGTCCACGGCATCCCAGTGCACCCACGTCAGCTCGTTGTCCTGCGCGTAGCCGTTGTTGTTGCCCTGCTGCGTGCGGCCGAGCTCGTCGCCGTGCAGCAGCATCGGCACGCCCTGGCTCAGCAGCAGCGTCGCGATGAAGTTGCGCTGCTGGCGGGCTCGGGCCGTGAGGACCTCGGAGTCGTCGGTCGGGCCCTCGACGCCGAAGTTGGACGAGCGGTTGTGCGATTCGCCGTCGCGGCCGTCCTCGCCGTTGGCGTCGTTGTGCTTGTCGTTGTACGACACCAGATCGCGCAGGGTGAAGCCGTCGTGGGCGGTGACGAAGTTGATGGATGCCACCGGGCGCCGGCCCGAGTGCTCGTACAGGTCGGCGGAGCCGGTGATGCGCGACGCGAACTCGGCCAGGGCCTGGGGCTCGCCGCGCCAGAAGTCGCGCACCGTGTCGCGGTACTTGCCGTTCCACTCCGTCCACTGCGGGGGGAAGTTTCCCACCTGGTAGCCGCCGGGGCCGATGTCCCAGGGCTCTGCGATGAGCTTGACCTGCGAGACCACCGGATCCTGCTGCACGAGCTCGAAGAACGCCGCCAGCCGGTCGACGTCGTAGAACTCGCGGGCCAGCGTCGCCGCCAGGTCGAACCGGAACCCGTCGACGTGCATCTCGAGCACCCAGTAGCGCAGCGAATCCATGATCATCTGCAGGGTGTGGGGGCTCCCGACGTTGAGGCTGTTGCCGGTGCCGGTGTAGTCGGTGTAGTACCGCTTGTCGTCGTCTTCGAGGCGGTAGTAGGCCTCGTTGTCGATGCCGCGCATCGACAGCATGGGTCCGAGGTGGTTGCCCTCTGCGGTGTGGTTGTAGACGACGTCGAGGATGACCTCGATGCCGGCGGCGTGAAGGGCCCGCACCATGCCCTTGAACTCCTGCACCTGCTGGCCGCGCTGACCGGTGGCGGAGTAGGTGTTCTGCGGGGCGAAGAACGAGATGGTGTTGTAGCCCCAGTAGTTCGACAGCCCCTTGTCCTGAAGGGTGGAGTCGTTGACGAACTGGTGCACCGGCATGAGCTCGATCGCCGTTACCCCGAGCTTCTTGAGGTGCTCGATGATGACCGGGTGCGCGATGGCACTGTAAGTGCCGCGGATGTCCTCGGGGATGTCGGGGTGAAGCTGGGTGAGCCCCTTGACGTGCGCCTCGTAGATGAACGACTCCGCATACGGCGTCTTCGGCTGCCGGTCCCCCGACCAGTCGAAGAAGGGGTTGACCACGACGCCCTTCATCATCTGCGCGGCGGAGTCCGCGTCGTTGCGGCCGTCCGGGTCGCCGAAGGGGTAGCTGAAGACCTCCTGGCCCCACTTCACCTGCCCGTCGACGGCCTTGGCGTAGGGATCGAGCAGCAGCTTGTTCGGATTGAAGCGCTTGCCCGACGCCGGGTCGTACGGCCCGTGCACGCGGTAGCCGTAGCGCTGGCCCGGCTGCACGTTGGGCAGATACGCGTGCCACACGAAGGCATCGACGTCGACGAGTTCGACGCGCGTCTCCTTGCCCCGATCGCCGAAGAGGCAGAGTTCGACGCGCTCGGCGCCTTCGCTGAAGAGCGCGAAGTTCGTTCCGTTACCGTCGAACGTCGCGCCCAGTGGATACGCAGAGCCTGGCCATGAATGCACGGGGCAACACTAGACCGACGAAAACTCCCCCCGGAGGACTTGACAAACGCACCCGCGCACCCCGGTTTGCTCAGGACGCCCCCTGGGGCGGCTGCCGCAGCAGCTCGATGCGTTCGGCGAGGTAGTCCTCGAGCGGCCGGTAGCCGCCCGCCGCGCTCCAGCGCACGCTGGGCACCCCGTCGCGCATCGACAGAGGACCGGATGCCTCGCCCCGCGCGACGGCGTCGAGGTCGAGCATCCGCCATCCGATGTGCACGACCTCCCCCTCGGCGAACCCGCCTCGGAAGGCGGCCGCCTGTCGCTCCGCCCGCTCGCGCTGCGACTGGGCCGTGTAGCCGCGCCGCACCTCCTGCCGGGCGCGCACGATCTCTCCGATGGCCAGCACCGCGTCATCGGTTACGAGCAGCACTCCCAGGTGCCAGCCGTCGCCGACCGGTGTGACGCGGGGCGCGCGGGCGAAGCCGAGCACGCGCCGCACCGTGAGTGGCGATCCGAGGCGCTCGCGCGGTGCGCCGGCCAGGCGGCGGCGGGCGTCGGTGAAGACGTCGTGGACGGAGCCGGTCATGAGGGCGCCCCGCCCGCCTCGTCGAGAGCTGCCTGCGCCGTTTCGGTGGCGCGCCGCGCGGCGCGCGCCGCGGTGGCCGCCTGCTCGCGCTCGGTCTCTGCCGCCGCCACGGCCGACTGCGCGGTGGCGGCGTCGGCGCGGATGCGCTCGAGATCGGCGCGCAGGTCGGCCTCGCGCTCGGCGAGGTGATCCGCACGCTCCCGCGCCTTCTGCACCGTCGCCTCGACGCGGGCGAGCCGGCGGTCGGCCTCGGACGCCCCACGCTCCGCCTCGCGCACCGCCTTCTCGGCCGCGCGGCGCGCCCGGCGCTGAGCCAGGTCGTCGCGGGGCGGGGCGGGCCGTTCCGCCACCCCCGGGATCGAGCCGCCCACGGCGTCGGTCAGATCCACCGGGTCCACCCCCGTCGCCGCCAGCGGGCGCACGAGGCGTCCCGTCATCACGGCGGCGGCCGCCGCCGGGTCGCGCACGGCCGCATCGATGGTCGATTCCACGTCCGAGGCGGCGGCGTCACTCACCGAGACGCCGCGATCGCGGGCGAGGTCGACCGCCTGACGCGACAGCGCGGCGACAAGGGCGCGGCGCTGCCGGCTCAGGCGGGTCATCTCCGCGGCATCCAGGTCGTCCTGCGCCTCGCGCAGCGCCGCGGCGAGGTCCAGCGCCTCCCCCAGCTGCCCCTCCTGGACGAGCAGGTCGACCGCGTAGGCGGCCACGACAGGTTTGCGCAGGTTGCGCACGGCCTTCGCCAGTGGGGGCTCGGCCGCGGCGGCGCGCGCGTTGCGGGCGGCGGTGAACTCCGCCGGGGGCAGGGCGTACAGCTGCGCCGCCACGTCGTCGAGATCCTCGTGCGCCACCCGCCCATTCTGCCCGGACGCGGGCGAGGCCGCTCAGACGGCGCGCATGTGCGGCGGGCGCGCCGGGCCGTGCAGCTCCTGGTGCAGGCGCTGCATCCGCTCATCGAGCGCCGAGGCGGAGTCTGCGGCATCCTTCAGCTCGGCCAGCAGCGAATCGGGCACCTGCCGGTCGTACTTGTAGTAGATCTTGTGCTCGAGGCTCGCCCAGAAATCCATCGCGATCGTGCGGAACTGGATCTCCACCGGCACCTGCACCGGGCCGGTCGAGAGGTACACCGGCACGGAGACGATCGCGTGCAGGCTCTTGTATCCGTTGGGCTTGGGCTCGGCGATGTAGTCCTTGACCGCCATCACGGTGATGTCCGGCTGCGCGGTGAGCAGGTCGAAAAGGCGATAGGCGTCGGCGCGGAAGCTGCAGGTGATGCGCACCCCGGCGACGTCGGTGATGTGTGCCCGGATGCTGTCGAAGTCGGCCTCGATGCCCTTGCGCGCGACCTTCGCCACCAGGCTGTCGGGGGACTTGACCCGGCTGCTCACGTGCTCGATCGGGTTGTAGTCGTGCATGTGCGAGAACTCCTCGCGCAGGATCGAGATCTTCGTCTCGACCTCGTGCAGACCGAAGCGGTACTCCAGGAGGAACCGCTGCAGGTCGTCGCGCAACTCCCGCAGCTGCTGAGCCGACAGGGACACGGGCTGCTCGCCCACCGGGATGGCCATGCCCCCGACCCTACGGGGCCGCCTGAGGCGTCTGCTGTGAACCGCCGCGTCAGCCGGCGACGAGCCCCGCCGCCTGCCGGGCGGCGCCGAGGGCGACGTACTCCCCCGGTGCGGGGGCCTCCACCGGCATGCCGAACACCAGCGGGGCGATCTCGCGCACCGCCTGCGACCGCGCACCGCCGCCGATCAGCAGGGCGCGCTGCGGCTCGACGCCGAGCCCGCGCAGGGCATCGAGCCCCGCGGCCAGGCCGGAGAGCATGCCCTCCACTGCGGCCCGCGCAAGGTTCTCGCGGGTCGTGGATGCCAGCGTCATGCCGGTCAGCGACGCCGTGGCGTCGGGCAGATTGGGAGTGCGCTCGCCCTCGAAGTAGGGCACGAGGGTCAGCCCGCCCGCCCCCGGCGCGGCGGCGAGCGCCAGTCGCGACAGCTCGTCGTGGTCGACGTTCAGCAGCCGGCCGATCGCGTCGAGCACGCGCGCGGCGTTCATGGTCGCCACCAGCGGCAGGAAGTGGCCGTCGGCGGAGGCGAAGCCGGCCACCGTGCCGGTGGGGTCCACCGTGCGCTCGGAGGTGACGGCGAACACCGTGCCGCTCGTGCCGATCGACACGACGACGTCGCCGGTGCGCGCGCCCGCGCCCAGAGCGGCCGCGGCGTTGTCGCCGGCGCCGGCACCCACGAGCCGCCCATCGGCGTCGGTCACGCTGTCGCGCGGCCCGAGCACGCGGGGCAGCACGACGTCGTGGCCGAGCGCGGCGACGAGCATCTCGCGGTCGTAGCCACCGGTCTCGGGGTCCCAGTATCCGGTGCCCGACGCGTCGGAGCGGTCGGTCACGAGCTCTTCGAGCACCGGGCCGAGGCGCGATTCGCCCGCCGGACCGAAGCCCCGCAGCCGCCAGGTGAGCCAGTCGTGCGGGAGCGCGACGGCCGCCACGCGGGCGGCGTTGTCGGGCTCGTGGTCGCGCAGCCACCGCAGCTTGGTGATGGTGAACGATGCCACCGGCACGAGGCCGGTGCGCCGGGCGAGCTCTTCGGCGCCGAACTCCGCGATGAGGTCCGCCGCCGCGCCCGCCGAGCGGGTGTCGTTCCACAGCAGCGCGTCGCGGACGACGCGCCCGTCGGCGTCGAGGGCGACCATGCCGTGCTGCTGACCGCCGACCGCCCACGCCGCCACGGCGTCCGGTGCTCCGGGAACGCCCAGGCCCCCAGCATCCGCGATCGCGGCCTGCAGCGCCTCCCACCACGCGGCGGGGTCCACGCTCGTGCCGTCGGGGTGCGCGGCGCGCCCCTCCCGCACGATCGCCCCGGTGGCGGCGTCGGTCACGACGACCTTGCACGACTGCGTCGACGAATCGACACCCATCACCAGCGTCATGCCGGCATCCTCTCTGTGGTGCCCGACGGCACTGTTGAAAAGGACGGATGCCGCCTCACGCGGCATCCGTCCCCCCTTCTGCACCTGGGTCAGCGAGCGCCCATCAGGTGCTCGGTGGCCAGCTGCTGCAGCCGCACGAAGCCGAAGCCCTTGCCGCCGAAGTACACCTCGGGGTCGAACTCCTCGTAGGCGGAGCGGTCCGCGAGGAAGTCGTCGTAGGACTCGCCCTCGTTCAGCGTGGGCACCGACAGCTCGTCGACGCGCGACGCGGCGAGCGCCTCCTGCACCTCGGGGTCGGCGCGGAAGGCCGCGGCGCGCTCCTTGAGCAGCAGGTAGGTGCGCATGTTCGCGGCAGCCGAGTCCCACACGCCGTTCTCGTCCTCGGTGCGCGAGGGCTTGTAGTCGAAGTGACGGGGGCCGTCGTAGGCGGGCACGCCGCCGGGGCCGCCGTTCTCGAGCAGGTCGACCAGGGCGAACGCGTTGTGCAGGTCGCCGTGACCGAAGACGAGGTCCTGGTCGTACTTGATGCCCCGCTGGCCGTTGAGGTCGATGTGGTAGAGCTTGCCGTGGTACAGCGCCTGCGCGATGCCGGCGGCGAAGTTGAGCCCCGCCATCTGCTCGTGCCCGACCTCGGGGTTCAGACCCACGAGCTCGGGACGCTCGAGCGAGTCGATGAAGGCGAGCGCGTGCCCGAGGGTCGGCAGCAGGATGTCGCCGCGAGGCTCGTTGGGCTTCGGCTCGATCGCGAAGCGGATGTCGTAGCCCTTGTCGGTGACGTAGTCGCCGAGCAGGTTCACGGCCTCGCGGTAGCGCTCGAGGGCCGCGCGGATGTCCTTCGCGGAGTCGTACTCGGCGCCCTCGCGGCCACCCCACATGACGAACGTCTTCGCACCGAGCTCGGCGCCGAGGTCGAGCTGGCGGAAGACCTTGCGGAGGGCGAAACGGCGCACGGCCCGGTCGTTGGAGGTGAAGCCGCCGTCCTTGAACACGGGGGCGGAGAACAGGTTGGTCGTCACCATGGGGACGATGAGGCCGGTGTCGGCCAGCGCGCCCTTGAGGCGGTCGATCTGCGTCTGACGCTCGGCGTCGCTGGAGCCGAAGGCGAACAGGTCGTCGTCGTGGAACGTGAGGCCGTAGGCGCCGAGCTCCGCGAGCTTCTCGACGGCGTGAACGACGTCGAGGGCGGGACGGGTGGGGCCGCCGAAGGGGTCGGCGCCGTTGTAGCCGATCGTCCAGAGGCCGAACGAGAACTTGTCGTCGCGGGTGGGGGTGGGCATGACGCTCCTTCGTTGGTGGCGCTAAATGTTGCTGACGACAACGTATACCGGAACGGAGGCCGCGTCCAGCCCATCCGCCTCCCGCCGCGGTCCGGTACGTTGACCGTGCCGATGGCCCGTCCTAGGGTCACGTTTATTGCGCACTCCGACCGAAGGGCACCCGTGAACAAGACCGTTTCGCTCCTCGCTGCGACGGTTGTGGTGGCTCTCGCCCTCGCTCCCACCGCGGCTGCCGCCGAGAGCACCGAGGGCGCGACGACCTGGTCGATCGAGCCGGCCGATGCGAACGGCCCGAACTCGCGGGTTTCACTGCGGCACACCATCGACCCCGGATCGAGCGCCCAGGACTTCGTCACGGTCACCAACTTCAGCGCGCAGCCGGCGTCGTTCGGCGTCTATGCGAGCGACGGGATCATCTCGGACAGCGGCGACTTCGACCTGCTGCCCCCCGAGGAGACGCCCGTCGACGGCGGGTCGTGGATCAGCGTCGCGGCCGTCGAGGGCTCCACCCCGCGCCCCGGAGGCGGACAGGTCGTCGCCCTGGATGCCGGGGCAGCCGTGACCATCCCCGTCACGATCAGCGTGCCTGCGGATGCCTCCCCGGGCGACCACCCCGCGGGCGTGGTCGCCGAGTTCGTGCAGGGCGACGGGGACGCCGTGCAGATGGCCAGCAGGGTCGGCGTCCGGGTGCATCTCCGCGTCGCGGGCGACGTCGTCGCCGCGATCACCCCCGCCGGGGTGACGGCCACGTGGCAGCCCTCGTGGAATCCGTTCGCCCCGGGCACCGTGCAGGTCGGATACACGCTGGCCAACGACGGCAACGTCAGACTCGGCGCCACGACGGTCGTCGGCGTGGAAGGAGCATTCGGGCTCGGTGCGACCAGCGCGTCCCAGGAGATCCGAGAGGTCCTTCCGGGCCGGAGCGCACCGGCGAGCGTGGCATTGACCGGCTGGCCGCTCGTGTTCGGCTGGGGCGAGATCACCGTGACGCCCGTGGTCGTGGGCGAGGACGACATCGCCGCTCCCACCCAGACGGCATCCACGACGTTCACCGTCTGGACGATCCCCTGGGCACAGCTCGCCCTCCTCGCCCTGCTCGTGCTCGCGTTCTTCGTGCTCCGCAGTCAGCGGCGCCGGTCCCGTGAGCGGATGCAGGCACGCATCGATGCCGCCGTGGCCGATGCCGTGGCATCCGCGCCCGCCCCCGAGGCCGCACGGCCGTAAGCCGCAACGCACGCAGAAGGGGGGTGGATGCCGTCGGGCCGGCGTCCACCCCCCTTTGCATGTCCCGGTGTCAGTCCACCGGGAACAGCGACACCGTGAGGGTGCCCCGGTAGGTGCCCGGAGGCGTGCCGATGGGCACGTCGAGCACCAGGCCGGCGCTCAGCTCGGTCGACCCGTACCGGCCGTCGTCCGTGGCTGCGGCCAGACGCTGTGCGGTGGCCAGACCAGGCCCATCGCTCAGCGCCGTTGCGACCCACGCTCCGGCAGAGACGCCGGGGCGCGGGGTGAGCACCTTGGGCGTCCAGCCGAGGTGGTCGGCGGTCAGCGTGCGCTCACCGGCGACGAGCGAGGTGGACTGGCCCGAGGTGGACCACCCGCCGCCGCCCGCCTGCTCGTCGTTGCGGGAGTCGGTGACGGTGATCGTGGGCAGCGTGCCAGTGAATCGCAGCCGGTCGCCGGCGTTGCGGCCGCCCTCGAGCGTCACCGCGTCGCCGTGGTCCGCGACGGTCATGGCCAGGGTGCCGGGCTCGGTGGCCTCGGGCACGGTGGCCTCGACCACGATCCCGTCGCCGTCTGCCGCGTCGCGGTCGTACCAGCCCTGCGGGTCGGACACCGCCCACATGGCCAGCTTCTCGGACCAGTCGCCGTTCAGCAGCAGCGGGTTGTGGGTGGCACGCCAGCTGCGCTGGTCGTTCAGGCCCCAGAACGTGACCCGGTCGATATCGTCGGCGTACTTCGTGTACACGGAGAAGTACTCGGCGAACCGCTGCGCCTGGATCTCCTCGAGCTCGGCGCGGTGCGAGATCTTGTCGACCCAGTAGGTGAACTCGCCGCGCGAGATGCGCTCGCGCACCTCAGGGTCGTTCAGGTCCCGGTAGTTCGCCGCGTCCGATGTCTCGGGCTCGGCGTTCCACGCCTCCCAGACGAAGAGGTCCAGCTCGCTGATGGCGACCTTCAGGCCGGCATCGATGGCCTGCTGGATCGTCGCCTCGACCGACGCGGCGTTCGAGCACGCGCCCGCCTGCCAGCCTTCGGCATCCTCGTCGATCAGACCGCCGAGCTCGGTGCGGTCACCGCACGCGAAGGCCGGCGTCTGGCTGATGTAGTTGTGCGACTGCATGCCGAGGGTCTCGATGAGCGGCCGAGGGTCCTCAGGGTAATCGACGGCATACCGGGCGTTGAGCTCCTTGGCCATCGTGATCGCCGCTCGGCCCTTGCCTGCCGACTGGAACATGTTGAAGTCGTTGTACTGCAGGTTGACCTCGGGACCGTACTGGCGCGCGAACACGAACGCGTCGTAGATGAAGTCGCCGGGGGTCTCCCCCGCTGCGGCGTCCGCCCCCTCCGCGTAGACCTGGTACCAGTTCGACTGCCCGCCGTTGGGGCCGCCGCGCAGGAAGTCCTGCCAGTTCTGGGTCGCCGGGTCGAACGAGTCCAGCCCGTCGACGAAGGCCTCGTTGACGACGTCCCAGGTGGGAACGCGACCGCTGAAGTGCGTGAGCACCTCCTCGATGTACTCCCGCATGTTCTCGCGGGCCAGCTCACGGGTGCCGCCCGTGGTGCCGGAGTTCAGCTTGGGCGGCGACTGTCCGTGCCACACCAGCACGTGGCCGTGAACCGTGGATCCGCGGGCGATGGTGTCGTCCACGAACTGGTCGGCCTGGCCCCAGTTGAACGTGAAGTCACCGGTGGTGTCGTCGATGTTGGCATTGGGCAGCAGCGACTCGGGCTTCATGGCGTTCTCCGCCGTGATCACCTCGAAGTCGCGCTCCATCCGCTCCGACGCCGGCGAGCCCGCCTCGTACGTCTGCGGTCCCGACCAGATGTTGCCCATCTGGAAGAGCCCGTCGTAAACCTCCTTCAGGGGTCTCGCCTGTGGCCGGAACGACGTGTCGATGACGACGTCGGATGCCGGCATGGTGAACGTGTCCAGGCGGGCCCGGAGCCAGTCGAGCTGCTCGGACGTCCAGCCGCCCCAGACGTTGCCGTCTGCGGGCGTGGCGTCCAGCTGCACGGTCTCGCCCGCAGCGTACGTCCCGGCGCCGGTGGTCTCACCGCCGCCGGTCACGCGGATCTCCACGTCATACGTCTCGGCGGCCTGCGCCGGCGAGACGAGCCCGGTCATGGCCAGCGCCAGCGCCGCCGCCACGGCGACGCCTCCCGCTGGGCGACCTATGCCGCGCCTTTCGGTTCCGGCGCGAGCGCGGCGGAATGGTGAATGTTGCATCGTGCGACCTCTTCCTTGAGTCCCGATGTGCGGGGTCACCCCCGCGAGGTCGTCCGACCGTAACGAGGGCGCGGCAACCCGTCAAACGTTTTCGACAACGTTTCCCTCCCCGTTGACGCACCCCTGTGGCGGGCGTAGTCTCTCGGGCTCCGCCCTCCCGGTGCGCGCCGCCGCCGTCACCTAGGGTGGTGCCGTGACCGACTCCCACATACCCGGCGACGGCGTGCGGCAGCGCAACCTGTCCCGCTTGCTGCGCCTGGTGCATCAGGGGGGGCCGCTCTCCCGCGCGACCCTCACCGAGACGACGGGACTCAACCGCTCCACCATCGCGGACCTGGTCTCCGAACTCGCCCGCCGCGCGCTCGTCGTCGAGCAGGCACCCGCCGCCGTCGGACGGGTGGGCCGCCCTTCACCGGTCGTCGCAGCATCCCCCGACGTCGTGGCGATCGCTGCGAACCCCGAGGTCGACGCGCTCGAGATCGCCGCCATCGGGCTGGACCGCACTGTGCGCCTGCGAGACCGCATCGAACTGGACCACCTCGCAACCCCGGATGAGATCGCCGGCCTGCTCGCCGCGCGCATCACACAGTGGCGCGGCGATGCACTGGCATCGGCCCGGATCGTCGCCGTGGGGCTCGCCGTTCCGGGCCTCGTGCGCGCCATCGACGGTCTCGTCCGCACCGCGCCGCACCTGGGTTGGACCGACGCCCCGGTGCGCGACCTCGTCGCCCGGGCCACGGGGTTACCCACCGCCGTCGGCAACGACGCCTCGCTGGGCGTCATCGCCGAGCACCTCTTCGGAGCCGGCCGAGGGGTGGATGACCTCGTCTACCTCAACGGCGGCGCGAGCGGCATCGGCGGTGGCCTGATCGTGCAGGGGATGGCCGTGGGCGGCGCGGGCGGCTACGCCGGGGAGTTCGGGCAGAACCGCCCCGGCATCGCCAACGTCACCGACCGTCGGGCTGGTGCGGGCGTGCTCGAAGACGAGGTCAGCCGCGCGCGCCTGCTGGCCGTGGCCGGCCTGGCGTCGGCCGACGAGCCGACGCTCGCCGCGGTCCTGCACACCAGCACGTCACCGTCGGTGACCGAGGAGGTGGCGCGGCAGCGCCGCATCCTGTCCACAGCCCTGGCGAACGCCGTCAACGTGCTGAACCCCTCGGTGGTGGTGCTGGGCGGCTTCCTCGCGACCCTGGCCGGGCCCGACCTCGACGGGCTGCTGCAGGCGGTGCGAGCCCAGGCGATGCCGGCGTGCGCCGAGGATCTGGAGATCCGCCCTGCCCTGCTGGCCGAGGACCGGCTGCTCGTCGGCGCGGCAGAGGCGGCGTTCGACGCGCTGCTGCGCGACCCCACGACGCTCGCCTGATCAGGCGGCGCCGATCGCGTCGCGCTGCCACACCCCCGGGCGATCGAGGGCGCCGTAGTGCACCTCCACGCCGTCCGGTCCGACGCACGCCGTGCACAGCAGCAGCGACAGCGTCTGGTACCCGAACGGTCGGTTGTCGCGGATGATGGCGCGGTCATCCTGCGGCGACAGCGCTGCGGACTCGTCGAGCACCGCAAGCCACTCATCGAACGCGCCCGCCGGCGGCCCCGCCGCGCGGAAGCGATCGAGCCACGCGTCGATGCGGGCCGTGCGCCGGTCGTCGACGTCGTCGTGGGCGATCATGTGGATGCCGGGCTCGAGCCGCTGCTCCCGCCGGGCCAGGCCGTCCCACGAGACGACGCTCACGCCCTCCGGGCCCACCTCGACGAGGTTGAACCCCCGTGTGGTCGGGACCGCTTCGGGTGAGCGTCCCGCGATCGATTCCAGCACCAGGGCGCCCCGGGTGGTCACCTCGTCGTCCGGCCGCGCGCTGAGGTCCTCGCGGTTGAGCACGACCGCGAGCCGCCGGCGCTGCGGATCGGCCGCGAGCCATGCACCGCCCGCGCGGCGATCCCTGACACCGATCGCCCCCGGGTGCTGCTGGACCCACCAGGGCCCGAGCCCGTCCCACTCCCTGTCGGGGTCCTCATCTCGCACGGCGATCAGCCGCACCGGTTGACGCGAGGACTCGGGCACCGCCACGATCACCGTGCACATCCGCGTGTCTCCCTTCGCCGTCCCGCGCGCCGCGCACATGCGACAATCGAGCCGTGTTCGTCGTGGTCGGAGTGACCGGTGGCATCGCCGCCTACAAGTCCGTGCATCTGGTGCGTCTCCTGGTGCTTGACGGTCACGACGTCCACGTGGTCCCCACCGACGCCGCGCTGCGCTTCGTCGGCCGGCCCACATGGGAAGCCATCAGCCGCAACCCGGTGACGACCTCGCTGCACGACGACGTGGCCCAGGTGCGCCACGTCGCTCTCGGTCAGCGCGCCGACCTCATCATCATCGCACCCGCCACCGCCCACACCCTCGCGAAGATGGCGACCGGGCTCGCCGACGATCTGCTGGGCACCACGCTGCTGGCCACCCGGGCACCGGTCGTCGTTGCCCCGGCGATGCACACGGAGATGTGGGAGCACCCCGCGACGAAGCACAGCATGGCCGTGCTTCGGGAGCGCGGGGTGCATGTGATCGGCCCCGGCTCCGGCGCCCTGACGGGCACGGACTCCGGCCAGGGGCGCATGAGCGAGCCGGACGAGATCTACGCGTCCGCCATGGCGATCGCCCGGGCGCGCACCGACCTCGCCGGGCTGCGGGTCGTCGTCAGCGCGGGCGGCACCCGCGAGCCGCTGGACCCGGTGCGCTTCCTCGGCAACCGTTCGAGCGGTCGGCAGGGTGTCGAGCTCGCACTGGCAGCCGTGGCGCGCGGGGCCGAGGTCATCCTGGTGACCGCCCACGTCGACGGCGACGCGCTGGCTCCGGCATCCGCCGACCGGCGCATCCGCATCCGCCCGGTCGGCACCGCACGCGAGCTGCAGCAGGCGATGCGCGACGAGGCCGCAGACGCCGATGTGCTCGTCATGGCGGCAGCCGTGGCCGACTACCGCCCGGCGCAGGTGTCGACCGCCAAGCTCACCAAGGAGCACGGGGACGGCACCCTCACGCTGCAACTGGTCGAGAACCCCGACGTCGTCGCCGGCCTGGCGGCCCACCGTCGCGAAGGGCAGACCGTGGTGGCGTTCGCCGCCGAGACCGGCGCCGACGCCGTCGAACGGCTGGAACGCGCCCGCGGCAAGCGGGAGCGCAAGGGCGTCGATCTGCTGGTGCTCAACGAAGTGGGCTGGGAGCGGGGGTTCGAGTCGACCCGGAACGCCGTGGTGATCGTCGGAGAGGGCGGCGCCGTCGTCGGAGAGGCCGCGGGGACGAAACGGCAGACCGCGGACGCGGTATGGGATGCGGTCGTCGCCCTGCGGGGACAGCTCGGCTCGTCGCCCGACTAGCGGCGCGGGAGGCGGCGTCGCACCCGCGGCAGCAGCTCGCCGTCGACCACGTCGAATTCGGGAAGCTCGGCGAAGAGCGCTGCTGCCTTCGCCTCGGTCTCGGCCGGACTCGGCTCTTCTGAGGGATAACGCACGGGGACACCTCCTCGGTTGTCCCCACCACCTTGCCTCGCGACCCGGCGACGCGGTGCGGTCTTGACAAACGGCGGCACGTGCGCTGACGCGCCCTTGTTGGGTATGGTGGCGCCGTGGGCACCATGTTCTATGGCGGCGAGATGACGGCGATCCCGATCGAGGACCGGGCGCTGGCGCACCTCAAGGTGGTCATTGCCACCAAGCTGCGCCGAGGCGAGAGCTTCACCGTCTCGTGGCGCCACGCCGATGACGACCCCCGCGGCCGCAGCACCATCTGGGTGCACCCGTCGATTCCGCTGCGCTTCGTCTTCGACGATCCGGAGCCGGCGGTCCTCAGCCGCGCGTGGGTGGAGGAGCTGGCCGCTTCGGCGAACTCCTCCGGCGGCATCATGCTCGTGCCGGAACAGCTGGATCCGACGCCGGCAGGCAGCGGACCCGAGGCCTAGCTGCCGCGCTGGGACGTCAGCCCTCTTCGAGCACCGCGTCTTCGCGGGGCTCGGGCACCACGCTCAATCCGTTCGGCCCACTGGCCGCCTGCATGAGGGCCTCCACCCATACGCGGTTGATCCGCGGGGAGCGGCTGCCGTGGAAGAGGAACTGCAGGGGAACAGCGGGGTGGATCCAGAAGCTGCGGCGGTCGCTGCCGGTTCCTGCGTCGACGTCGAACATGAACGGCTCGCCGCGACGCAGCTTGTTCATGAACACGATCCGCAGGTGCGCGAGGGTGCGGTCTTCGACCTCCACCGAGTTGCTGACCGTGTCGTAGATGAATCGCCCCATGCGGTCAGCGTACCGGTCCGATCACCGGCTCCGGCACCGTGTCGGTCAGGTCCACGGACAGCCCGCCGGAAGAGTTCGCCGCCGTGGCGAGATCGCGGATGACGTCGGGGTTGAGCACCTCGGGCTCGTCGGAATCGAAGACGAAGCGCAGCGGAATCGAGGGCTGCAGCCAGATCGTGCTGCGACCCCCCAATTCATCCGGAGCGTGCTGCCACGACAGGGTGAAGCTCTCGCCGCGGCGGAGCTTGGTCGCGATGACAACCTTGAGGTGAGCGAGGAGGCGATCGGGAATCTCCACGCGTGCCGCGTTCATGCCGTAGTACAGATCACCCATGGTGTTCCTTATCCCCCCGCATTGCTAGCTCGCCAGATTACTAGATTGTCTAGCGAAATGCACGTGTAGAAAGTTAGCGGCGCGGCGAGGCGATCACAGGCTCAGGCGGGGGGCTCGCCGAGCATCTCCCGTGCCCCATCCTCCACCGCGGCGGGGATCACGAGGGGCCGACCGGCGCAGAA
Source organism: Microbacterium sp. zg-Y818 (assembly GCF_030246905.1). Classification (NCBI taxonomy): domain Bacteria; kingdom Bacillati; phylum Actinomycetota; class Actinomycetes; order Micrococcales; family Microbacteriaceae; genus Microbacterium; species Microbacterium sp. zg-Y818. Next base: position 297,396 of record NZ_CP126741.1, on the reverse strand, counting down.
CGCGTCCCATTCCCTCACCAGGAGCGCCTCGATGCGCGCGCTGGTGATTCCCGGGAACTCGGCGGCGAGCCGCGATGCCGCGGCGGTGAAAGAGACCACCACGACGCCGTCGACCTGCAGCAGGGCGCCGTCGGCGGGAGCGGATCTCGCGTCGTTCACTCGCCCATGCTTTCACGTCGCCCGCGAGCAGGCGAATGTCAATTCGACGGGTAACTCCGCGGCCGAGTAACTAGTCCAGATCCGCCTATTCGTGCGGCTCCACCTGGTCCACGGCGTCCTGCAGCCGCGTCAGGCACTCGATGACGGCGCGGCTCTCCTCGGGCGTCATGTCTCGGACGGCATCCATCATGCGCGCGTGCATGGTGCCGAGCGTCTCGCGCACCTCCTGGTCGGACTTCTCCGTGGCGATCACGTGGATGCTGCGGCGATCCGTGGGGTGGGGCCTGCGCACGATGTGACCGGACTTCTCGAGGCGGTCGATGATGGCTGTGGTCGAGGCGGTGGACACCGCCAGGTAGCGCGCCAGCTCGGACGGCGACACCCGGCGGTCCTCAGCCTCGGCCTTCAGCAGGTAACGCAGCACGAGCAGTTCGTTCTCGCCCATCGACATGGCCTCGCGGGTACGTCGGCGCATCGCCAGCTCGGCGGCTCGATAGACGCGGAACGCCTGCAGCACTTCCACGGCACGGCGCTGGCGATCGTCGTCACCGTCGCGGTACCAGTAGTGAGCCGTCGCAGCATCGGGGTTGGACACGTCGGAATCCTATTGCACCGGTTCGCGCATAGATTGGATACCGGCCCGCTGCCACACCTCCTCTCCTTCTGTCGAAAGGGTCCCTCCGTGGCCGAACTCCTCTTCCGCCTGGGCCGATTCAGCGCACGGCGCGCCTGGACCGTCATCGTGGGCTGGCTGATCGTGCTCGGCCTGGCCGGCGGCGCCTTCCTCACCTTCGGCGGCTCGCTCGCGTCGAGCTTCGGCATTCCCGGGACCGAGACGGAGCGCGTCAACGACCAGCTCTCCGACACGTTTCCGGACCTGACCGGCGCGAGTGCGACGGCGGTGTTCACCGCAGACGACGGCGCGGAACTGACCGACGAGCAGCAGCGCGCGGTGTCGGCGCTCCTTCAGGATGTCGCAGACGTCGACGGCGTCGCCGCCGTCACCGATCCCTTCGAGGTCGAGGCGCAGCGCGCGGCGCAGACCGCGCAGCTCGAGACCGGTCGCGAGCAGCTGCAGGCAGGCCTCGCCGAGCTCGACGCCGCCCAAGCCCAGCTGACGGCTGGCCAGCAGCAGCTGGATGCCGCCATCGCGCAGGCCCAGGCGGCGGGCTTCTACGACATGGCCGCCGCGCAGTTCGACCAGCAGCAGGCACAGCTGGACGCCGCTGCCGCGGAGATCGAAGCGGGGCGCGCCCAGATCGCCGAGCAGACGCAGCAGCTCGACGAGGGCGCCGCCCTCATGGGCCTCGCCGACGAGATCCGGGTCGTGTCGCCCGACGGCGCTACCGCGCTCGCGGCGATCCAGTTCGACGAGACGATGTTCGACCTGCCGGAGTCGACCAAGGGGGAGATCGCCGACATGCTCGACGCCGCCGACATCCCCGGCGTCGAGGTGGACTACTCCGCCACGATCGCCGCCACGACCGAAGGCCTCATCGGCGTGGGCGAGATCGTGGGCGTGGCCATCGCCGGCCTCGTGCTGCTGATCATGATGCGGGCACTGCTGCCTGCCGTCACGCCGCTCATCAGCTCGGTCGTGGGCGTCGGCGTCGGCGTCGCCGGGTCCCTCGCCTTCTCCGACGTCGTCGAGATGGCCTCGGTCACCCCGATCCTCGGCGTCATGCTCGGGCTCGCCGTGGGCATCGACTATTCGCTCTTCATCATGAACCGCCATCGCCGGCAGATGCTGGCCGGCATGTCGGTGCCCGAGTCGGTGGGGCTGGCCAACGGCACCGCGGGCAACGCCGTGGTGTTCGCCGGGTCCACCGTGATCGTGGCGCTGGCGGCGCTGCTGGTCACCGGCATCCCCTTCCTCGGTGTCATGGGCATCGTCGGTGCGGTCTGCGTGCTCATCGCGGTGCTCGTGTCGATCACCCTGACCCCGGCGATCCTGGGGCTCATCGGCATGCGGGTGCTCACGCGCAAGGCGCGCGCGACCGTCGGGCACCCCGACCACACCAGCCCGGAGATCAGGCCCATGCGCACCTCTCGCGCGGTCGGCGCGGCGGCGCTCGCCGTCATCGTGCTGCTCATCGTGGCGATTCCGGCACTGTCGATGCGGCTCGGGCTGCCCGACGGTTCGAGCGAGGCCACGGACACCCCGCAGTACCGCGCCTACACGACGGTGGCGGAGGAGTTCGGCGCGGGACAGAACGGTCCCCTCCTCGTCGTGGCCGAGACCCCGCAGACGGTGGACGAGGCCGACCAGGTCGCGGCGCAGGTACAGCTGGGGACGCTCCTCGCCGACCACGATGACGTCGTCGCCGTGGCGCCGGTGGCCGTCTCGGACGACGGGCGCGTATTCGCGTTCCAGGTCATCCCCGCCGAGGGTCCCAACAGCGAGAGCACCGAAGCGCTCGTGCACGAGCTGCGCGACGCATCGCCACTCGAGGGCGGCATCACTCTCGGCGTCGCGGGCCAGGCTTCGGGCAACATCGACGTGTCGCAGAAGCTGGCCGATGCGTTGCCGGTCTACCTCGCCGTGGTCGTAGGGCTGTCGCTGCTCATCATGATCCTCGTCTTCCGCTCGCTGCTGGTGCCGATCATCGCGACGGCGGGCTACGTGCTGTCGCTGTTCGCGGCGCTGGGCGCCGTAACCGCGATCTACCAGTGGGGGTGGCTTGCGGACGTGTTCGGCGTGCACGACCCGGGACCGGTGCTGAGCTTCGCGCCGATCATCATCATGGGCGTCCTGTTCGGGCTCGCCATGGACTACCAGCTGTTCCTGGTGTCAGGCATGCGCGAGGCCTACGTCCACGGTCTGCCTTCACGCGCCGCCGTCGTGGCCGGGGTGCGCGGAGGCCGTGCGGTGGTCACCGCCGCGGCCATCATCATGATCTCCGTGTTCGGCGGCTTCGTCTTCAGCCACCTCGGCATGGTGCGCCCGCTGGGCTTCGGCCTCGCGATCGGCGTGCTGTTCGACGCCTTCATCGTGCGCATGATGCTCGTCCCCGCGCTCATGCATCTGTGCGGGAACGCCGCCTGGTGGCTGCCGAAGTGGCTCGACCGCGTCATGCCCGACGTCGACGTGGAGGGCTCGGCGCTCGAGCGCGAGCACCCGGTGCACGGCGTCGCGGCCCCCGAGGCGGCGCGCGCGTAGCGTCTCGCGCGGCGCGGCGCCACTGGTCGAAACCTCGCGCAACCCGAACGATACTGTCGGGATGGATGCCGTGAACGATGCCGTCCTCGCCGCCGGAGACACCCTGTGGACGTGGGCGGTGCTTCCCATCCTCGCGGTGCTCGGCATCTACTTCACCGTCCGCTCCGGCGTCGTGCAGTTCCGCCTCATCCCTGAGATGTTCCGCACCCTCGGGGATCGCACGCCCCGCTCCGAAGACGGCACCCCGCAGTCGGTGTCGGCATTCCAGGCGTTCACGCTCTCCGCGGCATCCCGTGTGGGTGTCGGCAACATCGCCGGCGTCGGTACCGCCATCGCCATCGGCGGCCCCGGTGCGGTGTTCTGGATGTGGACGATGGCGTTCATCGGGGGCGCCTCGAGCTTCGTCGAATCCACCCTCGGCCAGCTGTTCAAGGTGCGCGATGCCGACGGCTTCCGCGGCGGCCCCGCCTACTACATGCAGTACGGGCTGAAGGCGCGCTGGATGGGGATCGTCTTCGCCGTGATCCTCATCGTGTGCTTCCCGTTCGCCTTCAGCTCGCTGCAGGCCAACACCATCAGCGCCACCGTCTCGTCGAGCTTCGGCGGTGACGTCTCGTGGGTGCCGTGGGTCGTCGGCGCGGTCCTGGCGGCCCTCACCGGCCTCGTCGTGTTCGGAGGACTCCGCCGCATCGCGCACGTGACCCAGGCGGTGGTACCCGCGATGGCGCTGGCCTACCTGCTGCTCGGCCTGGTGATCGTCGCCCTCAACATCGAGCGCCTCCCCGAGGCGTTCCTGTCGATCTACACCCAGGCCTTCGGTTTCAACGAGGTGGTCGGCGCCACGCTCGGCGTCATCATCATGAACGGCGTCAAGCGCGGCATGTTCTCCAACGAGGCCGGCCTCGGATCGGTGCCCAACGCGAGCGCGACCGCAGCCGTCACCCACCCCGTCAAGCAGGGGCTGGTGCAGACCCTGGGCGTCTACTTCGACACACTGCTGGTGTGCTCGATCACGGCGTTCATCATCCTCGTCTCGACGCCCGACCTCGCCGGCGCCGGCCGCGGCATCGGGTTGACCCAGAACGCCATCGTGGGAACGCTGGGACCCTGGTCGAACATCCTTCTCAGCATCATCATCTTCCTGCTGGCGTTCAGCTCGATCCTCGGCAACTACTACTACGGCGAGTCGAACATCGAGTTCATCTCGCCGAAGCGTCGCTTCCTGCAGACGTACCGCGTGGCGGTCGTGCTGGTGGTCTTCCTCGGGTCCATCGCCTCGGCCGATCTGATCTGGAACACCGCCGACGGCATCATGGGCATCATGGCGCTGGTGAACCTGGTGGCGATCGCCCTGCTGTCGGGGCTCGTCTTCCGGCTGCTCCGCGACTTCACACAGCAGCGCAAAGAGGGCCGGGACCCGGTCTTCACGCGCGACCGGCTCCCCGGCGTCACGGGGATCTCGTGCTGGGAGGACGAGCGCACCGTCACCGGCGTGGTCCCCGTGATCACGGGCGACGAGCACCGGCGCGGCTGAGTCAGGCCGGGCCGTACAGGCGGGCGATGTCGGGTGAATCGAGCCACCCGGAGTAGGTCGGCACCTGCGGCCACCCCTCCGGCGAATCCTGCCACTCCTCCTGGCGCCCCCACGGCAGGATGTCGACCAGCGGGAAGAAGTGGCTGAGCTGCTCGGTTCCCCGGCCGTCGGTGTGCCAGGTGCGGTAGACGGTGTCGCCGTCGCGCAGGAACACGTTCACTGCGAAGCCGCCGCCCGGCGGCGCGCCGACGTCGGCGCCGAAGTCGCTTCCCCCCGTGGAGTACCAGTCCATGCGGTTGCCGACCTTGTCGCGATAGGCCAGCGCCTCGCCGATCTCCCCCTGCGTGACGATCACGAACCGGGCATCGTAGGGCTCGAGAAAGCCCAGCCGCGTGTACTGCGACGTGTGGCCGGTGCAGCCGCCGCACTGCCAGTCGGCACCGTCGCGCCACATGTGGTGGTAGGTGATCAGCTGGCTGCGCTCCCCGAACAGGTCCACCAGCCGAACCGGGCCGTCGGCTCCGACCAGGGTGTAGTCCGGCATCTCGACCATCGGCAGCCGACGCCGCTGGGCGGCGATCGCGTCGAGTTCGCGGGTGGCCGCTTTCTCCCGAACGCGCAGCGCCGCGAGCTCCCGCTGCCAGGTGTCGCTGTCGGTGACCGGGGGCAGGCCCGGTCGCTGCGTCATCGCTTCACTGCTCATGTCGCCCCCAAAGTGCACGGCGTGCACATGTTATGTTGACAGCGTACACATCGAGCAGGGAGCGTCAAGGGATGCCGCCGAAATCCGCCGTCGACGCCACCGCCGCCCGCGAGGCGTACCACCACGGTGACCTGCGCAACGCGCTGCTCGACGCCGGCCTCGACCTGACGCGTCACGGCGGCCCCGACGCCGTGACGATACGCGAGGTCGCCCGCCGGGCAGGAGTCGTGCCGACGGCGGTCTACCGCCATTTCGCCGACCGCGAGGCGCTCGTGGGCGCGATCGCCCTGCGGGTGCAGCAGCAGGTCGCCGATCGCATGCGTGAGACGACCTCCCCCGACGAGGGCTCCGCGAGACCGGCCGGGTCGGCGCGCGGGCGCCTCCGCGCCGTCGGGCTCGGGTACATCGGCTTCGCCCTGGCCGAGCCGGGCTGGTTCGAGCTCGCCTTCGGCGGCGCGAGGGCGCTGCCCGACGCCGTTGACCCCGCCGCACTTCCGGCGCCGCTGGCGATGCTCGTCAGGGCGCTGGACGACCTCGTCGTCGAGGGTGCGCTGCCCGCCGAGAGCCGGCCCGGCGCGGAGTGGCCGTGCTGGTCCACCGTGCACGGGTTCGCCCTGCTCGCCCTGCGCGGCCCGTTGCGGGCCCTCTCGCGCGACGCGGTGTGGGCAGAGGCCGAGCGCGCAGTCGACACGGTCATCGACGGCCTGCTGATGCCGGCGGTCTAGCGGTACGCGCCTGCGGCCGCTAGACGGCGAGCGGACGGCGGTGGATCTGCGAGGTGATCGACACCCCGTTGAGGTCGAGGTAGATCTGACCCTCGGTGACCGACAGCGTCGCGCTGTTGCGCCGAGCGATGACAGCGGCGGCCGCATCGACGAACCCCGCGTCGAAGCTGTGCAGACCGATCAACTCAGGCCGGTGTATCGGCTTTCCCGCCCACAGCGCGAGCAGCTTCTCGGGATCGCGGTGGGTGTACACCGCGGTGCGATCGGCGAGCTTGCTGCCGTAGTGCAGGCGCGCGGCATCCGGAGATCCGACCTCGATCCAGGCGGTGATGCGACCGGTGAGGTCTCGTACGAGCACGGCGGGCTCATCGGTGGCCGAGATGCCCTCGCTGAACGCGATGCCCTCCTCGTACTCGAGGCAGTACGCCAGCAGCCTCGTGACCATGAATGCGTCGGTCTCGGAGGGATGACGGGCGACCCGCAGCATCAGCTCGTCGTAGACGCCGCGGTCGACGTCGGCCAACTGCACCGTGAAGGTGTGGATCACTGCGCCTGCGGCCATAAGGTTCGAGCCTACGCGGCGCGCGGCGCCGCTGCGGTCAGAGCCGCTCGATGATCGTGGCGTTGGCCATGCCGCCGCCCTCGCACATCGTCTGCAGGCCGTAGCGGCCGCCGGTCGCCTCGAGGTGGGCGAGCATCGTGGCGAGCAGCCGCGTGCCGGAGGACCCCAGCGCGTGCCCGAGCGCGATGGCGCCGCCCCACGGGTTGAGCTTGGCGGGGTCGGCCCCCGTCTCGGCCGCCCAGGCGAGCGGAACCGAGGCGAAGGCCTCGTTGACCTCGTACACGTCGAGGTCGTCGATGCCGAGGCCGCTGCGCTCGAGGATGCGCGCGGTCGCCGGGATGGGGCCGGTCAGCATCATGAGCGGGTCGTCGCCGACGACGGCGAAGGAGTGGAAGCGGGCGCGGGGCGTGAGACCGAGGGCCACGGCCCTCTGCTCGCTCATGATGAGGGCGGCGGACGCGCCGTCGGTGAGGGGCGAGGAGTTGCCCGGCGTGATCTTCCAGTCCAGGTCGGGAAAGCGCGATGCGTACGCGTCGGTGCGGAACGCCGGCTTAAGGCCCGCCAACGCCTCGACGGTCGTACCCCCGCGCACCGTCTCGTCGGCGACCACGTCACCCACCGGCAGCAGCTGCGACGCGAACCGGCTCTCGGCCGCAGCACGGGCGGCGCGCGCATGGGATGCCGCGGCGTACCCGTCGAGCTCGTCCCGGCTGAGGTTCCACTTCGCGGCGATGAGCTCCGCCGACACCCCCTGGTTCACCAGGCCCTGAGGGTAACGCGCGTGCAGTCGGGGGGAGAAGGGCGACCCGCCCGCCGCCGCGGCGCCCAGCGGCACGCGGCTCATGGACTCGACCCCGCCGGCGATGACGATGTCGTAGGCGCCCGCGATGATGCCCTGCGCCGCGAAGTGGGCGGCCTGCTGGCTCGAGCCGCACTGGCGGTCGACGGTGGATGCCGGCACCGTCTCGTCGAAGCCGGCGGCGAGCACCGCCTGGCGCGCGATGTTGCCCGACTGCTCGCCGACTTGGCTGACGCAGCCCAGCAGCACGTCGTCGATCTGCCCCGACTCCATCCCGTTGCGCTCGAGCAGCGCCGTGAGCACATCGGCGGCGAGGTCGACGGGGTGCACGCCGCTCAGGGCGCCCCCCGGCTTGCCCCGGCCGGATGGCGTCCGCACCACATCCACGATCACGGCCGTCGCCATTGCGGTCTCCTTCGCACCCCGCACGGGCCGACTCGCCCGCGCTCGCTCTGCTGCCACGGTATCGGCTCACCCGAGGATGCTGGGCTCCAGGTCGCGCAGGGCGCGGAAGTGCGTCTGCCTGGTCACGCCGATGGCCGCGATCACGAAGCCCGCGACGAGCCAGGTCAGCAGCACCGCGGCATCCAGGATGGTGCGGCTGAGATCGCCGCCGTACATGAACTGGCGCATGCCGTCGACGACGAAGCTCATCGGAAGCACCTGGTGCAGCGCGGCCAGGGGGCCGGGGAGTGTCTGCCACGGGAAGGTGCCGCCGGCGCTGACGAGCTGCAGGACCATCAGCACGAGCCCGATGAACTGGCCCACCTCTCCCCACCAGACGTTGAGGGCGAGGATGATCGCGGTATAGGTGAGGGTCGCCAGCAGCATGATGCCGAGGGTTCCGAGCGGATAGACCATCGGGAAGCCGAGGGCGTAGACGAGCACCAGGAACAGCAGACACATCTGCAGCACGCCCAGCAGGCCCGGGGTGAGCCACCCGGCGAGCGTGACGCGCACCGGAGAGTGCAGCGCCGTGACCGCACGGCGGGAGATGGGCCGCACGATGAGGAACAGCGCGTAGATGCCGATCCATCCGGCCAGGGCTCCGAAGAAGGGCGCGAGGCCCGCGCCGTAGTTCGCCGCCTCGGCCGCGGCGGTGGTGTCGATCTCGATCGGGTTGGCGATCGTGCGCGCCTGCGCGCCGCGGACGTCCTCACTGCTGTCGGGGATCTCCTGGGCGCCGCTGACCAGCGCGTCGCGCAGCTCGACGGTGCCCGAGGACAGCGTGGCGGCTCCGTCGCGGAGAGTGCTGGTGCCCGTCGACAGCTCTTGCAGCCCGGAGCCGAGGGTTCCCAGGCCGTCGCGGAGCGTCGCCGCGCCGTTGGCCACCTCGGTGCTGCCGCTGGCGAGCTGATCGATCTGGCCGACGACCTCCTGCACGCGCTGGTCGCCCTTGCGGATCGTCGCGCCGACGACATCGAGCCGCGCCAGCACCGCGTCGATGGTCGCCTGGTCAAGCCCGAGCGCGACCAGATCGGCGGCGATGTCGGACCGAGCCTGCGGCAGATCGGCGGTCAGCTGGTTGACCACCGCTCCGACCCGGTTCGCGGCAGCGGCGAGTTCATCGTCGCCGGCTGCGACGCGGGCCGCCCCGTCGGCGAGGGCGGCGGCGCCGTTCTGCAGTTCCACCGTGCCGTCGACGGCGCTCACGGCGCCCTCGACCAGGCGGACGGTGCCGTCCGCGAGCTCGGCAGCGCCGGTGACCAGCTCCTCGGCACCCTGGCCCGCCTCGACGATCTTCCCCCGGATGGTGGAGATCGAGTTCAGGAGGGTGGTGGCCGCTTCACGTCCGACCTGCTGAGCCACGCTCGTACGGATGCGGTCCACGGCCTGGGTGGCGATGTTGCTGGCCAGGTAGCTGTTGGCATCGTAGGTCTCCAGCACGATGACCGCCTGACGGGGATCGTCCCCCGCGACCGATTCGAGGGCGGCGGTGAAATCTGCGGGGAGGGTGATCGCGAAATCGAACTCGTCCGCTTGCAGTCCCGCCTTCGCCTGGGCGGCCGAGACGCGATGCCAGTCGAAGTCGCCGCCCTTCACGAGCTCGTCCGCCACCTCGTCGCCGATGTTGCGCGCCGGGGTGTCACCGTCGGCGGGCACGCCCTCGTCGGCCACGACGAGGGCCACGGGCACGTCGGGGAACTTCGCATAGGGGTTCTGGTTGGCCCACAGGTACAGGCCCCCGTAGAGGATCGGCACGATGATGAGGGCGAACAGTGCCAGAGCCGACATCTTCGTCGACACCAGGCGTCGCAGCTCGGCGAGGATCATCTGCGGCACCTTCAGATGGGGCACCCGCATCGCCTCGGCCCTCATGAGCGGCCCCCTTCGCGCTCCGCGTCGCCGCTCTCGCGGTCGGTGTCGTCGGTGATCGCCCCGATCACCTTGGCCGAGGAGTAGCCCGCGATCATGAGCATCGCGAACCCGCGATCGGCCAGCGACAGGGCCTGATCCCACCACACACGCGGGTCGCCGCCGTGACGGTCGGGGGCCACGACGACGAGCCCTTCGACGTCCGGTCGCAGGACGGCCAGTTCGGTGAGCAGGTGCATCCGCGCGCGCGGCGCCACGGTGGCTATGGGGCGGCGCACCAGGTGGTCCAGGTGCTGGCGGCTGAGCCAGCGGTGCACCGCCCGGCGCCCGGACGACAGACCCGCGAACATCAGCTCCTCCGCCGTGACGGCGCCGACGGTGACGCGCGGCGCGGGCTCGGAGATGTCCGGGGCATCCACAAGCGCGACGCGTCGGCGCAGGTCGGCGGAGTCGGCCATGCCATCGATGTCGATGGTGCCCTCGTCCGGCTTCATGCGCCCGGAGGCGAGCAGCCCGAGCACGGTCGGGCGCTGCTCGGTCTCCGCGCGGGCGAAGACCGCCTGGCCGGTCTCGAACATGAGATTCGTGTGCGGCAGGGCCTGGCCCTCGTGCCCCTTGCTCACTCCGCGAAGCTCTATCTTCATGGCGTACCCTCCCGATGCTGGGATCTTGACCGCCGTGGGCTGGCGCCGCCGGGGATCCCGAGTCTCCATCGAGCGGCTCGCCCAGTCCAGACCCGCCGGGTGGCCGCACGCCGATTTGCCCTCCCGCCACGCGCGGGCGAGAATACCCCTGGGGGTATAAATCCCCGAGGAAGTGAGCACACCATGAACACACCCGCCGATCTCACCCCGCACACCCCCACGACCGGCCCCCGGGTCGTGATCGTCGGCGGCGTGGCCGCCGGCATGTCGGCCGCCACCCGCCTGCGCCGGCTCGACGAGACAGCGCAGATCATCGTGTTCGAGCAGGGTCGCTATGTGAGCTTCGCGAACTGCGGGCTGCCGTACTACGTCGGCGGGGTGATCGCCGAGCGCGACTCCCTGCTGCTGCAGACGCCGGCGTCACTGCGTGCGCGGTTCGCCCTGGATGTGCGGGTCGAGCACGAGGTCGTCGGCATCGACCGCGCGGCGCGCACCGTGACGGCTCGGGATGCCGCCACCGGAGCCACGGTCGTCGAGCCGTACGACCACCTGATCCTCGCGACCGGGGCCGCCTCGCGTGAGCGCGCCGCGACGAGCGCCGGCGCCCCGCCGGTGGTGACCCTGCGCACCGTCGACGACGTCGACCGCATCACTGCGGTCCTGACCGAGATCGACGACCGCCGCGGGCGCGCGGTCGTCATGGGCGCGGGGTTCATCGGGCTGGAGGCGACGGAGAACCTCGTGCGCCGAGGCCTGGAGGTCACGCTCGTGCAGCAGAGCGCCCGCCCCTTCATGCCGTTGGATCCGGAGATGGCCGCCCCCGTGATCGAGGCGCTCGCCTCCCACGGCGTCGATGTGCGCACCGGCACCACGGTCGACGCGCTGGATGCCGTCGGCGCCCACCTCTCCGACGGCACGGTTGTCACGGCCGATCTCGTGGTGGACGCGCGCGGGGTCGCCCCGGCCGCAGACCTGGCCCGCGCGGCGGGCCTCGCGATCGGCGCCACCGGCGGCGTCGTCGTCGACGGGCACCAGCGCACCGAGGACCCGCGCATCTTCGCCGTGGGCGATGCCGCCGAGAAGTTGGATGCCGTCTCGGGCGCGACGACACTCGTCACGATGGCGGGGCTGGCGAATCGCCACGGCCGCGCCGCGGCAGATGTCATCGCGTGGGAGAACGGCCGCCTGGATGCCGCTCCTCGCGCAGCGGCGCCCGCGCTCGGCACCGCAATCATCGGCCTGTTCGACGTGACGGTGGCGATGGTGGGCTGGAGCGAGCAGCGACTGATCGCGGCGGGCCGCGCCCACCGGGTGATCCACACTCACCCGACCGACCACGCGGGGTACTACCCGGGGGCACAGCGCTTGGCGATGAAGGTCATGGTCGATCCGCTGTCGGGGCTGATCCTCGGGGCGCAGATCGTCGGCGGGAACGGCGTGGACAAGCGCATCGACGTCATCGCGACGGCGATGCACACGGGGCTGCCGGCCGCGGAGCTCGCGCACCTCGAGCTCGCCTACGCGCCGCAGTACGCGTCGGCGAAGGATCCGGTGAACATGGTCGGGTACGTCGCCGAGAACCTTGCGACCGGCCTCAGCGAGACCGTGCAGTGGCACGAGCTGGCGACCGCAGTCGCCGGCGGTGCGACGCTCATCGACGTGCGGTCGCCGCAGGAGTTCGCCGCGGGTGCGATTCCGGGGAGCGTCAACATCCCGGTCGATGCGCTGCGCGACGGCCTCGCCACCCTCCCCGAGGGCGAGCTGATCGTGCACTGCCAGGTCGGTCAGCGCGGTCACACCGCCGCGCGGATCCTCGCTCAGCTCGGCCGCCCGGCACGGAACCTCGACGGCGGCTACCTCACGTGGAAGGCCGGCGCAGCCGTCACCGCACTGCAGCCTGCCTGAGCCACGCGACGGCGCCGGCTGGGACGTCGGGGTACACCCGGCCGGTCGGGCTCGCCCGCCTCAGACCTCCGAAGCCTCGCCGGTCGGCGTCGCACCCCCGCGCGTCGTCGGCGTCGCACCCCCGCGCGACGACGTCGGCCTCGAGCCCCGGCGGGTCGTCGGATCAGCACCATTCCCCCGAGTCGGCTCCGCATCGCCGCCCCGTGACGTCGGCTCCGCACCGCCCTCGCGTGCGTTCCCGGCCGCCATCTCCTCGCTGGCCCGCCGCCCGAGCGGGATCGTCGTGAGAAGACCCACGAAGAGCGCGGCGACCGCGACCCACGCGGCGACCGACACGCCCTGCGTCAGTGCATCGCGTGCGGCATCGGCGATCGGCGCGGTCGCCGGTTTCTCGCTGAGCTGTCCGATGAGCGCACCGGCCGATGTCGAGACGGCATCCACCAGCTCGCCCACCTTCGGATCCGCGGCGATCTGGTCGCTGAGGCGCGACTCGGTTCCGATGCGCAGCGTCGTGAACAGCGCGGTGCCGAGCACAGCGATGCCGAGCGCCGAACCCACCTGACGCGAGGTGGACTGCACCGACGAGGCCTGTCCCGACTTCTCCACCGGGACGTCGATGAGGATGAGCTGGGTCAGCTGCGCTGTGGCGAACCCCACGCCCATGCCGTAGAAGAACAGCGGCACGCCGGTGACCCACAGGGTGGAATCGGGCCGGATCAGCAGAGCGAGCGCGGCGAGCGAGATGATCTCCAGCAGCACGCCCAGGCGCACCATCTGCACCGGCGACAGTCGCTTGGACAGCGACTGGATCGACCCGCTCGCGAGGAACGATCCGACGGCGAGCGGCAGCAGGGCAAGACCCGCCTCCAGGGCGTTCATGTCCCGGGCGTATTGGAACCACAGCGGCAGGGAGAGGATCAGTCCGAACTCTCCGAGCGAAACCGTCAGGGCGGTGATGTTGCCGTTCGCGAACGTGCCGATGCGGAACAGCGACACGTCGATGAGCACCGACTTGCGCGCAGCCACACGCTTGCGCTCCCGCCACACCAGGGAGGCGAGCACCAGGAGCGAGAGGACGAACAGCACCGGAATCACGCTGAAGCCGCCGAGGCTGAACGGCGCCGAGTCCGTCGCCTCCCACCACCCGTAGGCGCGGCCCTCGATGAGGGCGAACACGAGCAGGCCGAACCCGAGCACCGAGGTGCCCACGGCGATCCAATCGCTGAAGCGCTCGGCGTCGCGCTGGCGGGACTCGGGAACACAGATCATCACCCCGATGATGACGAGGATGCCGAAGGGCAGGTTGATCCAGAACGCCCAGTGCCACGAGAACGCACTGGTGAGCCAGCCGCCGAGCACCGGCCCCACGGCGGCCATCGACCCGATCGTCGCGCCCCAGACCGCGAACGCGATGCCGCGCTCCTTGCCCCGGAAGGTGGCGTTGAGCAGAGCCAGGGTCGTCGGCAGGATCATCGAGCCGCCGACGCCCTGCAGGGCGCGAGCGGCGATGAGCCACGTGCCGTCGACGGCGAACGCGCAGAGGATGCTCGAGGCGACGAACACCACGACTCCGAGGACGAGCAGCCGGCGGCGCCCGAGGCGGTCACTCGTCGTCCCCCACACCATGAGCAGCGCGGCGAAGACGAGCGTGTACACCTCCTGCACCCACTGGATCTCAGTCGTGGTGAGATCGAGCGACTCGACGATGCTGGGGACCGCGACCGAGACGATCGTCGAGTCCATGATGATCAGCGCCACGGCGACGGAGATGGCCGCCAGGCCCCACCAGCGCAGCCGGTGATAACGCTCAGTGTCCTGGTTCACGTCGGGTCACACTACTCCTGCTTCAGGGCTTCGGACGATGGATACCGACACAGTGTCAGCTTCCGCTGCGGGCAGCGAGGCCGGGCTTGTCGGAGAGCCGGATCTCCTTGAGGAAGAACGCCACCACGAATCCGGCTGCCCCGAGCGGAACGAGGTACCAGAACGACGTCCCGAGGGCGTCGGCATAGGCCTGGACGACGCTGTCGCGCAGCTCCGCCGGCAGCTCCCGCACGGCCGAGGGGGTCAGCGACTCGGCGCCGAAACCCGGCGGCACCTGAGACCGCGGGATCTGACTGATCGTCTGGTCGAGATCGCCCCGCAGCGAGGCGGTGAAGGCGGTGGAGAACAGGCTGGTGCCCACTGCCGCACCGATCTCCCGCAGGAAGTTGTTGGTCGACGTGGCCACGCCGATGCGTCGGGGGTCCACCGCGTTCTGCGCCGCGATGACGAGCGTCTGCATCACGAAGCCCAGCCCGAGACCCAGCACGAAGATCATCGCACCGAAGAGGACCATCGACATATCGGCCGAGAGCTGGGTGAGCCACAGCAGGCCGAGGGTCGCGATGCCGAATCCCGCTATCGGGAACACCTTGTAGCGGCCCGTGCGCGTGATGAGCATGCCCGACCCCAGCGCGGTGATCATCAGTCCCACGGTCATGGGGAGCATCAGCAGACCTGAATCGGTGGCGCTGGCCCCCTCGGCCATCTGCAGGAAGGTGGGAAGGAACGTCAGCGCGGCGAACATCGCGATCCCGAGGATGAGCGAGAGCGTGGCGGCGACGGCGAAGGTGCGACTGCGGAAGATGTCCAGTGGCACGAGCGGATCGGCCGCCCTCGACTCCACGATCAGGAACGCGATGAGCGCGGCCACCGTCGCGGCAGCGAGCGCCAGCAGTCCGGGGCTCGTCCAGTCATACGACGTGGTGTGGGTCAGCGAGGTCCAGCTGGTGAGGAACACGATGCCGGCCGTCGCGGCGGCCAGCATCACCGCCCCGCCGAGGTCGAACCGGCGGCGACTGCGGTGCTCGGGGATCTTCAGCGTGAACCACGCGATGAGCAGCGCCGCGAGCCCGACCGGCACGTTGAGCCAGAAGCACCAGCGCCATCCTGGGCCAGCCGTCAGCCATCCGCCCAGCAGCGGGCCGGCCACCGTCGCGACGCCGAAAACCGCCCCCATCGGGCCCATGAGCTTGCCGCGCTCCCGCGCCGAGACGATGTCGGCGATGATCGCCTGCGAGAGGATCACGAGCCCGCCCGCTCCCAGTCCCTGCAGCGACCGCCAGACGATGAGGCCTTCGAACGAGCCGGCGAGCGCCGAGCCGGTGGAGCCGACCACGAACAAGCCGATGGCGAGAAGAAAGGGGATGCGGCGGCCGAAGAGGTCGCCGACCTTGCCGTAGATCGGCATGACGATGGCGATGGTGAGCAGGTACGCCGTGACGATCCATCCCTGCTCATCGGCGGCGCCGAGGTCTCCCACGATCGTGGGCAACGCGGTGCTGACGACCGACTGATCCAGCGCCGACAGGAACATGGCCGCCAGGAGGGCGCCGAAGATGATGTAGACCTGGCGCCGGTCCAGGTCTACATCGGGCCGATCGATAGACGACGCGGAGGCGCTCACGCGTACGGTCTAGCACGGATGCCGGAGCCTAAGAAGAGTCCCCGACGCCTCGGCGCGTCAGTCCCGCGGCGCCCGTCGTACCCGCGGTGCGGGCGGGGGCGGCACCTCCTTCGCGGCGATGATCGCGCCGCGCGGGATGCGCTCGACCCCGCGCTTGCCGTCGACCACCACCGTCGTGGCATCCGCACTCAGCAGCTCGCCGAGGGCGTCG
This sequence comes from Microbacterium sp. zg-Y818, assembly GCF_030246905.1. Lineage (NCBI taxonomy): Bacteria > Bacillati > Actinomycetota > Actinomycetes > Micrococcales > Microbacteriaceae > Microbacterium > Microbacterium sp. zg-Y818. The sequence goes on along the minus strand of NZ_CP126741.1, from coordinate 281,230 downwards.
GTGGCCTGCCCCGTCGGCAGCAGATAGCGCACCACGACCCGCCGGCCCGGGGCGGGCAGGTTCACCATGAGCCGGGAGCGTAATCCTTCAAGAACACCCCGAACAGGTCCTCGCCCGCCTCGCCGCGCACGATCGGGTCGTAGACCCGGGCAGCACCGTCGACGAGGTCCAGCGGAGCGTGGAACCCCTCTTCGGCGAGGCGAACCTTGGTGGGGTGCGGGCGCTCATCGGTGATCCATCCGGTATCGACGCTCGTCATGAGGATGCCGTCGCTCTCGAACATCTCCCGCGCGCTGGTGCGCGTGAGCATGTTCACGGCGGCCTTGGCCATGTTGGTGTGCGGGTGCCCGGGGCCTTTGTATCCGCGACCGAAGACGCCCTCCATCGCGCTGACGTTGACGATGTACGTGCGCCTCGCCGGGCTCGCCGCCAGCGACGGCCGCAGCCGCGACACCAGCAAGAAAGGAGCGGTGGTGTTGGCCAGCTGCACCTCGAGCATCTCCAGTGGATCGACCTGCTCGACGCGCTGGGTCCACGAGTTGATGCTCTCGAGGTCGGGGATGAGCCCGCCTGCGTCGATCGCCGTGCCGGCGGCGAGCCGCTCGAGCGAGCTCGACCCCGCCGTCATCGCCTGCTCGGTGAGCTCATCGGCGCGGGATGCCGCTGCGGCCAGGATCGGGTGGGCGCTGACCGAGCGCTCCAGGGCCTGCGGATGACGGTCGTTGGTGTGCCCGAAGGTGACGAGCTCGGGCAGCGGCCCATCGGGCAGCGGCGCCAATTCGGCATCCACCAGGGGCTGATAAGCCCCGGGCGAGCGCCGCACGGTCTGCGTGGCGTTGTTGATGAGGATGTCCAGGGGTCCGGCCGCGGCGACATCGTCGGCGAGCCCGATCACCTGGGCGGGGTCACGCAGGTCGATGCCGACGATCTTCAGGCGGTGCAGCCAGTCCGCGGCATCCGGCAGGCTGCTGAAGCGGCGCACCGCGTCGCGCGGGAAGCGCGTCGTGATGGTCGTGTGCGCTCCGTCGCGCAGCAGTCGCAACGCGATGTACATGCCGATCTTGGCCCGGCCGCCGGTCAGCAGCGCGCGGCGCCCCGTGAGGTCGGTGCGCGCGTCGCGCTTGGCGTGGCTGAGGGCCGCGCACGCAGGGCACAGCTGGTGGTAGAACGCATCGACCACGGTGTAGGGCTGCTTGCATATGTAGCATCCCCGCGCCTTGAGGAGGGTCCCCGCCGTCGGGGCGGTCGTGGCGGTCGAGATCGGGATGCCGCGGGTCTCGTCGTCGATGCGGTCGGGGGCGCCGGTCGCGGTGGCGGCGACCACAGCGCGGTCGGCTTGCGCGATCGCGTCGCGGATCTCGCGGCGGCGCACCTTCTTCACGGCCTTGAACATGGCGGCGGTGGCCTGGCGCACGGCGATGTAGTCGGGGTGGCTCTGATCGACCCGGTCCATCTCCGCCAGCACCCTGAGGGTGGTCTGCAGGTCGGCGGGATCGATCCCGCTCGAGGGCACGTCGGACGGGGCGGGTATGGCAGGGGGCACACGGAATTCTACGACGGGCCCGATGGGTGAAACCTGTTACCGTGCCGGGGTGACACCCGCCAACGACCTTTCACCGCGCCGCATCCACGTGTCGGCGGCCGTGATCGTCGACGCCGACGGGCGCCTGCTGCTGGTGCGCAAGACCGGCACGACGGCCTTCATGCAGCCCGGCGGCAAGCCCGAGCCGGGCGAGACCCCGGACGAGACCCTCAGCCGCGAGCTCGCCGAGGAGATCGGAGTGCGGGTGGATCCCCACGATCTGCAGCCGCTCGGCGCGTACACCGCCGCCGCCGCGAACGAACCCGGCTTCGTCGTTGTCGCCGACGTTTTCGCGGCCGACATCGGCACGCAGCGCCCACGCCCCGCGGCCGAGATCGCCGAGCTCCGCTGGGTGACGCGGAAAGATGCCGAGGACCTCGAGGTCGCGCCGCTGGCGCAGCAGTACTTCCTCCCGGACTGAGCGACGCGGCAGGCGAGCCGCGGGCGGGGCGCGCAGCCGCGCGGGGCCGTCAGCCGTCTCTGTCGTCGCTGCGGCGATCGGCTCGTCGCGGAGGGGCCTGGCCGGTGCGACGCGCGTGCCAGCTGCCGAAGAAACGACTGTCCTCGTCGCCACGGCGGACGACGCGGCCCACCACCAGTGCCACGCCCAGGCCGAGAACGACCCACACCGCGACCAGCACGGCGACGAGCACGATCTCGCCCATCGATCCTCCTGCAGCGCTGCGCGGACCCGGTGGTGTGTCCTCGGTCGGTCAGGGACGCTCCCGCACGACACTTCCAACCTACTCGTCGGCGTGGACACATCCGTGACACACCCCGCAAGACCGTCAAGCCGGCCGTGCCCGCCTTCCCCTTAGCATGGTCCCGTGATCTCACACCCGGATGGGGACGGACAGGGACGATCAGCGCAGGGGGAGCGCGCGGGCGTCGGGCATGCCCGAGCGTCGACGCCGCCCTCGGGCACGCCACGCACGTTCGACCGCCGCACCGTGCTGCGCTACGGGCTGATCGGGGCCGGCGGCGTGGCCGTCGCCGCGCTGGCGGGCCTGGCGATCGCGCGCAGCCAGGAGCCGGGGCTCGCGCCGACGACCCCCGGCGCCACCCCTCCCGCCACTGCACGCCCTGGCACGTCCTTCCCCGTCGGCGTCTCCGACACCGGTCGCGGGTTCGTTGACGCGCAAGGCCGCCCGTTCGTCTACCTCGCCGACACGGCATGGAACGCCCCCAGCCGGATGACGCGCGAGGACTTCGAGACACTGGCGACAGCGCGCCGGGAGACCGGGTACACCGCCCTGCAGATGTCGGTGCTGGACTTCTCGCCGCAGGCTGACAACGTCTACGGTCACACCCCGTTCACGGCAACGGGGATGCTGGACTCGCCGCAGACCTCGGCCGACGGGGACGACTACTGGGGCCACATCGACTGGTGCCTTCAGAAGTGTCGAGACCTCGGTCTCGTGGCCTGCCTCGTCCCCTCGTGGTACGGCGGATGGGGCGATGGGTGGCGCGGGCACCTCACCACGCGTCGCGCCGGCAGCTACGGCAGTTTCCTCGCGGACCGCTACGGGCATCTCGACCACATCTGGTGGCTGCTGGGAGGCGACAACGAGCCGGATGCCACTGAGCAGTCCACCGCGGGCGTGCCCGGCGGCCTCGGCCGGGGGTCCCGCGTCGAAGCGACGAACGTCATGGGGAGGGCGCTGCAGGAGGGCGCGTCGGTTCCTCAGCTGATGTCGTACCACACGGCACGGCGCAAGACCGCGGAGGAGCACTTCGGCGGTGAGCCCTGGTACACGATCTCCGCCGCGTACAGCGGCGCCTACCCCGCCGCCCAAGTCTCCGCAGAGTATGCGCGGGAGACGGTCAGGCCCGTCGTCCTCTGGGAGGCCTACTACGCAGGGCGGGAGGGGGAGCCCCAGCTCGACCGCCGCGCCCTCCGCGCCCAGGCGTATCACGCCTTGTTCGCCGGCGCCGCCGGGTTCTCATACGGCCACTCCTTCGTGTGGCGGGTGAGCGATGGCTGGAAAGAAGCCCTCGCCGACGACAGCGCGCGGGACATCGGGACGCTCGCTTCGCTGCTCGCCCGCCAGGGCGACGCTGAGCTCACCCCGGTCACCGCGGACACGCCGGCCGGGCGCCTGCTCCCCGACGGCTATGGCACCCCCGAGAGCACCGACGCGGTCAGTGCGGCGACGCTGCCGGACGGCCGAGGGGCACTGGTGTACTTCGGCGAGCCGCGCGGCAACGTCCGCGTGGACACCACGGCGGTGCACCCGACGGCCGCCTTCGAGATCCACTGGGCGGATCCGGCGTCGGGTGCAGAGCTCTTCGTCTCCTCGGGCACCGCGGGCGCCGACGTCACCGTCGCGTGGCCCCCCGGCTGGACCGACGCGGTGCTCATCCTGCGGCGCTGACCCCCGCGGTCCGCTGCCGCATCCGCTGGTAGATCCCGATCGACGCCGGTCCCAGCGCGGAGTCCGACAGCCGCTCCGGCTGCACCCCGCGGGCGCGTCGGGCGAGCCTGCGCCGCTCCTCGGGATCGTCGATGAGCCGCGCCACCGCCGCCGCCATCTGGTCGACGTCGTTGCAGAGGTAGCCCGTCTCACCGTCGACGATCACGTCGCGGTTGCCGACGATGTCGGTGGCCACCGCGGGGACCCCCATCACCTGCGCCTCCATGAGCGAGATCGGCATGCCTTCCCACCTGCTCGGGAAGAGGAACACGTCCGATGCCGCGAGCTGCGCGACCACCTGGTCGTGCGGAAGCCACCCGGTCACCCTCACCGGCGCGTCCCCGATCCAGCGCTCTCGCGCTTCCGCCGAGCCGTCGCCGATCCAGACGAACTCTGCCCGGCCGGCGAGCGCCCTGGCGATGTCCGCAAACCGGTCGGGCCCCTTCTGCTCTCCCAGCCGGCCGGATGCGACGACGAGGGGCAGGCCGCTCGCGCCGCCCGAGGCCATAGGGAGGCCATCGACCGGTATGCCGTTGCGCAGCACATGCCGCCGTGAACCGCGCAGACGGTCACGGGCGACGGCATCCTCAGACTCCGACACGAGCACGAGTCCCTCGCACTGCGGTTCCAGAACCCGCTCGAGCGTCAGCGCGACGACGTTGCTGAGCCGGGAGGAGGACTCGCGGAGGAAAGCGAACCCATGGGGAGAGTACGCCACGACGCTGCCCCGCGGCGCGACCCGTCCGAGCCGCCCGGCGATGCCGGCGAACGTCGAATGAAGGTGCACCACGTCGACATCGTCGCCGAGTCGCCGGATGGCACGGCGGAGCGTCTGCAACGCCGACACCCGGCCGCGGAACGCGAGCTCGACCCGGTGCACGTCGGGATGGAATCGGGCCTGCAGCTCGTCAGACGACGGAACGGTCGCCTTGACGGGATAGAGCACCGAGACGTCGTGCCCCAGCGCCGCCTGTCGGGCGGACAACGCCAGGAGCGCCGCGAGCACCCCGCCCACGAGCGTCTCGGTCACGTGGACGATCTTCATGATCCGACTCCCGGCCGCCTGTCGGTGGCAACGAAGAGCGCCAGGAAGAGCGGCAGCTGCGGCGTGATGTGTCTCACATACGACCCGAAGTCCGGTTCGAAGACCGACTGCACCATGAGGAAGGCCAGCAGGAACGCCAGTGGGATCACTCCGGGACCGGGCCTGCCGACGACGCGCGCGGAGCGCAGCGCCACGAGAACCCAGCACAGCGCCACGAAGAGGCCGGTGATCATCTGGAGGGGTTCCCCCGACAGGACCAGGGCCACCGGGAAGGCGATCGCGAGGATCATCACGACCGCGTTCAGCCACTGGATGGGGAGCGACTCCCCCGGGATCAGGTCGTCGATGCGTGTGGAGCGATCGATGTACAAGGCGTTGTTGGTGTCGGTGCGGAAGAACGTGAGGTCGGTGCCCAGCACGAGGTTGAACGCCAGGGTCATCGCGGCGAACCCGATCATGACGATGGGAACGAGCAGCCACGCCGAACGCAATCGGGGGATGAGCAGGCGCAGGGCCAGGTAGAGCACGAGGACCAGGAACCAGTACTGCCGCACGAACCCCGCGTAGAGCAGGGCAAGACAGATCCAGGTGACCTCGATGACCCAAGAGCGGCGCGCGAGCATGAGCACGATGACCAGGGGGAGGACGAAGAACTCTTTCGAGTACTGGGAGAGATAGACCGCCCCCAGCAACAGCGAACCTGCCACGACCGCCAGCTCAGGGAAGGACATGGCGGGGATGCCGCGCCATGTGATGGCGATGAGCACGCCCGCGGCGAACACGAGGTAGGCGAGGACCGGAAACAGGTTGGGGATGTCCGCCAGCCCGGTGACCCGGTACAGCCACGCGGTCGTCCCGTACGAGCTGGGTCCCTCGACACGGAGCGCGCCGCCGATGAAGCGGCGGATGATCGATTCGTCGAGGAACAGCTTGCCGGGCAGCAGCGCGTGGCTGAGCGCGGCGACGATGGCACCGAGCGCGAGCGTGGCACACACCAGCCAGTACTTGAGCGCATCCATCGGGGGCCCGCCGCCCGGGGCCCCCACCCTCGCCTGTCGGCGCTCGGAAAGGGCCGTCATCGGCGCTGACCGGCCAGCCGGGTGGCGTCCGCCGTCGGACGACTCGCGGAGGCGGAGACCGAGGTGACCACCGTGGCGAGGTCGCCCGCGCGCGAGGCCCAGTCGTAGGCGCGCACGCCGGCCAGCCCACGGTCGGTCAGGCGTGCCCGCAGCTCCGGGTCGGCGTGAAGGTCGGCGACGGCCTGCGCGAGCGCCTGCGGATCGCCCGGCGCAATGAGCACCGCGCCCCCGATGTCGGTCGCGAGCTCGGTCTGGCCGGGAACGCGGGTGACGATGGCAGGCGTACCGGCCGCGGCGGCTTCGATGACCTTGAACGGAGACACCCCGGTGGCGCTGGCGGCGACGTCGCTTCGCGTCGCCAATGCCATCTCGGCTCCGGCGACGACAGCCGCCACCTCACTCTTCGAGCGGCGCCCGAGGTAGCGCACGCGCGGGTCGACGCTGTCGGCGACCTCACGGGCGAGGGGACCGTCTCCGATCACCGTGAGCGCGAGGTCAGCGGGCCAGCGCGGATCGGCGAGCGCCTGCAAGATCGTGTCCACGCCCTGCCAGGTGGCCATGTTGCCGAAGAACACCGCCGAGGGCTCGCGCACCTGATCGGCGTCCTTGCGCGCGCTCTCGAACAGTGGCAGGTCGACGCCGTTGGGGATGACCGTCACCGTCGGCTGCTCCCCTGCTCCGCGAACCGTGCCGACCCATTCCGCCAGCCCGGCGCTCGGCGTGACCACCGCCGTCGCCTCGCGGATCGAGGCGAGCGCGAGGTTCGTCAGCCACGGCGCGCGGCGCGTCCAGGGGTTCGAATCGTAGAGGTCGTCGAGGTTTCCCTGGACGAACAGCACGAGTGGCCTCCCGCGCCGGGTCCACCGCCGGCTCACCAGGGCCACGAACGGGCTCCACCGCGCCAGCAGCACGCCGCGCGGGCGCGCCAGCTTCGCACGGCCGACAACCGAGATGATGCGCCAGGGTTTGCGCAGCCGCCCCGGCAGCCACGACGGTCCGTCGGTCGACCGCGTGATCACGCGCAGGTCGAACAATTCGGGCGCGAGGCGCGCGAGGGTGCCGCGCAGATGAGCACCGGCCGCCGTGGAGTCCGTCGTCGACTCGACCCACAGCAGAGTGAGGAGGGTCTTCTCCCCCGACGACCCGCTCGGCGCGGAAACATCTTGACGCATGGCAATCCCCCAGAGTGCAGTGCGGTGCGGTCGGGGGGCGCGCGTGGCCACCCTATCCGAAACACCGGATCGCAGATAGCCCTTGCGGTTCCCTGCCTCCGGTGCGTATCGTCGGCGCAAGCCGGGGGGCTAGCTGGGGAACAGCTGGGGCAGTCTCCGTCGTGGCCTACGTGATGGGGAATGTATGGGCAGTCGTGACTACGCGCGGATCGTTCGGCGGTCGTGGATTCTGATCCTCGCTGTGACGCTCGCCGGAGCGCTCGCCGGGTGGGTCGCTGCTACGACCACGAAGCCGGTGTACTCGGCGACCAGCGTTGCGCTGATCACGAGCGAGACCGGGGCGAGCGTCAACGAGCTCACGCAGGGCAACGCGTTCACCGAGCGCCGCGTCAGCACGTATGCGAGCCTCGCCACCGAGCCGATCGTCACCTCGCGCGTGATCGAGGAGCTGGGCCTCGACGTGACGCCGGCCCAGCTCGCAGCCCGCATCGATGTGTCGATCCCGCTTTCCACCACGATGCTCGAGGTGACGGTCAGCGACTCGTCGCCTGCCATGGCGGCGAGCATCGCCAACGCCATCATCACGAACCTGTCGGTCGTCGTGTCGGAGGTCGAGTCGACCACCGGTGCGGTCGCGGCTGACGGCACGGTCCCGACGGCGATGACCCCGGTGAAGATGACGCAGGTGCGCTTCGCCGAGGCGCCCACGACGCCGATCAGCCCGAACGTCCTGCTCAACCTGGGCATCGGCCTGTTCGCGGGGCTTGCGCTGGGAACGCTGGCGGCGATCCTGCGCGAACTCATCGACACCCGGGTCCGCTCCACGGAGGACGTCGAGGCGGTGACCGACGCCCCGATCGTGGGGGCGATCCCGCAGATCTCCCGCGGCCGCGGTGAGGCGGCCCTCATCGACGACGGCCTCGGCACCCCGGCGGCGGAGTCGTTCCGCATCCTCCGCACCAACCTGCAGTTCCTCGACATCGACGGTCCCGCGACGTTCACCATCACGTCCCCCGGGCCCGGCGACGGAAAGTCCACGGTCGCGCTCAACCTCGCCAATTCGATCGCTGCGAACGGGTCACGCGTGCTCCTGGTCGAAGCGGACCTCCGCCGCCCGCAGATCCACGAGTCTCTCTCTTTGGAGGGCGGCGCCGGCCTCACCGACGTGCTCATCGGTCGCGCGCTCTTCGCCGAGGTGGTCCAGACCTGGGGATCGCCGAACCTGCACGTGCTGGCCTCGGGTCGGATACCGCCCAACCCGAGCGAGCTCCTGGGGTCGCGGCACATGCGCGATCTGATGGCCCACCTGCAGGATATCTACGACGTCGTGCTCTACGACACGCCGCCTCTCCTGCCCGTCCCGGATGCCGCGATCCTTTCCCGAAGCGTCGGGGGCGTGCTGCTGGTGGTCGCCGTGGATCGAACGAGACGTGACGCCATCCGGGCGGCCACGGCCTCTCTCGAGAAGGTCGGCGCACGTCTGGCCGGCACGGTGGCCAACCGCGTCACCGCGCGCGGCGCGACCAGTTACCTGACCGAGTCCTACCTGTCATTCGACGCAGGCGATCGCGATGCCGACAGCGCAGAGATGGACCTGCTGGAATTTCCGGACTTCGCCCGCCTCGATGGGGACGAGACCAAGCCGAAAAGCGGGAGCATGCCGGGGGGCGTGGCTTCCAGATCCGGGGATGAGACTCTCAGGAATTCGCGTGCGCGGTTCCGGGAGTCGGGGAAGAACGGCGGCGCCGAGACGCTGCCTTGACGCGCCCGCGGGCGCACCTGTTGAACGAACACGAGCCTTTTGGGGGGGAACGTGGCATTGAATCCGTTGGCGGCGCTGTCGACCGCCGAAGTGGCGGCCGTCGACTGGCGGCTCGCCTATCGGCGCATGCTGTGGCTGTCGGACTCCGTGGTGATCTTCATCGCGGTGTTCCTCTCGCAGTACGTGTGGTTCTCGGCGACGGTGGGGGACCACACCCGTCAGCTGGGTGATACCGCCCTCAGCTACACGTGGCTCTCCGTTGCGCTCATCGTGGGCTGGCAGGTGGCGCTGGCGGTCTCGGGATCGCGCGGCGAACGCGTCGTCGGGATGGGCATGTCCGAGTACCGACTCGTGATCAGCTCGGCCGTGCACCTCTTCGCGATCTTGGCTGTGGTGTCCTACCTCACGATGACGCCGGTCTCCCGGGGCTACATCCTGCTCGGGTTCCCGCTGGGCCTCGCCTGCCTCCTCATCACGCGCTACCTGTGGCGCCAGCGGCTCAAGGCTCACCGGCGGGCGGGCCGCGGCATGGCGCGGGCGCTCGTGATCGGCGACGACGAGGAGAACGCGCGCATCACGGCCGAACTCGACCGCAACCCCGAAGCGGGCTATCTCGTCGTCGGTCTCAGCGGCCCGGGAAGCCGTTCGGACTTCACCTGCCGTGGCGCGAGCGTACCGTTCCTCGGGCCGGCGGACGACGTCATCATGATGATGTCGATGGTGGATGCCGACACCCTCATCGTCGCCAGCGACGCGGCGCTGCCGGTGCGCAAGGTCAAGGAGATCAGCTGGCGGCTGAAAGCAGGCCGTCAGCACCTGATCCTCGTGCCGAGCCTCACCGACATCGGCGGCCCGCGCCTGCACACCCGGCCGGTAGCCGGGCTTCCCCTGGTGCACGTGGAGACGCCGCGGTACACCGGCCGCCAGAGATTGGTCAAGCGCACCGTCGACATCGTCGGATCCGTGATGCTCCTCATCCTGCTGGCTCCCCTATTCGTGATCCTCGGGACTCTGGTCAGGGCGTCCAGCGCGGGGCCGGTCTTCTACCGCCAGGAGCGGATCGGGAAGGACGGACGCCCCTTCCGGCTCATCAAGTTCCGCACGATGGTGCCTGACGCCGACGCCATGCTGACGCAGCTGCTCGCGGAGCAGGGCAAGGACGACGCCCCGCTGTTCAAGATCGAGCAGGACCCCCGCATCACGCCGATCGGGCGCGTGCTGCGCAAGCATTCGCTCGACGAATTCCCCCAGCTGCTGAACGTGCTCCTGGGAGACATGAGCCTGGTGGGGCCTCGGCCGCAGCGCTCAGGCGAGGTGGCGTTCTACGACTTCGCCGCCGAACGACGCCTGATCGTCAAGCCCGGCATGAGCGGTCTCTGGCAGGTGAGCGGACGGTCCGCCCTGTCATGGGAGGAGTCCCTCCGCCTCGACCTGTACTACGTCGAGAATTGGTCGCTGCTCGGGGACATCGGCATCCTGTTCCGCACTTTCCGCGCCGTACTCGCCCCGGGCGACACGGCCCACTGACCATCGCCATCGCGATGACACCCGGTCGCCGGCGACGCCGACCACACCAGAGAGGAGCGCGCCGACATGGCAGCTGAACCGACAACCGAAGTTCCCCCGAAAGCCGATATTCCCGTCGTCATCCTCTGCGGTGGCATGGGGACGCGCATCCGGGAGGCGAGCGAGAAGCTGCCCAAGCCGCTGATCGACATCGGTGGCAAGCCGATCCTCTGGCACATCATGAAGACGTACGAGGCGGCCGGCTTCCGACGTTTCATCCTGTGCCTCGGGTACAAGGGCGATCTGATCCGCCGCTTCTTCCTCGACTACGGAAAGTTCGAACGCGACTTCACCGTTCAGTTGGGCGCCGGCGATGAGTCAGTGGACTGGCACGGGCACACCCCGTCGGAGGACTGGGAGGTGACGCTCGTGGAAACCGGGCTGCTGACCGGCACCGGCGCGCGCGTGAAGCGGGTGCGCGAGTACCTCGACCAGCCGTTCTACATGATGACCTACGGCGACGGCATCGGGAACGTCGACCTCGACGCGCTCTACCGTCAGCACGTCGCCAGCGGGAAGATCGGCACGGTGACAGGCGTGCATCCCACGAGCCGGTTCGGAGAGATGCACGTCGACGGCGATGAGGTGACGGAGTTCAACGAGAAGCCGACGATGGCCGACGGGTGGGTGTCGGGCGGGTTCTTCGGCTTCCGTAGGGAGATGGTGGACACCTATCTCGACGACGACCCCGACCTGCTGCTGGAGAAGAAGCCGCTGCAGACGCTCGCCGCAGACGGGCAGATGGGGGTGTACCGCCACGACGGGTTCTGGATGGGCATGGACACCTACCGCGACTGGACGGAGCTCAACCAGCTCTGGGATACCGACAAGGCTCCGTGGAAGGTGTGGTCCTGACGTGAAGGTGATGGTCACGGGCACCGAGGGGTACCTCGGCTCGGTGCTGGCTCCCGAGCTCGCGCGCGCCGGACACGAAGTCGTCGCGGTGGACACCGGCTTCTACAAGGCGGGCTGGCTGTACAACGGCGTCGACTTCACACCGATGACCCTCGTGCGCGACGTCCGCTCGCTCACGGCCGACGATCTGCGCGGGGTCGATGCGGTCGTCCACATGGCGGAGCTGTCCAACGACCCCCTGGGGGAGTTCAACCCCGCGTTGACGCGCAGCATCAACCACGCCGGCTCCGTGCGGCTGGCGACCCTCGCCAAAGAAGCCGGGGTGGGGCGCTTCGTCTACATGTCCTCGTGCAGTGTCTACGGCGTCGCCGAGGGGGTCGTGGACGAGAACTCCCCGATCGACCCGCAGACGGTCTACGCCGAGTGCAAGGCGATGGTCGAGCGCGACGTGCGGCCGATGGCCGACGAGTCATTCAGCCCGACGTTCCTGCGCAATGCCACCGCGTTCGGTGCGTCGCCACGCATGCGTTTCGACCTCGTGCTCAACAACCTCGCCGGACTCGCGTGGACGACGAGGAGAATCGCGATGACCAGCGACGGCACACCCTGGCGACCGCTGGTGCACGCCCTCGACATCGCCCGCGCGATTCGGATGACCCTCGAGGCCCCCGCCGAAGCGGTGAGGGGGCAGATATACAACGTCGGCTCCGACGAGCAGAACTACCAGGTGCGGGAGATCGCCGAGATCATCGGCGAAGCGCTCCCCGAGGCGGAGCTGAGCTTCGGCGCCAGCGGGGGCGACAACCGCAGCTACCGGGTGTCGTTCGACCGCATCCGCGAGGTGCTTCCCGGCTTCGAATGCGAATGGAATGCGCAGACGGGTGTCGAGCAGCTCCTGTCGGTGTTCGAATCCGTGGACCTCGACACCGACCTGTTCCTCAGCCGGGGCTTCACCCGACTCGCCCAGCTCGACTACCTGCGCCGCACCGGCCAGGTGGATGACGAACTCTTCTGGAGGATGCCGTGATCTTCACCCCCACCCCGATCGCGGGCGTGGCCATCGTGGATCTCGAGGCGCGCCAGGACGACCGCGGGTTCTTCGCCCGGGCGTTCGACCGCGCGGAGTTCGCCGAGGCAGGACTCGATCCCCATGTCGAGCAGGCCAACATCTCCTTCAATTACCGCGCCGGCACGCTCCGCGGCATGCATTTCCAGGTGGCGCCGCATGCCGAGAGCAAGCTCATCCGCTGCACGCGAGGCGCGATCGTCGACACAATCGTCGACATGCGCTGGGGGTCGCCCACCCGCCTGCAGCATGTGTCGATCGAGCTCAGCGCCGAGAACCGGCGAGCCCTGTTCGTCCCGGCCTACTTCGCCCACGGGTACCAGACGCTCGTCGACGAGACCGAGGTGAGCTACATGGTGAGCGGGGCATACGCCCCCGGCGCCGAACGCGGCCTGCGCCACGATGACCCGGCGCTCGGGCTCTCCTGGCCGCTCCCCGTCGCGGACGCGTCGCCCAAGGACATGTCGTGGCCGCTGCTGGACACCTGGACCAGCGAGCAACTCGCCGCCGTCTCGGGGGACCCGACGTGATCATCATCGACACCGCGCTGCACAAGCGCGAGGCCGAAGGGCGGCCGATCGGGGTCGCCATCGTCGGCGCCGGTTTCATGGGGCGTGGGCTCATCAACCAGATCACCCACAGCGTGCCGGGCATGCGCGTGAGCGTGGTGGTGAACCGCACGCTGGAGAAGGCCGAGGCTGCGCTGCGCGAGGCGGGGGTCACCGACGTCAGGCGCGCGGCGACCGCAGCGGAGGTGGATGCCGCCGTCGCCGCGGGGGCGGTCGCGGTCACGACCGACTTCCGCGCGGCGAACCACGCGGCATCCGTCGACGCGGTGATCGAGGCCACCGGAGCCGTCGAGTACGGCTGCCACGTGGTGCTGGACGCCATCGGCGCTCACAAGGACATCGTGCTGATGAACGCCGAGGTGGACGGCACGGTCGGGCCGATCCTGCACCGGCGGGCGAAGGATGCCGGGGTGATCCTCACCGGATGCGACGGTGACCAGCCCGGAGTCGAGATGAACCTGGTGCGCTTCGTGCGGGGGCTGGGTCTGCGTCCGCTCGTCTGCGGCAACATCAAAGGGCTGCAGGACGAATACCGCACCCCCACGACACAGGCCGGCTTCGCCGCCAAGTGGGGACAGGATCCCTACATGGTCACCAGCTTCGCCGACGGCACCAAGGTGTCGTTCGAACAGGCGATCGTCGCGAACGCGACCGGTATGACCGTGGAGCGCCGCGGGATGCGGGGAGCGGACCACCACGGCCACGTCGACGAGCTCACCGGCGCGTACGACGTCGAGGACCTCGAGCGCCGCGGCGGCGTCGTCGACTACGTCGTGGGCGCCCAGCCCGGACCGGGTGTCTTCGTGCTGGCCACCCATGACGACCCCAAGCAGCGGCACTACCTGAATCTGTACAAGCTCGGCGAGGGACCGCTCTACAGCTTCTACACGCCGTACCACCTGTGCCACTTCGAAGTGCCGAACACGGTCGCGCGCGCGGTGCTCTTCCGAGATGCCGCTCTGCAGCCGCTGGGCGCGCCGACCGTCGAAGTGGTCGCCGTGGCCAAGGAGGACCTGCCGGCGGGCACCGTCATCGACGGTCTGGGCGGCTACCACACCTACGGGGTCGCGGAGCGGGCGGATGTCACGAGCGACGAGGACCTGCTCCCCATCGGCGTCGCCGAGGGATGCCGTACCGTCCGCGACATCCCGAAGGATGCCGTCCTGACGTACGCCGACGTCGAGCTGCCCTCGGGCAGGCTCGTCGACCGCCTGCGCATCGAGCAGGCAGCGGAACTGCCCGCAACGCGGGTGCCCGCATGAGGTGACCCGCTGTCGATCGGCGCACGCGTCGCTACCGCGAGGGCGCGTGCGCCGGGACCTCCTCGAGCAGCCGCCCGAGCGCGGCTCCGGAGACGGTGGAGGAGAACCGGTCGAGGAACACCCGGCGGATGGCCGCTCCCAGCGCGACGGGGTCCGCCGCCCGGATGCGTCGCGCGACGTCCTGCGGATCGCTCCAGTCCTCGATCGGCACGTAGGCGCCCGCGCAATACTCCTCGATGACCGGAGTGGGCGTGGCGACCACGGCCACTCCGAACACGGCCGCTTCGACGATCTTCGACGGGAGCTGGTTGCGGGCCGCACTGCTCAGCAGGTCCTGGGGAACCAGGGTGAAGTCGATATCGGCATACACGTCCGACAGCGCCGCCTCGGCACCGATCGAGTGCCATGTCGCGCCACCCCCGGCGGGGCGGAAAGAGCCCGAGAAGCTCGAGAAGTGAATCTCGGGCATCGCCTCCACGAGGGCGAGCACCTTGTCGGCGCCCTTGTGCGGACGCACCGTGCCCAGGTAGGCGAGCCGCAGCGGCCCGGCCGCACGCGCGCCGCGCTCGGCGACGAGCCACCCGTCGGGACGGGCGTGCGGAACGATCGCCGACGCACGCCGGGGCAGGTCCCGGTCAAGGTAGGTGCGCTCGAGCGTGCGGCTGGAGAATGTGTAGCCGTCCGCGGCGCGCGCCATGCGAGTCTGCGCCCTGCGCACCTGCGTGGGCGACTTGCGGTGCAGCACGTTGAGATGCACGGCCGTCTTCCACGACTTCGCCACCTGCTCGCGCATGAGACTCACGTCGTCGTCGTCGAAGTCGGCGATGACGGTCGTGTTCGCCCGACCCGCCAGCGCCGAGGCGATGCGGTCCAGCGGCGAGAAGCCTTTGGATATCCAGACCAGCACCGGCCCGTCGGCAGCCGCGTCTCGGATGCGGGCGATGAGCGCAGCGGGATCCCTGCCGTCGAAGCGGCGGATGTCCAGGTCGAAGTGCCGTGCGCCGGTCCACACCGGACCGTCGTCGACCGCCCACAACTCCGTCGTCGCGCGTTCGGTCCCCACAACAGCGAGACTGATCGCGCGCCCCAACGAGTTCGTGACCGCGGACTCCGCGATGACGAAGATTTTCATGCACGCCCCCCGACGCTTGCACGCCTGCGTGACCACGCAGGGTGACAACCCCATCTCTCGAGCATGGCACGTCCGGCCGCCGGAGGACAGTCCCAGAGCCGAGAGGCGTAGCGTGGAGGCATGACGCGTACGGATGAATCTGCCTGGTACTGGTCGGAGGAGGGTGTGAACTTCCACACCCGAAAGTGGGTGCGGCCGGAGGACCTCAACGCCAACGGCACGCTGTTCGGCGGCAGTCTGCTGCGCTGGATCGACGAGGAAGCGGCGATCTACGCCATCCTCCAGCTCGGCAACTACCGAGTGGTGACGAAATTCATCTCCGAGATCAACTTCGAGGCCTCGGCCCTGCAGGGCGATCTCATCGAGATGGGGCTCACCGCGACCCACTTCGGCCGCACCTCGCTCACGATGCGCGCCGTCGTGCGCAACATGATCACTCGGCAGCGCATCCTCACGATCGAGAAGATCGTCTTCGTCAGCCTGGACGACGACGGCAAGCCCAAGCCGCACGGCTTCACCGACATCACCTACGACCGCGACCGCATGCCGCACGAGCACCCGGGCACCGGCACGGTGAAGCTGCCCACGACATGAGCATGGCCCCGCACCCCGACTTCGATGCGATCACCGAGCGCGACCTGCGTGCCGCCGGCAGCGTCAAATGGACGACGTTTCCCGACACCATCGGCGCGTTCGTCGCCGAGATGGACTTCGGGCTCGCCCCCGCGATCAACGACGCGCTCACCGCAGCGCTGAACCGGGGGCTCACCGGCTACCTCCCCGCCCAGGTCGCCGGCGACATGGCCGCGGCAACGGCGGACTGGTACGCCGCGACGTACGGCTGGGCGGTGCCCGCCGAGCGCGTGCACCCCGTGCCCGACGTCATCGCCGCCTTCGAGCTGGCGATCGAGAAGTTCACCCGCCCGGGGAGCGCCGTCATCGTGCCGACTCCCGCGTACATGCCGTTCCTCTTCGTGCCGCAGCTACACGGGCGCGAGGTCATCGAGGTCCCCAGCGTCGAGGTCGACGGTCGCATGACGATGGACCTCGGCGCCATCGGACGCGCCTTCGACGACGGCGCCGGCATGGTGGTGCTGTGCAACCCGCACAATCCGCTGGGCACCGTCTTCCGCCGCGACGAGCTGATCGCCCTCTCCGAGCTGGTCGCTGCCAAGGAGGGTCGGGTCTTCTCGGATGAGATCCACGCCCCGCTCGTGTACCGTCCGGCGGCGCACGTGCCCTACGCGTCGGTGTCGGACGCCGCGGCCGCGCACACTCTCACCGCGGCATCCGCCTCGAAGGCGTGGAACCTGGCGGGACTGAAGTGCGCGCAGGTGATCCTCTCCAATGACGCGGATGCCGAAGCCTGGGAGACCTTCGGGCCCTGGGCGGGCCACGGCACGTCCACGCTCGGAGCGCTCGCG
This sequence comes from Microbacterium sp. zg-Y818, assembly GCF_030246905.1. NCBI lineage: Bacteria > Bacillati > Actinomycetota > Actinomycetes > Micrococcales > Microbacteriaceae > Microbacterium > Microbacterium sp. zg-Y818. The sequence goes on along the minus strand of NZ_CP126741.1, from coordinate 264,302 downwards.
AACACCGCGGCGTACAGCGCCGGCGCCGGCTGGCTGGAAGACGTGCGCGACTACCTCGACGGCAACCGCCGCCTGCTGGCCGCGCTGCTGGCGGAGCACGTGCCGCTCGCTCGCATGACGCTCCCGGAAGGCACCTACATCGCGCTGATCGACTTCCGTGCCTACGGCATCGAAGGCGATCTCGGGGAGTGGTTCCGCGAGCACGCCCGGGTCGCGATGACCGACGGCGCGGCATGCGGCCAGGCGGCTGTCGGCCACGCACGATTCGTGTTCGCGCTACCCCGACCGCTTCTGCGCGAGGCGGTGCTGCGCATCGCCCGCGCCCTCGAGGAGAGCCGAGCCGCCCGGGCCGCCTCGCAGCGCGTCGCCGGCTGAGGCCCCGAGAAAGCCGAACCCGTCAGACCCGGCTCATCGCGCCCGGCCGGCGGGGGCGCCGCGACTCCGACCCCGGCCTTCGCCTCGGGCAGAGCCCGCAGTCGCGGAGCGAGGTCGCGTTCGAACAGCGACATGAACCGCTCTGGTCGTGCCTTGGCGCGTGGAAGACGAGGTGGTTGAAGCCCCACCCGACATACTCCGCGATCTTCGACACGACCTCATCGGGCTCGCATCCCACGATCCAGCGCTTGGCGACCTGATCGATGGGGAGCGCGTCCGCGGCCCGCGCCATCGCTCGCGGGTCGGCGATGTCGTGCTTCTGCTCCTTCGAAAGCGACAGGGGCGACCAGAAGCGGGTGTTCTCCAGGCGCCGCCTCCCGCGTCTGCTCATACGAGAGCTTTATCTCGATCATGCGGTTGATCCGGTCCCTGCTCCGGGCCGACGCTGCGACGCCCTCGGCGACGGCCGGGAGCAGTTTGTCGACGTAGAGCTCCCGCCATATGCCGGACGTGCAGATGGACCAGTCACCTGCGCGGCTGGCGTATTCCGTCACAACCGGTGCACCCGCCGCGATGCACACGGGGCTCCCGCCATCGGGGACGTCGTAGATCGACGCGCCGTGGGTGGAGTAATAGTCGCCGTCGAAGTCCACACTCTCCCCGCCCAGAGCGCGCGCATGAGCCGCACGGACTCGCGCAGCCGCGCGAACCGTTCCCGGAAGTCCGGCCAGTCCTGTGCCCCGGCGCCGCGAAACCCGGTCGCGATCTCGTTGAGCGCTTCCCCTGTCCCACCCCGAGCCAGACCCGGCCGGGATTGAGGCACCCGAGCGTCGCGAACGCCTGCGCGATGACCGCCGGGTTGTATCGGAACGTCGGGGTCATGACGCTCGTGCCGATCCGAATGCGCTCGGTGCGCTCCCCGACCGCCGCGATCCATGCCAGCGAGAAACGGGCGTGGCCGCCGGTGTGGCGCCACGGCTGGAAATGGTCGCTGACGGCTACCGACTCGAATCCCTGACGCTCCGCGTCCACCGCGAGCTCCACGAGTTCGCGCGGGCCGAACTGTTCTGCGGAGGCTTCGTAGCCGAGTGTGATCATCGTTTCTCCTGGCCGGATCCTCGAGGCGTGGCCCGCGCGGCATCGCGGGGTCGCGCGGCAGGCCGAGGACCTGCTCGGCCACCGTGTTGCGCTGGATCTGAGCCGTGCCGGCGCCGATCGTGGAAGCCCTGGTACGGAGGAAGCCGGTGAGCCAGCGGCCACGTTGAACCGCGTCGTCCGCGTCTCGCGTGAGGAGACCTGCCGGGCCCAGCATCTCGACGGCGAACTCGTGGAGCTCCTGCTTGAAAGCGGTGATCAGCAGCCGGGAGGCCGACGAGGCGGGTCCGGGCTCTCCCTTGCGGGCGATGCTCTCGGGCGTCGTGATCGGCGACCCCACAGAGGCCGCGCTGGTCGTGCTCGCGGCCGAACTCGGCGCCGACGCGGAGATCACGCGCGCCCGCCATCCCCGGGCGGCGGAAGTGCCCCTCGACTCCGCGTAGAAGTTCAGGGCGACCTTCCACCAGGCACCGCGCGACGGCGGCTCCGAGCTGGTGGCGCTCGTGAGGCGCAGCCCCGATGTCGTGCTCGATCGGTGCTCCCAGGTGTTGACGGCCAGCGGGCCGGTGCCCATCGACGCGCAACGCCAGGCCGTGCTCGACGCGAACCGGTCCCGGTCAGTCTCGAGAATTGAGCATCTCACCTGAACACGTGTCCCCGCCGTAGCGTCAGGTAGCCTCCGGCCTGACCTCGCGCAGTACCCGGACGTCCCATGCACCGAGCTCCAACCCGGAACCCGCTGGCAGCACGGGCCGCTTTCCAGCGGCATCCCTGTCGGCGAGCAGGTCTTCGCAGTCGACCGGGACGACCAAGGTCGTCGGCTGCCACGAGTAGTTGTGCACGTAGCGCACCGCTCGCGCGGCCCCGCCGGGGGCGGTGCCTTCGGGAACAGCGCCCGTCACGGTAACCGAACCCTGACCATCGCGCTCCCGGACCCACTCTTCGTTGGCTGCGCGCGGCACCGCCCAGCGCAGGATTGCACCACCGAAGGCCGGGTCTGGCTGCGTCCCGACGACGGTGATACGCCCCTCGCCGTGCGGCCGCGTCGTGGCGGCAGGCCACTCGCCGAAGTGCGGGTGGTCATACTGGGCGAGAACCTCAGCGCCTTCGGCCACCTGCAGTGAATCGACCCACAGCCGCGCCGTCGCTGCTGCTGGGACGTCAAACCCGCCTAGGCCGCGCACCGGCACACTGCCGGCGTTGGAGAACTCGTCGTAGGTAACTCCGGCGGCCTCGGCGAGCTGAGCGGGCTGGCGGTCTGTACGCGGACGCGCCTCCACGTCGGCGTAGCCCGACCGGATCCCCAGGACCAGATGGCCTCCGGCGGCTGCATACTCCCGCAGCCAGGTGAGCTGCTCGTCACTGGCGATGTAGAACCCGGGGACGACGAGCACGGGAAGCTCCTCCGCAATTGTCTGCGGGGTCTCCACGAACAGGTGGCGCGGCTGCATGACCCTGACCTGGAGGCGAGCGTCGAATGCAGCGCGGTACCACCCATCGACGATCCGCTCGTACGCGCGCGGATCTGGCTCGGCCAGTCCCAGGGGAGGCTGGAACGCCATCGCCCACTTCGAGTCGGTGGAGTAGAGGATGCCGATATCCGCCTCGGGGACGAGCTGCAGGACGTCCTCGCCCGCGCGGCCGAGTTCGTCGCCGATTGCCGAGAGCTCGTGGTAGATCCGCCCTGGCTCATTCGTGTGGGGCAGCACCCCGCCCCAGTAGGTCTCGGCGCCGTAGGGGAGCGAGTTCCAATGCCAGTACTCGATCGCTTGCGCACCGCGCGACACCAGCGCCCAGGCCGCCTGCCTGAGCTGCCCCCGGAAAGGCGGCTCGTTCAGACTCGATCCCCAGATCGATGAGGCCCCGGTCTCGGTCACCAGGAACGGAGCCTGCTTCGTAGACCACATTCGGTCGGCGGTGCGGTACATCGCCCACGTGCCGGTTGTGTACCAAGACTGTTCGACGTCGAGCGCGGCGGGGTCGGGCAGGGCGAGATGATGCTGCATTCGGTAATACGGGTTGCCCGACGTGATGTCGAGCGCGGCACCGAGGGCGTCGTCGCGGAGGGCGGGGCGATCGTAGGAGATGCAGGTCGTGACGAATTGATCTGGGCGCGCGTACTCGCGCACCACATCCCGCTGCCAGGTGATGAGTTCGGTCGTCAGACGCGCTTGGAAGCGACGCCACGCGAGGTCGTACTGCGGGTGCGAGTTGTTGTCCGGCGTCCACAGATCCGCCCACGTCGACAGCCGGTGCGACCAGTAGGTAAGACCCCACTCCGCGTTGATGCGGTCGACCGTTCCATACTGGCGACGCAACTCGTCCACGAATCTCTGGAACACGTCGTGATTGTGGAAGAGCTCGTTTCCCGGCTCGTTGTCGACTTGGAATCCGATGATGGACGGGTGGCCGGCATACCGCCCGACGATCTTGCGCACGACTCTCTCGGCGTGGAAGCGGAATGCGGGATGGGTGAAGTTCGCCTCTTGCCGAGTACCCCATCCGGTCCGCCTGCCCGATTCCCGTTCACCGGCGATCTCGGGGAACTTGCGCGCCAGCCACATGGGAACGGCGTACGTCGGCGTGCCCAGGATGACGCTGATGCCGCGTGTGTGTGCGGCATCGAGAACGGGCTGCAGCCAGTCGAGGTCGAACACGCCGTCCTCGGGCTCCCACGTCGACCAAACAGATTCCCCCACCCGGATCAGAGTGAAGCCCGCCTTGACCATCAGATCCAGGTCCCTCTCGAGGCGAGGGGTTCGCTGGTACTCGAGGTAGTACGCGGCACCGAAGTGGACACGGGGGGCGATTTGGGCGCTCATGAGTGAGGTCTTCCTGACGGCGAAGGCGGTGGCGCGCGCTCGGGCGGCGGCGGGGCGGGTGGGGACGGGTGGGGGAAGGTAGGGGTCTGGGGCGTCACCCGACCGGCGTGCCGGTGGAGGACCTGACGATCAGTTGGGTGGGTACGGCGTAGCGCCGGGAGGTGAGGGAACGGCCCTCGATGACATCGATCAGGCGCGACATGCCCTCGCGGGCAACGGCATCGAAATCCTGGCGCACGGTGGTCAGCGGGGTCGTGAGGTAGGCCGCGAGCGGGATGTCGTCGATGCCGACGATGCTCACGTCGCGAGGGATCGATCGGCCGGCGAGCTGCATCGCCCGGATCGCGCCGATCGCCATTTCGTCGTTCGCCGCGACGATCGCGGTGACGGCGGTGGCAGCGAGCGCTTCGCCGGCGGTGAACCCCGAAGCCGCGCTCCAGTCGCCGCGCAGCACATCCGGCACCGCGAGCCCCGCCGCCACCAGGGCACCCTGCCAGCCGAGCAGGCGATTCTGGCTCGTCGCCCAGCCCCGGGGACCTGCAATGTGCGCGATCGACCGATGACCGAGGTCTATGAGGTGCTGTGTGGCTTCACGGGCGCCGGCGCGATCGTCCGCACCGACCATGATCCACTCCCCCACGTCGCTCGGATCGTTCTCGAGCGACAGGACGGGGATACCCGCCGATGGGAGGTCAGCGGGGCGAAGGTCATCGGCGGGCTCGGAGACGACGATGCCTTCCACGCCGCGTCCGATGAGGTCGTCGAAGGCTGCCCGCACGCTCGTCGGGGTCCCATCGGCGGTGTGGACCACAGCCACCCCGTACCCCGCATCCCGGGCGGCGCGCTCGATGCCTACGGACATCGCACTGGGGCCGAACAGGGCGCTGCCGGTGTAGACGAACCCGATCGTTCGCGTCCGCGCCGACACCAGAGCGCGTGCGGCGGAGTTGGGCCGGAAGTTGAGTTCGTCGATCGCGGCGAGCACGCGCTGCTGCACCGCCGCCGACACGTGCGGTTCCCCGTTCACGACCCGCGACACGGTCTTCTGCGAGACACCGGCCAGACGCGCAACGTCCATCATCGCTGCGGGGCGGACTGCCCCGGTGCGCTTTGCCGACTGGGGCATACACGTTCCTTCGGTAATCGGACTGCACACGTTTGGCCTGCCAGCATCGCCGGTCGTGACGGGAGGACGGTTGGATGCGCCCGCCCGTCACGACCGGTCAGCCTGGTTCAGCCTCCGTTGACGGTGAAACCCTGGCTGTTTCCGTAGCTCACGATGGCATCCTGCCAGCTGGCCAGTCCCGCTTCCATCGGCTGGTCACCGGTGTACGACGCGCTGAGGTTGTCGTTGAAGATCGATACCGCGTACGCCTGGAACGGAAGGTACTGCCACCCGGAGGACACCGAGGTCGCTGCGGCGGCGAGGACCTCGTTGACCTTCTGTCCACCGAAGTAGGGGAATTCCTTCTCGACGAACGCCGCGGATTCGATGTCGGCCATCGTGGCCGGGAAGGTGCCCGCGTCCAGTCGCACCCCCACGCCGTCACCGGCGTTGGAGAACTCGGTGAACCCGTAGGCGAGCGCCTTCTGCTTGCTGGCCTCGGTGACCACCAGCGCACTGCCGCCGTTCTCGGAGTTCGCCTCTTCGCCGGCTTCGTACTGCGGCATGGGGGCAGCGCGCCAGTCGCCGGCGGCCTCCGGCACGCCGCTTTCGAGGTTCACCGGCATCCACGCACCGATGAGGAGCGTGTTGATCGTGCCGTCGCCGAGCGCCTTGTACCACTCCTCCGACCACGTCACAACGGGCGCCACCAGCTGCTCATCGAGCATGGGCTGCCACATTTCCACGAACTTGTTCGCACCTTCGTCGGCCAGGTCCACGGTGATCTCGGTGCCCTCGACCTGGAACGGACGGCCGCCGGCTTGCCAGATCATGCTCTGCGTGAACCCGGCGTCACCGGCGTCGCCCACGAGGTACTTGCTGGGGTCGGCTGCGTGAAGCGTGCGCGCCGCCTCGACATATTCCTCCCACGTCGCGGGAACCGCGATGCCATGCTCTTCGAACACGGCCGCGTTGTAGAACATGGCCATGGGGCCGGAGTCCAACGGCAGGCCATAGATGCCTTCGCCGATGGCGACGGATCCCCAGGTGCCGGGGGTGTAGTCGGCCTCGAGGTCTGCGGCACCGTACGGCGTCAGGTCCGCAAGGTCCTCGGTGAGGGCGAATTGCGGGACGGCGGAGTACTCCATGTGCACGACATCGGGGATGCCGGAGCCGGCCTGGATCGCGTTCTGCAGGGCGGTGTACTCGTCCGTGCTGGTGCCCACGTTGGCGAGTTCGACATTGACGTTGGGGTAGGCCGCTTCGAAGGCTTCGATCATCGGGGGGAGGGTTGCGTCCCAGCCCCAGACGAGCAGGTCTCCGCCCTCTTCGAGGGCGGCAGCGACGTCGGATGCCTCGTCGCCCGCGTCGGCGCCGCCGCCGCTCGAGCTGCATCCTGCGAGGGTCAGCGCCATCGCTGCGAGGGCGGCTCCCCCGGCGAGCGCGGTGCGCCGATTGAAAGTACGAGTCATGTGCATCTCACCTAACTGTTGGTGTTTCTGGTTGAGGGTTCGATATGGGGGGCGGGTCGCCAGCGGTTACTCCTTGACCGACCCGGCAACGAGGCCGGACTGCCAATAGCGCTGCAGCAGGAGGAACGCTGCGATCAGCGGCACGATCGTCAGCAGCGACCCGGTGACTACCAGGTCGAAGACGGCTTGCCCGCCGACCGTGGACGCCTGGGCGTTCCAGGCATTGAGGCCGATCGTCAACGGGTACCAGTCCGGATCGGTCAACATGATCAGCGGCAGGAAGTAGTTGTTCCACGTCGCGACGGTCGTGAATAGCAGGACCGTGACGGTGCCGGGTGCGAGCAGCGGGAGCGCCACCTGCCAGAAGGTGCGGAACTCGGAGGCCCCATCCATGCGAGCAGCCTCGAGGAGTTCCGCGGGGACCGCCTGCGATGCGAACGTCCACATGAGGTAGAGACCGAACGGCGAGATCAGCGAGGGGATGATGACCGACCAAGGGGTGTTAGTGATCCCCGCCTGCGAGAACATCAGGAACGTCGGCACCGCAAGGGCTGTTCCGGGCACCGCCACGGCGCCGATCACCACGGCGAACACCGCCTTCTTGCCAGGGAAAGTGAACTTCGCCAACCCGTAGCCGCCCATCACGGCAAGCAGGGTGGCTCCCCCGGCGCCGACGACGACATAAAGCATGGTGTTGGCGAACCATCGGACGAAGATGCCGTCGTCATAGGCGAGCGTGTTGGCGATGTTGTCGAAGAGCGCGAACGAGTTACCGAATGCAAATCCGAACGTGGAAAGCAGGTCTCCCTGGGTCTTGGTCGCAGAGATGACCAACCACACCAGCGGCACGAGCGCGTAGATGAGGATGATGGCCGTCAGCGCGGTGAGCAGGATGCTGCGGCGTGGCTTGTCGACGCTCGCGCGGCGGCGAGGAGTACGCAGTCGTGGACTACTGGAACGCTGCTTGCGTGATTCGATCGTGGAAGCCGTCGCGGGCAGTGAAGTCGTCATGAGGCGTCCTTCCCCATGCCGCGCAGTTGAACGACGTAGGCGATGATCATCGTGATGACGCCCATGATGATTGCAACGGCCGCGGCGTAGTTGTACTGCTGCCCGCTGAACGAGAGGCTGTAGGCGTAGAGGTTCGGGGTGAAGTAGGTGGGGATTGCATTCGGGGCGAGCTCGCGCAGGATGCTCGGCTCGTTGAAGAGTTGAAAGCTGCCGATGATGGAGAAGATCGTCGCGACCGCGATCGAGCCGCGAATCGCCGGCAGCTTGATGTGACGGATCACATGGAATTGGGTGGCACCGTCTAGCTCGGCAGCCTCGTAGAGCGACGTCGGAATCGTGCGCAGTGACGAGTAGAACAGGAGCATGTTGTAGCCCACGAAGGACCACGTCACGATGTTCCCGATCGCGAGGAGGATCCACTCCGGGCTCAATGGGTTGGGGATCGCCCACCCGAAGAAGTCGTTGATGTAGCCCACGAGTCCGAACCGGGGGCCGTACATGAAGCCCCACATCAGGGCGGCCACGACAGCCGGCACCGCGTATGGCATGAATACGGCGATGCGGAAGAAATCCTTGCCGTAAAGGCGGGCAGAGTCGATTGCCAGGGCGACCACCATGGAAAGCCCCAGCATGACGGGCACCTGGACGACCAAGAAGAGACTCACTCTGCCCACACCGGACCAGAACTTGGGGTCGGTGAACGCCTGAAGGTAGTTCTCGAACCCTACGAAGTGCGTGCCACCGACCAGCTGCGTGCGAAACATGCTGATGTACAGCGAGTAGAGGATCGGCGCGATAAAGACGACTGCGAAGACCAGCATGAACGGACCCACGAAGGCCCAGCCACGCCAGGACCGACGCGCCCTGCCGGTGGGGACGCGGCGAGTGGCGGGCGGAATCGCTGCAGCGCTCATGCGGCGACCCAGCCAATCGTTCGATTCGCCTCCGAGCGGCACGGTTCCACTGCATCTCCTTCGACAAGCAGGATTGACTTCGTAGTCAACTGGGTCGAAATGAGCATATGAAGGAAATGACTACGTTGTCAATAGCCGTTCTGTCGACCTCGCCAGAGGGCTTGACCTTCACGCGGCGTCAACGGTCAGTCTCGAGGAATGACCATCTCGCCTGAACTGACGACCGGCATCACCCGAGACATCTACGGCATGCCCGCTTTCGTCACCTTGATCGTCCCCGACGTCCGCGCAGCAGCGTCATGGTTCACCGAGGCGCTGGATTTCATCGAGCTCTTCGCGCTGCCTCCGGGCGACGCGCCCACTCTCATCCACCTACGGCGCTGGCGGTACCAAGACCTGTTGATCCGCGGCGCGAGCGATGCGGATGCCGTCACCGGCGGCATCCAGCTCTCCCTCGCGGCGGATTACGACGAACTCGACGACCTGACAGCGAAGGCGCGGGCACAGGATGCGGAGGTGGAGGGGCCGACGGACACCGCGTGGAACACCCGCGACCTGTCCATCACCACGCCACAGGGACTGCGGCTCGTCTTCACCGCCCGCCGCCCCGAGCCGCTGCGCGACGAGGCGTTCACCGCCGACATGCGGCGCTGGAACGCCGAGCAGAGTGAGCGCGCCACTGACTGGGGGCGTGCGGAGGGCCGTCCCGCTTCTGCTTGACTTGGCGGCGGAGCTGGGGATGTCCCCTGCACGGCGAAGGGGACGGTGACGGTGGATCTGCGTTGGCTGAGCGCGCCCGAGGACGAGGTCGCGGCGGCGATGGCGGCGGTGCGCCGCACGTCACGACCCAGCTGGGTGCCTACGAAGCGGCAGGTGCTGCTGCAGGTGAACCATTGCCTGATCCTCTGGTACCTCTGCATCGTCTTCATGGTCTACGGCATCAGCGTCGACTCCTACCACGGCGGCCAGGCCACCCAAGCCGACATCACCGGACTCGTCGTGGCCATGGCGATCCTCGCGGTATGGCTCTTCGGCACCTACCGGATGCACGTGTGGGCGGCCAAGCCCCCGTCGCCGCGACCACGCCTGAAGGAGTGGCGGCAGACGCTCACCGCCCTCGCCAACGGCTTCGAGGTGCAGCCGTTGCCGGCGGCCACGTTCCGATCGATGATCACCACGGCCGACCGCGAGGTGCGCTCGTACCCGCGGTACATCGCCCCCGGCATGGAATTCGGCAACCTCGTGCGTCGTGCCAACCGCTCCAGCGGATGGCAGTACATCGCCGTCAGGCTGCCGGCGCCGCTCCCCCACCTGATCCTCGACGCCACGTCGAACAACCGGATGGGCAGTGACCTGCCCACGACCGTCGATCGCGGTCAGCGCCTCTCGCTCGAGGGCGATTTCGACCGCTGGTTCCAGGTGTACTCGCCGGTGCAGTACCGGTCGGAGGCGCTGTACGTCCTCACGCCCGACGTGATGGCGGCGCTCGTCGATGAGGCGGCCCGCTTCAACGTCGAGATCGTGGATGACTTCCTCGTGTTCTTCACGTCGCCGACCGCCGACTTCACCGAGCCGGAGCACTGGCAGGCCCTACAAGGCATCCTCACCGAGGTCGCCCCTCGCATCGTCGCGAAAGCACGCCGCTACGTCGACGAGCGTGTCCCCGGTCAGGAAGTGCCGCGGGCGCTGGCTGCGGTGCGGGCCACGCTCGAGCGCCCGGACGAACCGTGGCAGCCGCCCAAGCCCCGCATCGGGCCGGACGGACGCCGACTGACGGTGCGCGAGCGCGGCCTGTTGTCGATACTCGGCGCCGTCGTCTGGTGGTTCACGTCCCTGCTGCTGCTGTACCTGGTGCCCGGGACGTTCGCGTTCGCCGGCTTCATGTCCATCGTCGACGGCAGGTAGCCGGGACCGCGCGCTCACAGCGATCCCGACCCCCGCTTCCCCCTACACACCAGGCCGCGTGGCCTCCTCGAGCAGCTCCAGCACGTGGCGGTACTCCCGGCCGGTCGCCCGCGTCATGCCGATCTCGCACGTGCGGTTGCACGACGCGTGCGCGTCGGCGCCGATCGCCGCGACCTCGGCCGCCTCGGCGGCCGTGGCTGAGGCGGTGAGCTCGGGATGCAGCATCCCGCGGTCGCCCGCGAAGGCGCAGCATCCCCATGCGTCGGGTACCGTCACCGTCGAGGCGACGGCCGCGCCGACCGCCTGCAGCGCCGGGTTGAGCCCCATCTGCGTCGACGAGCAGGTCGGATGCAGCACGAGCGAGTCGACGATCGGTGCGACCTCACCGAGCACGGGCAGCACGAGGCGGGCGACGAAGTCGACGGCATCCTCGGTGCGATAGGTGAGCCCGGCGTCGGAGAAGATGTGCGCGAAGCCCTCGGTGCAGCTGGCGCCGTCGCTCACGATGACGAGCTCCCCGTCGCCGGAGGCCTCGCGCACCGCCTCGACGACCCGCTTCGCCATGACGTCACGGCCGCCGGTGTAGCCCTTGGATGTCCAGGGCGTCGAGCAGCAGAGCGACTCGATCCCCTCGGGGACGATCACGCGCACGCCGGCACGCTCCACGAGCCGGGTGAACGCCTCGGTGACCCCGATGCCGTCGCCGGCGGGGCCGAACATGCTGTTGACGCAGGCCGGCAGGTACACCGCGACGGGGGCGCCCTCCCCGCCGCCCAGGCATCCGACCTTCGAGCGGCGCTGGGCCCCGCCCGGCGGCAGGTCGGCGGTGTACTTCGGCATGGTGTCGGTGCCGAGCACCGCCCGCCCGACGGTGGTCACCGCGCCGACCAGGCCGGCGGGCACGGCGTCGGCCGCCGTCAGCGCGACGGATCCGACCCGGGTCACCGGCCCCCACGCCTTCGCCGCGGCTTTCCATCCCGCTGCGAGCACCGGGTTCTGCCCCTCGCGCCGCAGCCGCTTGACGAGGGAACCGGTGTTGATCAGCACCGGGCAGGCGGTCACGCACATTCCGTCGACGGCGCACGTCTGCACGCCTTCGTAGTCGTAGTCGCGCTCGAGGCTCGCGGCGAGCGCATGGTCTCCGGCGGCCTCGGCCCGCGCCATGCCCCGCCGCACGACGATGCGCTGGCGCGGGGTGAGGGTGAGGTCCTTCGACGGGCACACCGGCTCGCAGTATCCGCACTCCACGCACCGGTCGACCTCGACCTCCACCGGTTCGGGCAGCTTGAAGTCACGCAGGTGCGCCGTCGGATCGTCGTCGATGATGACGCCGGGGTTCAGGATGCCGGCGGGATCGCACAGCCGCTTGAGCTCGCGCATGACCTCGTACAGTTCGCCGCCGTACTGCCGCCGCACGTAGGGCGCCATGACCCGCCCGGTGCCGTGCTCGGCCTTGAGGTTGCCGCCGGCACCCAGCACGAGGTCGACCATCTCGTCGGTGAACTCCGCGAACCGCGTCAGCGCCGCGTCGCCGGCGAACCGGTCGGTGAGCATGAAGTGGATGTTGCCGTCCTTGGCGTGGCCGAAGATCACGCTGTCGCGGTAGCCGTACCGCTCGAACAGCACGTGCAGCGACTCGCACGTGGGGGCAAGGGCCGGCACCGGCACGACGATGTCCTCGAGCAGCGCCGTGGTGCCGCTCGGGCGGGCGCCGGCCACCGAGGTGTAGAGGCCCTTGCGCAGCTTCCACGCGATCGCCCGTGCGGCGGCGTCGGGTGAGAACACCGCCGGCGCACGCAGCGGCGCGTTGCCGAGCACCCGGGCGCCCTGCGCGGTGAGCTCGGCCAGCTCGTCGTCGCCGGCAGCCTGGTACTCCACGAGCAGGGCGGCCTCGGTCGTCGCCTCGAACCCGAGAATCTGCGGCGGAGCGTCGGCGAAGGCCTGCCCGACCCGGATGCTCGTGGCATCCATCAGCTCGAGGGTCGCCGCCTGTGTCGCGACGAGGTCGGGCAGAGCCCGGGTGGCGTCATCGAGGGTCGCGAACACGGCCAGCGCGGTGGCCGCCTTCGGCTGGATGGGCACGGTGCGGTAGGTCGCCTCGGCGATGAAGGCGAGGGTGCCCTCGCTGCCGATCAGCAGGTGCGTGAGCACCTGTACCGGGGAATCGAAGTCGAGGAAGGCGTTGACGCCGTATCCCATGGTGTTCTTCATGGCGAACTGGCGACGGATGGTCGCGACCGACTCCGGGTTCTCTCGCACCCGACGCTGCAGCCGGACGATGCCCTCGAACAGCGCCGGCTCCGCGGCTTTCAGCCGAGCGTCGGCGTCAGCGGCGGCGGAGTCGACGATCGTGCCCGACGGCAGCACGAAGACGAGCGACTCGAGGGTGCGGTACGTGTTCTCGGTGATGCCGCACGCCATGCCGCTGGAGTTGTTGGCCACGACGCCGCCGATCGTGCACGCCGCCTCGCTGGCCGGGTCCGGCCCGAGCCGACGGCCATGGCGCAGCAGCCGCATGTTGACCTGGCGCACCGTCGCCCCCGGCTGCACGCGCACCCGGTCTCCACCGTCGAGCACCTCGATGCGGCGGAAGCCCTGCCGCGTGTCCACGAGCAGGTCGTCACCCGAGGCCTGACCAGAGAGGCTCGTGCCCCCGGAGCGGAACGTCACCCGCGACCGGGCTGCGGCGGCCGCCGGCAGCACGCGGGCGATCTCGGCGACGTCCTCCGCCACGATCACCGCGCGCGGGGTCAGCAGGAAGTGCGAGGCGTCGCCGGCGTAGGCGACCCGGTCGATCGCGCGGGTCTTGATGCGGGCGGCCTCGGCCACCGCCTCCGCGACGACATCGGGGACGCTGCCGACGAGGGCGATGGACCCAGAGGGTGCGACGGCGCTCACGGGGTCGGCACCATCCATGCCAGCACGGTCGACTGCAGATAGATCAGGCCCGTGAACACCACCAGCAGACCGAGGCTCCACCAGATGAGCTTACGGAAGAGGTCGCCCTCCTTGCCGGCCATGCCCGCGGCTGCCGCGGCGACGGCGAGGTTCTGCGGCGAGAGCATCTTGCCCAGCACGCCCGCGGACGAGTTCGTCGCCGCCATGAGAATGGGGTCGAGCCCGGCCTTCTCCGCGGCGGTCACCTGCAGCAGCCCGAACAGCGCGTTGGACGACGTGTCCGAGCCGGTGATGGCGACGCCGAGCCACCCGATGGCAGGCGAGAGCAGCGCGAACAGTCCGCCGCTGGCGGCGAGCGCAGCGCCCAGGCTCTGTGTCTGCCCCGACAGGTTCATGACGTACGCGAGTGCGAGCACCGCGACGACCGTGACGATCGTGAACCGAAGCTGGTGCAGAGTGTGGCCGTAGGCGGCCACGGCGTCCTTCGGGCGGATGCGGTAGGCCAGGGCGACGATGATGCCCGACAGCAGCAGCAGCGTGCCGCCCGTGCCGAAGACGTTCAGGGAGAAGGTGGTGGCCACCGGGTCGCCTGCGGCGTTGAGGATCTCCAGCCCAGGCCACGGGAACACCAGGGTGACGGCCTTGGCCAGGAACTGCTTGATCACGGGGATCTGTGCGACCGAGAACACCGCGATGATGACGACGTAGGGCATGACGGCGTTCCAGGTGAGGTTGCCACGCGAGCGCGATGCTGTGTCGATCCGCACCGCCTCGGCCACCCGCACACCGGAACCGGCGCTGGCACCGGAGCCGGAGGCGGCGCGGCTCTGGGTCGTTCCGGTCGCGGCGGCGGCGGACGCGGCCGCAACACCGGCCTCGCGGTCCTCGGCGTCGAAGACGAGCGCCTCGGACGGCTTCCAGAAGCGCAGCATGATCAGCACTGCGGCGACCGTCACGACGGATGCCACGACGTCGGTGATCTCCACGGCGATGAAGTTGGCCGTGACGAACTGGGCCACCGCGAACGCGATGCCGGCGACGAGGGCCACCGGCCAGGTCTGCCGGAGCCCGCGCTTGCCGTCGACGATGAACACGAGGATGAGCGGCACGAACAGCGCCAGGAACGGCGTCTGGCGGCCGGCCATCTGGGAGAGCAGGTGGATGTCGATCCCGGTGACACCCGACAGGGCGATGATGGGCGCCGCCATCGCGCCGAACGCGACGGGGGCGGTGTTTGCCAGCAGCGAGACGATGGCCGCCTTGAGCGGCTTCATGCCGGCGGCGATGAGCATCGCGATGGAGATGGCGACCGGGGCACCGAATCCGGCGAGGGATTCCAGCAGCGCGCCGAAGCAGAAGGCGATGAGGATCGCCAGGATGCGCTGGTCGTCACTGATGGCACGGATGCGGTCGCCGAGCACCTCGAACCACCCGGTGACCACCGTGAGGCGGTACACCCAGAGGGCATTCACGAGGATCCACAGGATCGGCACGATTCCGTACAGGGCGCCCTCGGCCGTTGCGCTGAGCGTCTGCAGGGGCGGCATCCGCCACACGAGCACCGCGAGCACGATCGACAGGACGAGCCCCACCAGCGCGGCCTTCCACGCCTTGACGCGGAAGACGCCGAGCAGTACGAACAGGGTGGCGAGCGGGACGACGGCCACCAGCGCGGAGAGCGCCAGCGAGCCGAAGACCGGATCGAGGATCTGCTGGAACACGTGCGCTCTCCTTTGAGTCGTGAGCGCGAGTCTCGCGCCGGTCGATTGGCCTATTGTTAGACAAGTAGACGCGTCAGTCAAGAGGCTTTGTCAGACGAACCGTAAACTCTCGGTGACGCCCGTGCCCGCCGGGCGCAGCAAGGAGCGACAGATGGCCTCTCGTATCGCCGTGGTCTCCGTCATCGACGCGGTCACCGACGACCTGCGCCGCCGTGTGCTCTCCGGTGAGCTCGCGCCCGACACCACGCTGGGAGAAGTCGAGGTCGCGGAGTCGTACGACGTCGCGCGTCCCACCGCCAAGGCCGCCATCGAGAATCTCGTGCGCGACCGGCTGCTGGAGCGGCGCGCGCACAAGACGGCGCGCGTCGTGCGCCTCACCCCCGAAGACGCGCGCGACATCTATCGCACGCGGGTCGTCATCGAGGCGCAGGTTCTGCGTCTCCTCGCCGCAGACCGACACGTGCCGGATGCCGCCCGCGCCGCGAACCGCGAGATCTCCGCCCTCGTGGATGCCTCCCCCCGCGACATCGTCGAGCCCGACATGCGCTTTCACCGCAGCCTCGTCGATGCGCTCGGCAGCGCACGCACCAGCGGCGTGTACGAGTCCCTGGCATCCGAAGTCGTCTTCTGCATGTCGCAGGTGCAGGGCGCGTCGCTGCTGCCGACGGAGCTGATCGCAGGCGAGCACGAGCGCATCCTGGAACTGGTCGAAGCAGGCGACGGCGAGGCTGCGGCCGAGCTGCTCGCGGTGCATGTGGGGCGCGCGCGCGAGCGCCTGGCCGAGCGGCTGGGCGGCGTGGCCGGCCCCGAAGCCGCGCTCCCCTCCACCCTCTGAGACCGCGCTGTGTTCCGGCGAGCTTTATCACGGCAGCCGACCGTTGAGTTACCGAGCCCCGATGCGGTTGGATGTTCCGCGACCGGACTGCGCGCCGCGCATCGGCAGATCGAGATGATCATCCCCAATTGGAGGCAGATGTGAGATTCATGCAGCGGCTCGGCCGATCGATCATGCTCCCGGTGGCGGTGCTTCCGGTGGCGGCGATCCTCTCGGGCATCGGTTACTGGATCACCTCGGCGGCGGGCAGCAACCTCGTCTCCGCCTTCCTGAGCGCGGCCGGCGGCGCCCTGCTCGACAACATCGCGCTGCTGTTCGCGGTCGGCGTGTCGATCGGCATGGCGACGAAGGCCGACGGCACCGCCGCCCTAGCGGGCCTGGTGTCGTGGCTCGTGGTCACGACCCTGCTCAAGCCCGAGACGGTGCTGCTGTTCACCGGGGTGGGCAACGTCAACGAGGTGGACCCGGCCTTCCTGCGCGTGCAGAACGTCTTCGTCGGCATCATCTGCGGACTCATCGGGGCATGGTGCTACGACCGGTTCAAGGACACCAAGCTCCCCGATGCGCTGTCGTTCTTCTCCGGCAAGCGCTCAGTGGCGATCGTGACGGCGGGCTTCTCGCTGGTGCTGGCGATCGTGCTGTTCTTCGTCTGGCCGTTCGTCTACGGCGGTCTCGTCGGGTTCGGCGAATGGATCGTCACCCTCGGCCCCCTCGGCGCCGGCATCTACGGGTTCTTCAACCGTCTGCTCATCCCGGTGGGCCTGCACCACGCCCTCAACTCGGTGTTCTGGTTCGACGTGGCCGGCATCAACGACCTCAACAACTTCCTCGCCGGTGAGGGCACGTACGGCGTGACCGGCCAGTACATGACCGGCTTCTTCCCGGTGATGATGTTCGGCCTCCCGGGCGCTGCGCTGGCGATGTACCTGACGGCGAAGACCACGCGCAAGAAGCTCGCCTACGGCATCCTGCTCTCGGGCGCCTTCGCCTCGTTCTTCGTCGGAGTCACCGAGCCGCTCGAGTTCGCCTTCATGTTCCTCGCCCCCGTGCTCTACCTCGTGCACGCGCTCTTCATGGGCATCTCGATGGTGATCAGCGCGATCCTGCCGGTGCGGATGGGCTTCGGATTCTCGGGCGGGTTCATCGACCTGGTGCTCAACTGGACCAACCCCATGGCCGAGAATCCCTGGCTCATCCCGGTCATGGGCGTGTTCTGGTTCCTCATCTACTTCGGCGTCTTCTACTTCTTCATCAAGCGCTTCAACCTGAAGACCCCGGGCCGTGAGGACGACGAGATCCTCGAGGAGGACACCGAGTACGACAGCCGCAGCAAGGACGACGCCTACCTCATCACCGGCGCCCGTTTCATCGACGCGCTCGGCGGCAAGGAGAACATCGTCGAACTCGACAACTGCGCGACGCGGCTGCGCATGGAGGTCGCCGACGTCAGCAAGGTCGACGACACCGCGCTCAAGCGCGCCGGTGCTGCGGGGACCATGAAGCCCGGCGGCAAGGCGGTGCAGGTCGTCTACGGACTGAACGTGCAGTTCGTGAAGGATGCCATGGAGGACCTGATCTCGGGGCGCGCGCAGGTGCCGTCCGGCGCCGCGCCCGAGCGGGCCTCGACCTCGCCCGTCGCGTCGCCGGACGCCGGCGGCACCGGCGTGCTCACCGATGCCCGCCCCACAACGCTGCGGCTGCGTCAGCCCGTCGCCGGGCGGGTCGTGCCGCTGTCGGAGGTTCCCGACCCCACCTTCGCCGACGGCCTCATGGGCCCGGGCGTCGCCGTCGAACCGACCGGCGACACCGTCATCGCACCGGCCGCCGCGACGGTGGGCGCCACCTTCGACACAGGTCACGCGATCGCGCTCGTGCTGGGCGACGGCACGGAGCTGCTCATCCACGTGGGCATCGACACCGTGTCGATGAAGGGCGACGGCTTCGAGACTCTCGTCGAGAAGGGCCAGCGCGTGAGCGAGGGCACGCCGCTGCTGCGGTTCGACCGCGCCAAGATCGCCGCCGCGGGGCACCCGACGATCACCGCGATCGTGGTGCTCAACAACGCCGGCGCCACCGTCGAGCTGCGGTAGCGCGCCACCGCGTCGCCGCGTCGCGTCGCACCGCGCGAAACATCACAATCCGGCTGGGACACCACGCGACGCGCGATGTCCCAGCCGGATTGTGGTTTCTCACGGGGGCGGGGGCCGGGGCGGGCCGCGCGGGCACGGTGGGCCCGCATGCGGGTCAACTAGGCTTGTCTGCGATGTCGAACACTCGCGCTGAAGCCGCGTATCAGCGCTCGGTGGCTGCCTTCCGCAACCCGACGCTCGACCTGCTGCACGGCCGCCACGCACCGTTCGTCGTCGCCGTCCTGTCGATCGTCTTCACCGCCGACCGCCCCGCGGTGGCGGTCGCCGATGCCCACGCCGAGATCGGCGAGGCGCTCGAAGAGCTGCGCGCCGCCGGCTACGACGAAGACGAGCGCCGACTCCCGGCCGGCACCGCCCGCGAGATCTGCCGCCACTGGGTGCGCGTCGGGTGGCTTGCGCCGCAGATCGAGAACGACGTCGAGGTGTACCGGCTCACCGCACACGCGGTGGGCGCCCTCGACATCGCCGGACGCGCGGGCGGCGGGCGGGCCCGGGTGTCGCGGTCGCGGGTGCGCACGCTGCTGGAGTCCGTAGAGCGACTCGCTCGCGATGCCGAGACCGACCCTGAGCAGCGGGTCGCCATGCTCCTGGCCGAGCGTGACGCCCTCGACGCCGAGATCGCGCGCATCCGCAACGACGAGGCCGAGCCCGTCGACGACGAGCAGCTGTTCGAAGAGGCCGAGAACGTGCTGCACCTCGCCCGCGAGCTGCCCGCCGACTTCTCACGGGTCGCCGAGTCGATCAAGGCGATGCAGCGCGACGTCGTGGCCGACCTGCGTCGGGATGTGCGCCCGACGGGCGAGATCCTCCGCGAGTACTTGCAGCGCGGCCGGCACGTCATGCAGGCGACCCCCGAGGGACGCGCGTTCGAGGGAGCCCTGCGTCTCATCGGCGACGCCGAGAACATCGACCGACTCACCGGCCAGCTGCACGCCGTGCTCGCCCAGCCGTTCGCCCGGCTCATGGCCCCCGCCCAGCGCGCCGACCTCGACGCCATCGGACGTCAGGTCGAGAAGGGGGTGCAGGAGGTGCTGACGGCGCAGCGGCGGGCGTCGCAGGTCATCACCGCGCAGGTGCGCACGCACGACCCGGTGCGCGACCGCCAGGTCGACGAGCTGCTGCGCGGCGTCATGTCGGGTCTGCAGCTGTGGATGCAGCGCTCGAAGCCGAGCGACCGTGTGGAACCGCTGCACACCTTCCCCGTGGCCGACGTCGGGCACCTCCGCCGGTCCATGAGCGACCTGCGGCCACCCGGGGCGCCCGAACCGCTGCCGTCACCCGGCGACGTCGAGTTCGTCGATGCCGACACCCGCGCCTGGGGCGGACCCCGGTACGCCGAGCTCGAGGCGTATGTGGCGACCCTCGGCGACCGTTTCGACCTGGCCACCGCCTTTGAAGGGGCCGCCGATGACACCCGGCGGCCGGTCGACCTGCTGGGACTGCTGGAAATCGCCCACCGCAACGGCATGACCGAGGGCGACGAGGTCTCCGTCGCCGAAGCGCGACGCCCCGACGGCACCAGCCGCCGATTCGCCTTCGGCGCCGTCTCCGCCAGAACCGTGAAAGAACCGACGCATGACTGAGCCCACAATCGCCCCCGACGCCACGGACGCCACGGGCGACGAGCCGTTCATCGCCCCCGTGGCGATGGAGCACGACCCCGATGAGCTCTTCGCCGGCGACGTCGGCGTGCTCGACGCCGACGCGCGGCGCGTGCTCGTGCGCCTGCTGCAGCGCCGATTCCTGCTCGCCGACCGCAACCGCGGCGAGTGGACAGTGCTGATGGACCACCGGCACGCGATCGAGTCCCGGCTCAACGACCTCTTCGTGCGTCTCGTCGTCGACCACGACCGTGGCGTCGCCTACAAGGAGCAGGTGCGCTCCGACGAGCTCGAGATCCCGATCCTGCTGCGCGATGAGGCGTACTCCCGCGCCGAGACGCTGGTCCTCGTGCACCTGCGCACCGTCTACCAGCGCGAGAGCACCACCGGCGAGCCCTCCGCCCGTGTCGACATCGAAGACATCGAGCAGACCGTGCTGACCTACTTCGCCGAAGCCGACGGCAGCACCGCGCGCCGCCAGAAGGCGATCAGGGCGGCCGTCGCCCGGCTGCGCCAGGACGGCGTCATCGAGGAGGAGTCCGAGGGGCGCTACCTCATCAGCCCGCTCGTGGAGATCCTGCTCAGCGCCGACCGGTTGCGCGACCTGCGCGACTGGCTCGACGAGCAGACGACGCGATCCGGCACGATCGACCTCGACGACGACGCCGACGACGACACGGACGACGCCGGCCACACCGGCGACGTGGATGCCGAGATCTACGCGGAGGCCGCACGATGACCATGCTCGACACCCTCTTCGGGCTCATCCCCGCGGCATCCCGAGGGCAGCAGTGGGTGGCCGACGAGCTGCAGCTGGTGAACTGGGGCGGCTACGACGGCGCCCACCGGGTGCGCTTCTCGCCGACGGCGACGCTGCTCTGCGGTGGCTCCGGCTCGGGCAAGTCGACCCTCATGGACGCCTACGTCGCGCTCATGATGCCGCACACCACCCCGTTCAACGGCGCGTCCAACGGCGCCGTCGTCGGGCGCCCGCGCGGGCAGGAGCAGCGCAACATCCTCTCCTACGCCCGCGGCAAGACCGACGAGACGCGCACGGAAGACGGCACGAAGGTCACCGTGCTGCGCGGCGACGGCGTCGACACCTGGACCGCCGTGTCGATGACATGGCTCGACCACGACGGATCGCGCTTCACCGCCGTGCGCGCCTGGTACATCCCCGCCGGTGCCCGCCTGGTCGAAGACACCGTGCGGGTCCGCGCCACGGTGGCCGGGCCCTTCGATCTCAGTTCGCTCGAAGACGCCGCCCGTCAGCGCCTGACGGATGCCGCGGTCAAGAGCACGGGGCTCGACACGGTGGCCACCGACCGCGAGTTCTCGGCCCGCCTGCATTCCGTTCTGGGCATCGGCGCGGCAGGAGCCGGCGCCAAGGCGATGAGTCTGCTCGCCCGCATCCAGGCAGGTCAGCAGATCACGACGGTCGATGACCTCTACAAGCGGATGGTGCTCGAGGAGCCCGAGACGATGGCCACCGCCGACGCCGTCGTGGCGCACTTCGACGGGCTCGAGAGCACCCGCAGCCGCATGCTCACCGCGCAGCAGCAGGTGCGTGCGCTGCAGCCCATCCGCTCGGCGCGCGCACGCATCGAAGAGGCCGCCGAGCGGCTGCGCCTGATCGACGAGATCGGGCGGTTCAGCGAGCCCGATTCGCTGGCGACCCTCTGGCGGGCCTCGCGCCGTCTCGACCTGCTGCGCGACGTCGAGGCCGAGCTGCAGGCGGCCACGCGCACCGCCGACGCGAAGGTACGCGAGAAGCAGGCGCTGGCCGATGCCGCCGACATCGAACGCGAGGGCCTCGGCGAGGTGCTGCGCGCCGCCGGCGGCGACCGGCTCGAGACCGCCCACCGCGAGCTGCGCGGCCTCGAACGCCGCCTCATCGACGTCACGCGGGAGCGCGAGCGGCTCGACGCCGCACTCGACGTGCTGCAGGTGCAGGCCGCCTCGGCGCGGGAGTTCGAGGCGCTGGCGGAGCGCGCCCGGCGGGCGCTTGCGGATCCCGACGCGAAGGCGACGCTGCGGGAAGCGTACGGCGTGGCGATCGGCGCGAGGAATGCACGCGCCGCCCGCATCACCGAGCTCGAGGCCGAGCGTCGCGAGGCTGCAGGGCGCCACGACAACATCCCCACCCGGCTGCGTGAGTCCCGGGAGCTGCTGGCACGGGCCGCGGGACTGGGCTCCGATCAGCTGCCCTTCGTCGGCGAGCTGATCGAGGTGCGCACCGAGTTCGAACCGTGGCGCGAGGCGTTCAACCTCGCCCTCGGCGGGTTCGCCACGACTCTGCTCATCGACACCGCGCACCTCCCGGCCTTCCGCGCCGCCATCGAATCCGTCCGCACGTCCGAGCGGCTGCGCTACGAGGGAGTGCAGACGGGGCTCCCCGAAGTCGGCGCCCGCGACCCGCAGACGCTTCCCGGACGGCTGGACTACCGCAGCACCCCCTTCACCGGCTGGCTGCAGGATGAGCTCTCGCGCCGGTTCGGCTACGTCTGCGTCGACACGTCAGGCGAACTCTCGGCGCATCGGATGGCGCTGACGATCGCCGGTCAGACCTCACAGGGTGCGCGCGGCGCGCACGGTGGGCACGGCCGGCGCAACGTGCTCGGGTTCTCCACCGACCGCCGCGTCGGCGAGCTCGACGCGCAGCTCGGGGCCGCGCGGGCCGAGCTCGAGGCCGCGCAGGCTGCCACGCTCGAGGCGGCGGCCGAACTCGACGCACTCGACGCGCGGCGCGGCGCGTACGAGAAGATCCAGGACCTGACCTGGGACCAGGTCGACGTGGCATCCGTGCAGAAGGAGCGCGAGCGCTGGACCGCGATCATCGACGAGGTGACCGCCGACAATCCGACGATCGCCGGCATCCAGTCCCAGATCGCCGCGAAGCGCTTGGAGGCGGCCGAACTGCGCGAGGGCATCGGCCGCGCCAAGGCCGAACAGCAGCGGCTCGCCGACTCGTGGGCCGCCGTCACCGACGAGGTCGACACCGCCCAGGCTGCGGTCGACGCGGCCGACGATGCCGGGCGCGCGCTGACCGACGATCAGGCCGCCTACCTCGACGGGCAGTTCCTGCTGCCCGACGGCGAGGGAGCATCAACGCGCATGCAGGAACTGGCGCGATTCGACGCCGCCCTCGACTCGGCAACGCGACGGTTCACCGAGGACCAGCGCGCCGCGCAGGAGGCGGTGGGCGAGCAGCGCGAGAGCCTGCGTCGCACGCTGGCCGGCTTCCTCGACCGCTGGCCCAACCCCAACCTGCTCGCCGACCCCGACCACTCCCTGGGCGACTTCGAGCGCATTCTCACCGAGCTCGAGACCAGCGGGCTGCACGAGCTCGAGTCCGAGTGGCGCGACAGCCTGCTGAAGCTCTCGGGGAACGACCTCACCAACCTGGACTCGACCCTCAGCCGGTCGCTGCGCGAGATCCGCGACCGCATCGAGCCGATCAACCTGATCATGCAGGACCTGCCCTTCTACGACGACGACCACCGGCTGCAGATCTCGCCCCGCGAGAACCAGTCCGAGGCGCGCCGCCGGTTCCGCAAGGAGCTGCGCGATGTGCGCGCGCTCATCGATTCCGCCGAGAGCGACGACGACCGCGAGCGCGTCTACCAGCGGATGTCGCGGCTCATCGACCGGCTTCGTCGCACCGCGCCGGACTTCGCCGAGCTCGTCGACGTGCGCAACCACGTGCGCGTGAGCGCCGAGCGGGTCCACGCGGTGACGAAGCAGCACGTCGCGCTCTACGACCACATCGGTGAGAAGTCCGGCGGTGAGTCGCAGGAGCTCATCGCCTTCATCGTCGGCGCGGCACTGCGGTATCAGCTGGGCGACGCCGGTTCCGAGCGCCCGCGCTACGCCCCGGTGTTCCTCGACGAGGCGCTCATCAAGGCCGACGCGCACTTCACCAAGCGCGCGATCGGCGCCTGGCGGGGATTGGGTTTCCAGCTCATCATCGGCGCGCCGAACGACAAGTACAGCGCGATCGAGCCGCACGTCGACGTCGAGTACGACATCCTCAAGGACACCCAGGGTCGCTCGTGGGCGAAGCCGAAGGTGGGGCTCCCCGCCGTCGCTCGCTGAGTCGAGACTCGCGACGCGGCACCGCTCCAGTACTACGCGGGCGGCCCGCAGGTCCACCCCTTTGCCCGGCGGCGCGATTCGCGCCATGGTGGAGCGTGCAGTTCACAGACGAAGACCTCGGCGCCTGGGTGGCGCGCCAGCGCTGGTACGCGGGCAAGAGCCACGTTCCCCGCTTCCGCATCCTCGACGTGCAGCCTGCCCCCGGCGCCACGCGCTACCTGCTCATGGACGACGCCGGCGCCGTCCCTGCGCTTTACAACGTGCCGCTGGCACTCGTCGATGCGCCGTCTGAGGGCGATGCCGTCGTCAGCCGCACCGCCGACGGCTACCTGATCGATGCCGCGCGGCATGCGGCCTTCGCCGTCGGAATGCTCGCGGAGATGGGCGTCGACGTCGGCCGCGTGACAGGCTCCCGGGTGCTCTCGGGCGAGCAGTCCAACACGTCGATCGTCTTCGAGGAGGACGGACACCCGACGATCATCCTGAAGCTGTTCCGCACCCTGCACCACGGCGAGAACCCCGACGTCACGGTACAGCGCGCACTGAGTGACGCGGGGTCGCCGTACGTGCCGCGCTTCCTCGGGAGCCTCGACGCAGAATGGCCCGATTCCGGACGCGAGTCCGGCGTGGCGCGCGGCACCCTCGGGTTCGCCCAGGACTTCCTCCCCGGCGTGAAGGACGGGTGGGCCGTGGCTCTCGATGCTGCCGGGGAGCGGCGGGACTTCACCGACGCGGCACGCGACCTCGGCACCGCCCTCGCCGGAGTGCACGCCGCTCTGGGCGCGAGTCTGGGCACCGTGGATGCCGGCCCCGAGCAGGTGGCATCCACGGGGCTCACGTGGCGGCGCAGGCTCGCCACGGCCGCCGCCGAGGTACCCGCCGTGGCCGACCGGCTGTCGGCGATCGACGCGGTCTACCAGGCCGCGCTGGAGCGCCCCTGGCCGCAGCTGCAGCGCATCCACGGCGATCTCCACCTCGGCCAGGTGCTCGCGGTGCAGGATGGCGGGTGGCGCGTGGTCGACTTCGAAGGCGAGCCGCTGCGCCCCATGCCTGAGCGCGCGATCCCCGATCTGCCGCCGCGCGACATCGCCGGAATGCTGCGCTCGTTCGACTACGCCGGCGCGGTCGGAGGTGGACACGACGCGGCCGCGTGGGCACGCGCGTGCCAGTCTGCGTTCATCGACGCATACTCGAGCACCGCGGGAGCGGTCGAGCTCGACCCCGTGCTGCTGAAGGCGCTCGTACTCGACAAGGCGGTCTACGAGGCGACCTACGAGGCGCGCAACCGCCCGGACTGGCTGCCCGTGCCGCTCGCCGGGATCGACGCAGCTCTGGCCTGAGTCACTCCTCGATGGGAGCCGCGGGCGTGAGCAGCAGGAACATCGCGCCATAGGCCGGCAGCGAGACCGAGAAGCTCCGCAGATCGTCCACTCGTCCGACGGTCTCCCCCGACGCCGCGTCGACGACCTCGCTGCCGGGCACGAGCTGCTCGGACCGCACGGTCCCCTCGGTCGGCTCGGCGGAGAAGTTGAGCACGGTCACCTGAGTGGCGGCATCCGCCTCGGCGTCGCCGTCGTCCAGGCGGTGAACGAGCACGAGCATGCCGGCGTGAGCGACCTCGGGGATGTCCACCTGGGTGGCCGTGGCGATGCCGTGCTCGCGCCGCAGGTCGAGGATTGCGGCCAGACCCGAGGCGAACGAATCCGGGTCGTCGAGCTGCGCGGGCAGCGGGCCGTAGAGGGCGCGTCCGCGCGGCATCCCCGCCGCCGAGCGCGTCGCCTGCGGGTCGGCGTCGAGCAGATCGTGCGCACCGCGCTCGATCCACCGGGTGTCGCCGGCCGCCAGCAGGTCGGCGACCTCCTCGCTCGGAATGGTGAGCATGCCCACGAGATCCCAGCCCGAGAGGGCGAAGACGCCGGGCTGCCACGCGTTGTACGCGCAGAGCAGCAGATGCGCGTCGCGGATGGCCGGAACGTCGGTCTCTTCGATGTCGGCGAGTCGTTCGATGCCCCGCGTCGCCGCGATGAGCGAGGTGCTGGTGCAGGCGATGCCGTTCTGCGTGAAGACGCGGTTGTAGTCCGCCTTGCCGGTCAGGCTCTCGGTGAGCTCAGCCCGCACCACCTCGGCGAGATGACCGCCGGTGATCTCCTCGCCGCGGAAGCGGTAGAGATCGTCGCCGTGCCGCGTCGCCCAGTGCACGAGCTCATAGGTGAGCTCGTCGTGGTTCTGCATCCCGTGCACCAGCTGCACCGGCTGGACGCCGAGCTCGAGCGATGTCCGCAGCGCGAGCCGCAGGAACTCCGTCTGCCCTGTCGCCAGAGCGTGGTGATAGCCGGGACGACCGACGAAGTCGTAGGAGAGATCGGCTCCGACGGCTGCGGTGTCGCGGATGTCCTCCATCGTGAGGTTGAGCTCCTGGAAGGTGAACCCGCCGACTTTGCGCACCATGCCGGCGATGATGTGGTTCGCGGCGTGCGAGAGCGGATGCCCCTCCGACCACGCCGGGCCCCCGGCGGTCTTCTCCACGCCGAGGAAGCCGTTGGCATCCAACCGCAGGGCGCTCGTGCCGAGCTCACCGAGCGAGTGCAGGGCATCGCCGATGACCAGGCGCATGCCGGCGAACGTGGGGTCCAGCCAGTTGATCGACGGCTGCCCCTGCTTGAAGTAGTGCAGGTAGACCCAGCGGCGTGTGATGCCGTCGGGGCCGATGACGGGTGCCGTCGCGCTCCAGTTCGTCTCCTTCACGCCCGGCGTGTAGAAGATGACGCGCTGGAGGGCGCCGATGATGTACCCGCGCTCCGCGAGCTCCTGCTCGGTGGCGAGGTCGAGGTTGACGCTGTCGACACCCTCGGGCACATCGGGGAGAAGCCCCCAGTCCTCGGGGGCGATTTCGACCATGTGGTAGATGCCGGGGTAGTCCTTGAACCCCATCTCGGCGAGCCGGAAGTCGGCTCCCTTGCCGGTGTGCCCGGGCACGATGTCGTCGATGACGCTGCCGCCGTGACCGTCAGCGGCGTCACACAGGGCGCGGAACTCCTCCTCGGTGCCGAAGGCGGGGTCGATCTCGGTGCTGATGCGGTCGAAGTGTCCGTCTACGCTGGGCGTCTCGCGCCAGCCTGCGATGCCGCCCGCCCGCTTCACCGGACCGGTGTGGACCGCGTTGATGCCGATGCGCTCGAACACCGACCACAGCTCGTCGTCTCCGAGCGCAGCCAGGAAGGACTGCCCGGGACGCGTGACGAGCGAGATCGGGTACGCCGTGAACCACACGTCGGTCGCCGCGATCGCGCGCCGGGCATCGGGGCGTGCATAGGGGTTGCGCCACATCGCCGGCTGTCCCGCGAGCTGGCGCGCGAGCACATCGGCATCCTTGAGCATCGACTGCCGCACGAGCCACTCGACGTACGACGGGTTGGTGCCGTTCGCCGTGCGCGGGTCGGTCTTGATGCGACGCACGCTCCCCCCGCGGAACTGGTCGCGCGGCCGCAGCCGCCTCGGCCGGGCGGGATAGCGCTGCTCGTCGTAGCTGATCTCGGCCTTCTCGAGGTCAGCGTCCTCACCGCCCTCAGCGTCGATCCCGGTCAGGTCGATGGGGCCGGTGTAGAGGTCCTCCGGCCGAAGGTCGTCGTGCGCCATTGTTCAACGCTACGGGATGGCACCTTCCGAAATCGGGACTGGTGCCTGGCACCGGGAACCACTATGGGAAGCGCGGGACTGTTCCGGATGCCGGGCGACGGATCCCGACGGGGCTGTCAGCGTTGCGAGCGGGGTGCGAATGGCCCCGGCTCGTCGTCGGTGTCCTCATCGGCGGCCTGCACGGCGATCGGCGGCACTCCCAGGAACAGCGCCACGAACTTGCCCCACCAGCCTGACGAGCGAGCGGTCTCGCGAGCCATCTTCGCCTCCTCCTCCGATGACGCTCACGGTACCGCAGTCCGCGCCGGGGGTGCGGGGGCAGTCGGTGTTGATCCAAGCGCCCATGGAGTGGCTGCGCCCCGGGCACTGGCCGTCAGGGGTGCGTCACCGCCGGCGCGTCGGGCTCATCGCCGCCGCCGACGTTCTGCGTGCGGGCTGCGTCGTCGCGGACCTCGTCGGTGACGGCGTCCGTGGGCGCCAAGTCGTCGGCGACGGCGTCGTCGGCGTGGCGTTCGTGGGGCATGTTCAGATCGCTCATGGTGTCCTCCTGGGATTGCGTCAAGGGTGCGGCGCAACCGAGATCCGCTCAACCGGGTTGACACCCGTCGCGGACGCGGTGTCACGACGGGGTCACCGGGTTTCCGCGCCGACGCGGCCGCAAGCTGCCGACCACGGTTCGGTGGACGCATACGGCCCTGGCCACGCGGCCGAAGGGTACGGACGCGACGACCGAACACCGGGAGGGAGCGGCGGGTGCGGCACGGCTCGCTTGAGTGGTCCCGTCGGCAGTCCGGCGGACGTCGCGCACGCCGCCGCCTTCCTGCTGTCGCCGGCTTCGGCGTTCATCACCGGCACCGTGCTGCCTGTCGACGGCGGGCGGGCTGCGCTGGGCGCAGACCCCGAGAGCGCCTAGAGAACCGCGGACTATGTGGTGGTGTGCGGCGCGGCCGCCGCCGGGCGCTTCACCGCTCGGGAGATGCCCGAGATGACGAGGACGATCAGCAGCCCGAGCGCGAGGCCGAAGACAGCGGAGATCAGCGTGTCCACGATCCAGACGACGACGGGACCCGCGGCTTCGACCGCGTGGGTCGCGACGTGCAGGAGGTCGTAGGGTCCCGCCCACAGCGTCTCGGCGAGATTCGCGATCACGAGGTGGCCGCCGACCCAGAGCATGGCCACGGTGCCGATGACGCTGATGACCCGGAAGACGGCGGGCATGGAGGCGACGATCCGCACGCCGGTGCGCCGCACGCGGCGCGAGGCGCTCTTCATCAGCCGCAGCCCGACGTCGTCGATCTTGACCAGCAGCGCAACGGCTCCGTAGACGACGATCGTCATCGCGAGACCGATGACCACCAGCGCGCCGAGAGTCATCCAGATGCCGAAGTCCGGGTCCAGGTTCGCGAGGGAGATGAGCATGATCTCGGTGCTGAGGATGAGGTCCGTGCGCACCGCACCGAGCACCAGCTTCTTCTCGTCGCGCGGCTCGTCGTCAGCGTGCGCGTGGTGCTTGCCGAACCACTCGAGGACCTTCTCCGCCCCCTCGTAGCAGAGGAAGCCGCCTCCGATGATCAGCAGGAACGGCAGCACCCACGGAGCGAACGCGGTGAGCAGGAGCGCGATCGGGATGATGATGACGAACTTGTTGACGAGGCTGCCGAGGGCGATCTTCCACACGACGGGCAGTTCGCGGGCGGGGGTGATCCCCTGCACGTACTGGGGCGTCACGGCGGCGTCGTCGATCACGACGCCCGCGGTCTTCGCGCTGGCTTTGAGCGCGGCCGTCAGGATGTCGTCGACGACGGCAAGGAGTCCGACCGACATGTGTGACCTTCTCTTCCCCAAGGGCGTGGCGGCGACGCGCCGGGCACGAGGGCGCTGAAGGCCCCGAGCGAGGATATCCCCTGACGGGGGCTATCCTCGACACACCGCGGGGGACGGCGGCGGGGCGGGCGCCCCGGCAGTCCACCGCAACGCTGATCTCAGACCCAAGCGGCGGCTTCCTCGGCGAGGATTCCGCCGGCTGCACGTACTCGCGAAGAGTTATGCCCGAGATTCGCGCGCCTCATGGATTCCGTCTATCCGACGAAGATTAACCAGCTGAAGCATGATCGGATATGCATGGAGCGGTACTGATGGAAGAAGAATCCACAGCGAGGCTTCCATATAGCCCGCAGACAGGACAATCGCAGCGATGACGACGTGGACGAGCAAGCCACAGCCATGACCAACTGCCGCTGATCGCAAGTCGAAGGCCAGTGGCTGCAAGTCGGACGGCTTGGTGACAGGCTTTCGCATGTTCAGCACGAGGGCGTTCCATCGGATGAATGTGAGAATCCGGTCGAAAACCTTCACACCAAGAGCGGCGAACAAGCGGTTGCTTTGGGCTGAGATTCTGAAAGCTCCTGCCGGAATCCTCTTTGCCAGTTCGGCGCCTATGAAAATAGGGAATGCGAACGACATGAGGGCAACGCAAAAGGGGAAAGCCCCATGCTCCGGCCCGATACTGGACCACAGTGACGTCGTCATGACACTGATTGCGCCGAGCACAATGATTATGGCCGCCATGCGGGTTTCGTCCCTCGATCACGATGCAGTCGACAGTCTTAGCCTCTATTGAACCCGCTTTCGGGCGGCCCAGCTCCACGAGGGCGGCCAACGACGGCATCCTCCAGGAAATGACAGGACGCCACCGCCGTGGTCACGGTCGACGTCGACGCCGCGTGCGTTGCAGGATGGGAAAGTGGCTGTGCGCATCGAGAAGGTCCCCGTCGACGACGCGCGCGCCGTCGCGCTGCGCGGGATGCTGGACGACGAGCTGACCGCTCGGTACGGGCCGGTGACGACCAGCGAGGACCCCGAACTTACCGCGGCACGCCGGAAGGCCCTGCGCGTGCACCCCGACGACGTCATCGCGACCTTCCTCGCGCTCGATGAGGACGGCACGCCGCTCGGGCACGTCATGCTGCGCCGCCTCGGCGCGGACGTCGAACTCAAGCGACTCATCGTGCCCGCCGCGGCACGGCGCCGGGGCGTCGGTCAGGCCCTTACGACCGCCGTGATCGAACGAGCCCGCGCGGAGGGCGCACGCCGCGTCATCCTGCAGACCGGCAAGCCGCAACCCGAATCGATCGCGCTGTACACGGCCGCGGGGTTCACGCCGATCCCCGTGTACGAGCCGTACGTCGCGTCGATGCCCAGGTCGCTGTGCTTCGAACTGCCCCTGGCGCCCTGACATCGCCGCCGAGCTCCCCGTGCACGCCGGGGGGCGACCTGGCCGTCGCTTGCACCAGATCTGCACAACGACCATCCCGAGCAAGGAGAAAACCCCCGCCGCAGCAGGGGTTTTCAGTGGCGGTGACGGTGGGATTTGAACCCACGGTAGGGGGTTACCCTACACAACTTTTCGAGAGTTGCACCTTCGGCCGCTCGGACACGTCACCGCGGACAATCGTACGCGAGACGGGCCGACGCCGCCAATCGAGCCAGCCCGGCCAGGACAGCCTCCTCTTAGTTGCCTGAGGCAACCACTCGGCGTAGAGTCTGACCATGGATGGGACGACGGCGGACCCCACTCCGGAGGCGGTCCTCCTGACGTCGCTGACACAGTTGATGGCCCAGTGGGCGTCGCTCACGCGGCAGACCGTTGTCGCCCGTGAAGCGGGACTGACCATCGATGCCGGCGACATCCGTCCCATCTACACCCTGGGCCGGGTCGGTCCGATTCGCGCGGGCGACCTCGCCGCCGATCTGCGGCTGACCCGGCCCACCATGAGCAAGCAGCTCGCCCGCCTCGAGACGGCCGGACTTGTGACGAAATCGCCCGACCCCGACGACGGGCGCGCGAGCATCGTCGCGCTCTCCCCGGAGGGCGAGCGCGTGTTCGCCCTTCTGGTCCAGCGTGGTCGCGAGATGGTCGACGAGGCGATGCGGGGGTGGGATGCCGCGGAGCGCGGCCGCTTCGCCGCCCTCACCTCCCGGTTCGTCGAAGCCGCCATCGGCACCGACGCCGATCGACCCGCTGCACCCACGTCCGACGACCCGTCGGCCTGAACCACGGCCCCGACCCCCGGGCCCAGGAAAGAAGGAGGCAACCATGCCCCGCACCTATGTCGTCACCGGATCAGCATCCGGCATCGGCGCCACCACGGCGCAGCTGCTGCGAGACCGCGGCGAGCGCGTCATCGGCGTCGACCTGCGCAACGCCGACGTCGAGGCCGACCTGTCGATGCCCGCAGGGCGCACCGATGCCGCCGCGAAGGCCGTCGAACTCGCCGGCGGCACCGTCGACGCGGTCATCGCCTGCGCCGGCATCTCGGCCCCGATCGCCAAGACCATCTCGGTGAACTTCTTCGGCGTCACCGAGTTCCTCGAGGCCCTGCTGCCCGCGCTGACGAAGTCCGACGCCCCCCGCGTCGCGGTCGTCTCGTCGATGGCCTCGCTGCAGGCGAACTCGCCCGAGATGGTCGAGGCCGCGCTCGCCGGTGACGAGGCGCGCGCGCTCGAGATCGCCGAGGGCCTCGCCGCCCAGGGACCCCAGATCGGCTACCTCGTCTACCCGGCGTCCAAGCGCGCCCTGTCGCGCTGGGTGCGCCGGGAGTCGATCACGCCCGCCTGGGCGGGAGCCGGCATCCCCCTCAACGCCGTCGCCCCCGGCACCGTCATCACCCCGATGACCGCCGACCTGCTGAAGACGCCCGAGGGCGCGGCGATGGTGGATGCCTCGGTCCCCATGCCGCTGAACTACCACCAGCCCCCCGAGTCGATCGCCTACCTGCTGATGTGGCTCACGAGCCCCGAGAACACCCACCTCGCGGGCCAGGTCATCTACGACGACGGCGGCGCCGATGCATCGCTGCGCGGCGATGACATCTGGAGCTGGGCCGACCAGCAGCACTGACCCCCCGACCGAAGGCGAGGGATGCGACCCCCCGGCATCCCTCGCCTTCGCTGTGCCCGGTGCGCTGCCGACTGGGGTCCGGCGGGTCTAGCGTGGGCGCATGTCCGAGACCATGGACCGGCAGCAGCGACTGGTCGTGGCCGTCGCGGTGCTCGCGTCGTTCGTGGCGTTCCTCGACGGCAGCATCGTCAACGTTGCCCTCCCCGCCATCGGCCGGGACCTCGGCGGCGGCCTCACCACACAGCAGTGGACCGTCGACGCCTACCTCATCACCCTCGGTTCGCTGATCCTGCTGGCGGGCTCGGTGAGCGACGCCTTCGGGCGCATCCTCGTCCTGCGGATCGGACTGATCGGGTTCGGCGTCGCATCCGTCGCCATCGCCCTCTCACCGGATCCGGTGACCCTCATCATCGCCCGCGCGGTGCAGGGCGCCGCCGGGGCGTTTCTCGTCCCCAGCTCCCTCGCCCTCATCACGTCGAACATGCGCGGGCCGGTCCAGGCCCGCGCCATCGGCACCTGGACAGCGCTGACGACGGCCGCCACCATCGGCGGGCCGCTCGTGGGCGGCCTGTTCGTGGACTACCTGTCGTGGCGCCTCGCCTTCGTCATCAACGTCCTCCCGATCGCGGTGACCCTGTGGCTGCTCCCCCACCTGACCCTGCGCGACGTACGCCGTGAGGATGCCGCGATCGACTGGACCGGTGCGGTGCTGTGCACCTTGGGCCTCGGCGGCATGGTGTTCGCCCTCATCGAGCAGCCGAACCTCGGGTGGGCGTCGCCCGCCATCTGGATGCCGCTGGCGCTCGGGATCGCGCTGTTCGCCGCCTTCCTCGTGCGTCAGCGCACGACACGGCACCCGATCCTGCCCCTGGGCCTGTTCCAGGTGCGTAATTTCTGGACCGGCAACGTGGCCACCGCGTTCATCTACGGCGCACTGACCCTCAACGGCTTCGTGGTCGGGGTGTACCTGCAGCAGGGCGCCGGACTGTCGGCGACGCTCGCGGGACTGGCCAGCATTCCGTCGACGGTGCTGCTCGTGCTGCTGAGCTCCCCGATGGGGGCGCTGGCCGGGCGCCTCGGTCCCCGCCTGTTCATGACAGCGGGGCCGCTGCTGATGGCCGCCGGGTCGCTGCTGCTCCTCACCGTGTCGCAGGAGTTCGACTACTGGTGGCAAGTGCTGCCCAGCATGCTGGTTTTCGGATTCGGGCTGGCGGTGACCGTCTCGCCGCTGACGGCGGCGATCCTCGGCGCCATCGAACCGGCGCGGTCGGGCATCGCCTCCGCGGTGAACAACGCCGTCTCGCGGGTCGCGGGGCTCATCGTCATCGCCATGCTGGCCGCGATCGTCGGCGGCTCGGTCGACCTCGAGGGCTTCCATCGGGCGGCGGTGGCGACCGCGCTGCTCATGGCCGCCGGCGGGATCGTGTCGTTCTTCGGCATCCGCAATCCGCCACGCCCGGCCACCGCCGAGGCCGACGCTGCGACGCCGACGCCCTAGCGCCGGCACGTCCGTCGGGTCACCCGGTAGTCAGCGGCATCCTCCCCTGCAAGACTGACCCCATGACCGCGATCGAGAATTCGAAACTGACCGTCGTCGGCGCCGGCAGCGTCGGCTCCTCCACCGCCTACGCCGCGCTCATCCGGGGGTCGGCGCGCCACGTCGCGCTGTACGACATCGCGAAGGAGCGGGTCGAGGCCGAGGTCCTCGACCTCGCCCACGGCACCCAGTTCACGGGCTCCAGCGACATCACCGGCGGCGACGACATCTCCGTCGCCGAGGGGTCGCACGTCGTGGTGATCACCGCCGGCGCGAAGCAGAAGCCCGGACAGACCCGCATCGAGCTGGCCGGCACCAACGCCGGCATCCTGAAGACGATGATGCCGCAGCTGCTGGAAGTGGCGCCCAAAGCGATCTTCGTCATCGTCACGAACCCCTGCGACGTGCTCACCGTGCTGGCGCAGGAGGCCACGGGCCTGCCGCCCGAGCGCATCTTCGCCTCGGGCACGGTGCTGGACACCTCGCGCCTGCGGTGGAAGCTGGGCCAGCGCGCCGGGGTGTCGTCCTCGAGTGTGCACGCCTACATCGTCGGCGAGCACGGCGACACGGAGTTCCCGCTGTGGTCCAAGGCCTATATCGGCACGGTGCCGATCCTCGAGTGGGAGACCGAGGGCCACCCCCGCATGTCGGTCGACGAGCTCGACCAGATCGCCGTCGACGTGCGGGATGCCGCGTACAAGGTGATCCAGGGCAAGGGCGCGACCAACTACGCGATCGGCCTGTCCAGCGCCCGCGTGGTGGAGGCGATCCTGCACGACGAGCACGCGGTCATGCCGGTGTCCACCGTGCTCGACGACTTCCACGGCGTGTCGGGCGTCGCCCTCTCGGTGCCGTCGATCGTCAGCGCGAGGGGCGCCAAGCCGATTCGCGAGACGCCCTTCTCGCCGAGCGAACTGGGACTGTTCCGCCGCTCGGCCGACGCGCTGCGGCGCGTCGCCGACGACCTCCGCGGCTGAGCGCCGGGGGTCAGCCGGCGCTTGTGGGGTGGATGCCGCAGGTGTCGGCGGCTCCGCATAGCCTGAAGGCATGGCCACCCGACGCCCCACGACAGCCGCACCCTACCGATGCACCGAGTGCGGCTGGACGACCCTCAAGTGGGTCGGCCGCTGCGGGGAATGCCAGCAGTGGGGCACCGTCGTCGAAGCGGCGGAGCAGACCGGCATCGTCCGCACGGTCGCACCGGTGGCGCCCGGAGCCGCCCGCGCCGCTCGGCCCATCACGCAGGTCCAGACGCAAGAGGCGGCCCGCACGACCAGCGGCATCGGCGAGTTCGACCGGGTGCTCGGCGGGGGCCTCGTTCCCGGGGCGGCGATCCTGCTCTCCGGCGAGCCGGGCGTCGGCAAATCGACGCTGCTCACCGAGGTCGCCGCGCAGAGCGCGCGGGTGGGTCGGCGGGTGCTGTACGTCAGCGCCGAGGAGTCGCTCGGCCAGGTGCGCCTGCGCGCCGAGCGCACCGGAGCGCTGCACGACGAGCTGTATCTCGCCAGCGAGACCGACCTTGCCACGATTCTGGGGCACGTCGACGAGGTGAAGCCACAGCTGCTCATCGTCGACTCTGTGCAGACGGTGTCATCGTCGCTGTCCGACGGCATGGCCGGGCACCCCGGGCAGGTGCGCGAAGTGGCATCCACCCTCATCCGCCTGGCCAAAGAGCGCGACCTGCCGGTCATCATCGTGGGGCACGTCACCAAGGACGGGTCCATCGCCGGCCCCCGCATCCTCGAGCACCTCGTCGACGTCGTCTGCCACTTCGAAGGCGACCGGCAGACGTCGCTGCGCTTCGTGCGGGCGTTGAAGAACCGGTTCGGCGCCACCGACGAAGTGGGCTGCTTCGACATGACCGGGTCCGGAATCGCCGAGGTGGCAGACCCCAGCGCGCTGTTCCTCGGGCACGGCTCGCGTGAGGCCGGCACCTGTGTGACCGTGGCCCTCGAAGGCCGCCGCGCCCTGCCCGTCGAGGTGCAGGCGCTGACCATGAAGACCGGGGCCCCCAACCCACGGCGCATCGTCAGCGGCGTCGACGGCGCCCGGGTGGCGATGATCCTCGCGGTGCTCGAGAAGAAAGCCGGCATCACGGTGTCGGATCAGGACGTCTACGTCTCCACCGTGGGCGGTGTGCGGCTCACCGAGCCGGCGGCCGATCTCGCGATCGCACTCGCCGTGGCAAGCGCCGTGCGCGACCGGGCGCTGCCGGCCAAGGTCGCCGCGATCGGCGAACTCAGCCTCGCGGGCGAGATCCGCGCGGTGACCCAGTCCGACCAGCGCCACGGCGAGGCCGCGCGCCTGGGCTATCGCACCGTGCTCGACGCGCGCTGCCGCACCCTGCGAGATGCGTTGCGCGACCTGCCGCGCCTGCACCGGCCCGAACCCGGTGACGAACCCGACTTCTGATCCGGCTCAGTCAGCGGGGGCTGCGGCGTCCAACGCCGCGATGAGATCGGCGGGCGATGCCTGCAGCGGATGCGGCCCGGCGATGTCGAAGAACACCGTGGTGATCTCCTCCTCGTGGGCGCTGAGAAAGGCGCGTAGCCAGGCCGGCGACTGCAGCGCCACCCCGGGGGGCAGGGTCGCCGGCTTGTGGACGGCATCGCTGAACAGCAGCAACGCGACGTCGCCGGTGCGCGGGTCGCGATAGGTCCAGACCTCGCCCACATCGAGCGGGTTGTCGCGCTGGCCGGGCCGCATCAGCGGCACGACCGTCGGCCCGTGGCGCAGCGCGAACGCGATCGCGGCCATGTCCTGCGTCTGCAGTGCGTCCTGCAGCTGCGGGTTGCGAAACTCGGACGGCGAGCGCTTCGCCTTCTTCTTGCCGGCCATTCCCCCAGCCTACCGAGCAAGGGAAAGGGCCCTCTCGGGCCGCCCATTGGGGACTGGGTGACTCGAAAGGGCCCAACGCTCACCGCCGCCGTGATTCCCTCGGTGCGACTCTGGGGAGGGTTGCACTCAACTGCTGGGGACAGCGGGGACGACGTGCGGGAGCTGGGTCCAGAATAGTTCAGGTCCCCCGACGAGGGCTGTCCCCTCTTTGGGGGACATTGGTGAGAAAGCTCTCAGAAGAGACCCGCCGGTCAGTTCAGCTGGAATTGCCGGCTCTCCGACGACTCCACCCCGCCGATCGAGACCTTCAGGTGAAACGACGACCCGCCGCCCGGAGCGGTCTGGCGGTCGACGTCGCCGCACGTCGAGACCGACGAGCGGGTACGGTCCCAGGTGAGCGGGGTGACGCTGGTGACGGTCTGTCCGGCGTCGACGGTGACCGTCTGATCGCTGGGCTCCGTCTGGCAGTCGGTTGAGCGCCACCAGACATCGTCACCGCTGCTGATCGTGAAGGTCTGTGTCGTCGTCCCCACGTTCATCGTGCAGGGGACACCGCCGGTGTTGGTGAGCGAGATCGACAGCTGCGGGTTCTCGCCAGCGGCGTAGGACCCCTTGTCGGTGATGCCGCTGACCTCCACCATGCCGGCCGTGCAGGCGACGGCGGGCGCGGCGTCGCCCTCGGGCGCGTCGGCCCCCGGTTCGGCCTGCGACGCCGTGGGGCTGGGCAGCGGCGTGGCGATGGCGGTGCCGGCGACGGTGCCGGACGGCGACGGCGACGCCGACGGGGTCGGGGCGGAGCTCGGGTCGGTCTGACTCGCGCCGGCGTTCCACGGCTGCCACACCAGCAGCACGATCCCGACGATCACGACGATGACGACCAGCAGCACCGTCAGCCGACGACGGCGGTAGACGGCGGGCGAATGCCTGCGACGGACGGGTTCGGACATGGGTACAAGGCTACGTCGCGGGTGCCGCCACGGCCCGGGGGCGCGCCCGCTACAGCTGCTTGAGCATGCGCGTGTTGCCGAGGGTGTTCGGCTTGACGTGCGCCAGGTCGAGGAACTCCGCGATCCCCTCATCGGGGCTGCGCAGCAGCTGCCAGTAGACGTCGGGGTCGACGATGTGCTCGCCGATCGGCGCGAACCCGCGGGCGCGGAAGAAGTCCACCTCGAACGTGAGGCAGAACAGCCGCGAGAGGCCGAGCGCGCGCGCGTCGTCTTCGAGGCGGTCGACGATGGCACGCCCGACGCCGCGGTGCAGCCACTCGTCGACGACGATCAGGGTGCGCACCTCACCCAGGTCCTCCCACATGACGTGCAGAGCACCGCACCCCACGAGCTCACCGTCCGCCTCGGCGACCACGAACTGCTGCACCGATTCGAACAGCACGACGATGTCCTTGCCCAGCAGGATCCGCCGCTGCACATAGGGCTCCAGCATCGCCATGATGCCCCGCACGTCGGAGGTACGGGCGGCACGGACGGTGAAGCTGGTCACCGTCTCACCTTAATCGGCGGGGGCCGGAGGCGCCGTGGCCACCGCCGTGGGCGGTCCTCCGGTAAATTCGAACCACGCCCGCCGCCCGGCGCCGCTGCCCCCGAACCGGAGGAGGTCCGCAGGCGTGAGTGTTCTGCGCGATTACGCGGCAGCGGTGAGCGAGCCGACACTGCCGTTCTCTCTGCCCGGTGTGGTCAACCGTTATGACGAGGTGGTCTCGCCCGACGGCGGTCTGCGGCCGGGCTGGAAGGCCATGGCAGACCTGGCCCTTGCCCTCACCCCCGACGAGCTGCGCCGCGTCGACGGCGAAATCAGGCGCTTTCTCGCCGACGACGGCGTCACCTATGTGACGCCCGACGCAGGCGCGCAGCCCTGGCAGCTGGACCCCATGCCGCTCGTCATCGACGCCCCGACCTGGGCGCGACTCGAAGTGGGACTCGCCCAGCGCGCCGAGCTGCTCAACGCCGTGCTCAGCGACTTCTACGGACCGCAGACTCTCCTCGCCTCCGGCGTGGTCCCCTCGGCATGCGTCTTCGGACACTCCGGTTTCGCCCGGCCGGTGGCCAGGCCGGGAGCAGCGGGCACGCAGCCGCTCGTGCTGTCGGCCGCCGACCTCGGGCGCGACGCGGAGGGCGACTGGCACGTGCTCGCCGACCGCGTGCAGGCGCCGTCGGGACTCGGCTTCGCCATGCAGAACCGTCGGGTCATCGCGCAGGTGCTGCCCGACCTCTACCAGGGCAGCGACCTGCACCGCATGGAACCGTACTTCTCGGCCCTGCGCGCCGCGCTGCTCGACAGCGCCCCGGGCGTCGCCTCTCCACAAGTGGTGGTCCTCTCCCCCGGCCCGCACTCCGAGACGGCGTTCGACCAGGCCTTCCTCGCCAATGCGCTCGGCATGCCGCTCGTGCAGGGCAGCGACCTGGTGGTGCGCGACGGCTGGGTCTGGATGAAACCTGCCGGCTGGCCCCACGCCCGGCCGCGCGAGCGCGTGGACGTCATCGTGCGACGAGTGGATGCCGAGTGGTGCGATCCGCTCGAGCTGCGTGCCGACTCCCGGCTGGGAGTGGCCGGTCTGACCGAGGCGGTGCGGCGCGGCCGCGTGCGCCTGGTCAACGGGCTCGGCGCGGGCGTGCTCGAGAACCCCGGGCTCATGCCATTCCTGCCGGCTGCCTGCGAAGCGCTGCTGGGCGAGCAGCTGCGCCTGCCGTCGGTGCCGACCTGGTGGTGCGGTGACCCCGAAGGGCGCGAGCAGGTGCTCGACCGCCTCGCGTCCGACGACTCCACCCTGCTGGTGCGCACGATCGACGAGCCTCGCGCCCAGCTGGCCGACCTTCCGACAGCACAGCTGGCCGCGCTCATCACGGCCGCCCCGCATCGGTATGTCGGTCAAGACGTGCTGCCGCTGTCGCAGGCGCCGGTCTGGGCGGAGCGTTCGCGCGCCGCTGCCCGCCCCGTGGTGTTCCGAAGCTTCACGCTTCGTTACGGCTCGGCCTATCGCCCCCTGGTGGGCGGACTGGCCACCGTGCGCGCGGGCGAAGAGGCCAGCCCCACGACCAAGGACGTCTGGGTGCTCAAGGCCGCACAGGACGACCCCGACCAGGGACTCGTCGAGAGCGCGCCACCGGCGATCGGCCCCACCGTGCCGACCCTCGCGCCGCGCGCGCTGGCCGACATGTTCTGGGCTGGCCGCTACGCCGAGCGAGCCGAAGACATGCTTCGGCTGCTGTTGACCACGCACCACCAGCTGGAACAGCTCAGCCGCCGCCACAGCGCGCAGGCCGCCGAGAGCACCGGCGTGCTGCTGGCGGCGCTGCAGCGCCTCGCCGGCAGCCAGCAGCTGTCGGACCCCGACGCCGACCTTCGCTCGCTGCTGCTGGACGCCGGCCGCAGCGGCAGCGCCGCGCACGCGATCGCCCGGTTGCGCGAAGCCCTCGAAGGCGTCCGCGATCAGCTCTCGGGAGACACCTGGCGCGTGTTCTCGAATGTCGACCGGGCGACGCGCGCGCTTCGATCCGGCCCGCACGCGCACCGTACCGCCGAATCCGCCGGCCGCATGCTCACCGCAGTGCTGTCGCTGCAGGGCGTGACGGCGAACATGATGCGCGACCCGGGCTGGCACATGATCGAGGCGGGCCGCCACCTCGAGCGCGGGCTGCAGCTGTGCCACCTGATGCTGGCCACCACCACCCGTCGCCGCGAGTACCGCGCCGACCGAGAAGTGCTGGAGGCAACCCTCACAGCGGCCGAGAGCATCGTCACCTACCGGCGCCGTTACCGCGGATCGGTGCGCACCGCCGACGCGCTGGAGCTGCTGCTGTCAGACCGTGACAACCCGCGGTCGCTCGCGTTCTCGCTGGGTGCGATGCGCGCGCACCTCGCCGCCATGCCCGCCTCGACCGGCTCCACCCGACCGGAGCGCCTGCTGGAGCACATCGAGACGGCACTCGAGCACGTCGACGTCACCGCGCTCACGGCGACCGACGGCGAGCACCGTCCCGCCCTGACGGAGTTCCTCGTCAGCACCGTCTCCCAGCTCGAGCAGCTCGCCGATGCCGTCTCCCACGTGCAGTTCGAGAGCGGACCGCCGCCGCTGCCGCTGTCGGAGCTGGCCCTCATCGAGGAACGGACGGGCGCATGAGGTACCGCGTCTGGCACCGCACGACCTACACCTACAGCGACCGGGTCGAGGACAGTGTGGGGCTGTACCACCTGGTTCCCCGTGACCTTCCGTGGCAGCAGGTGCACGACCACGCCGTCACCGTGCAGCCGCAGCCCGGCGACATCGACCCCGACGTGGACTACTTCGGCAACGCCGCGACGTACTTCCACCTCACGCAGCCGCACGGCACGCTCGTGATCGAGGCAGCCGGCGACGTCGAGGTGCACGCGCCGACGTACGACGAGTCCGCG
Source organism: Microbacterium sp. zg-Y818 (assembly GCF_030246905.1). Classification (NCBI taxonomy): domain Bacteria; kingdom Bacillati; phylum Actinomycetota; class Actinomycetes; order Micrococcales; family Microbacteriaceae; genus Microbacterium; species Microbacterium sp. zg-Y818. The sequence continues at coordinate 222,985 of NZ_CP126741.1, read as the reverse complement.
CTCGCACAGCCGTGGGAGCAGGCGCGTCCCCTCCACCACCCCGAGGTGCCCGGCGCCTGGCGCGCGGTGGAGTATGCCCTGGAGTCGCCCCGCGCGGCCCACGTGGCCGAGGCGACCGAGTACGCCGCGGCATCCCTCACCCCCGGTCGCCCGCTGGGCGAGGCCGCCACCGACCTCATGCGCCGCATCCACGCCGACTTCGCGTACGACAGCACGGCGACCACCGTCACCAGCACCGTCTCGGACGTGCTGCGGGCGCGGGCGGGCGTGTGCCAGGACTTCGCGCATCTGGCGCTGGCGTGCCTGCGTGGCCACGGCGTCGCCGCCCGCTACGTCAGCGGCTACCTCGCCACCCAGCCGCCGCCGGGTAAGCAGCGCGTCTTCGGTGCCGATGCCTCCCACGCGTGGCTCGCGGTCTGGGTGCCCGGCACCGATGAATGGCTGGCGATCGACCCCACGAACGACCAGTGGGCAGGCGACCGGTACGTCACGGTCGCGTGGGGGCGCGACTACGGCGATGTCTCGCCGGTGAAGGGCATCATCTTCACCGAGGCGAAGAACTCGACCCTGCGCGTGCAGGTCGACGTCGCTCCGATCGACGACTGACAGACAGACAGACAGACAGCGAGAGCGGATGCCGTGTGGCATCCGCTCTCGCTGTTGTTCAGCCCGTAGGCCCGGGCATTACTCCGCGCCGGCGATGATGTCGGGCGTCGCGGTGATCTCACCGACGGTGCCCACGCCGACCGAGACCTTCTCGCCGCGCGGGGCGCTCTCGAAGGTGAAGCCGTTGGCGTCGGAACCGACCTTCACGTGGTCGCCCGCGTTGAGCTGCCCGTGCAGGATGCGCTCGCTGAGCTGGTCCTCGATCTCACGCTGCATGGCGCGGCGCAGCGGCCGGGCTCCGAGGGTCGGGTCGAACCCGATCTCGATGAGGCGGTCGGTCGCCTCGGGCGACAGCTCCACCGTCATGTCGCGGTCGAGCAGGCGCTCGGCCAACCGCTTGGTGAACAGGCCGACGATCTGGCGAAGCTCGTCCTTGTTCAGCTGCGGGAAGACGATGATGTCGTCGAGGCGGTTGAGGAACTCGGGCTTGAAGTGGCGCTTGAGCTCCTCGTCGACCTTGCCCTTCATGCGGTCGTAGGAGGTCTGGGCGTTCCCCTCGACCTGGAAGCCCACAGGGCCGCCCGCGATCGCCGACGAACCGAGGTTCGTCGTCATGATGATCACGGTGTTCTTGAAGTCGATGACGCGGCCCTGACCGTCGGTCAGGCGTCCCTCCTCCAGAATCTGCAGCAGCGAGTTGAAGATGTCCGGGTGGGCCTTCTCGATCTCGTCGAAGAGCACGACCGAGAACGGCTTGCGCCGCACCTTCTCGGTGAGCTGGCCACCCTCTTCGAATCCGACGAACCCGGGAGGGGCTCCGAACAGGCGCGAGACGGTGTGCTTCTCGCCGAACTCGCTCATGTCGAGCGAGATCAGCGCGCCCTCGTCGTCGAAGAGGAACTCCGCCAGCGCCTTGGCGAGCTCGGTCTTTCCGACGCCCGTGGGGCCGGCGAAGATGAACGAGCCCGAGGGGCGCTTGGGGTCCTTGAGACCCGCGCGCTGACGACGGATCGTGCGCGACAGCGCCGCGATCGCCTCGTCCTGGCCGATGACGCGCTGGTGCAGCGCCTTCTCCATGAAGACGAGTCGGCTGGACTCCTCTTCGGTCAGCTTGAACACCGGGATGCCGGTGGCCTGCGCGAGCACCTCGGCGATCAGGCCCTCGTCGACCACGGCGTGGCTGGCGACGTCACCCGAGCGCCACTGCTTCTCGAGGCGCAGACGCTCGGCGAGCAGGGACTTCTCCTCGTCGCGCAGGGCGGCGGCCTTCTCGAAGTCCTGGTCCTCGCTGGCGCGCTCTTTGTCCTCGCGGACCTTGGCGATCTTGTCGTCGAACTCGCGCAGCTCCGGCGGGCTCGACAGGATCGACAGACGCAGGCGGGCGCCGGCCTCGTCGATCAGGTCGATGGCCTTGTCGGGCAGGAACCGGTCGCTGACGTAGCGGTCGGCGAGGTTGGCCGCCGCGACGATCGCGCCGTCGGTGATCTGCACCTTGTGGTGCGCCTCGTAGCGGTCGCGCAGCCCCTTCAGGATGTTGATCGCGTGGGGCAGGCTCGGCTCGGCGACCTGGATCGGCTGGAAGCGGCGCTCGAGCGCGGCATCCTTCTCGAAGTGCTTGCGGTACTCATCGAGCGTGGTCGCGCCGATGGTCTGCAGCTCGCCGCGGGCGAGGAGGGGCTTGAGAATGGATGCCGCATCGATCGCGCCCTCGGCCGCGCCGGCGCCGACGAGGGTGTGGATCTCGTCGATGAACACGATGATGTCGCCGCGGGTGCGGATCTCCTTGGTGACCTTCTTCAGGCGCTCCTCGAAGTCACCGCGGTAGCGGGACCCGGCGATGAGCGACCCGAGGTCCAGCGAGTAGACCTGCTTGTCCTTCAGCGTCTCGGGGACCTCGTTCTTGACGATCGCCTGTGCGAGGCCCTCGACGACGGCGGTCTTGCCGACGCCGGGCTCGCCGATGAGGACGGGGTTGTTCTTCGACCGGCGGGAGAGGATCTGCATGACCCGCTCGATCTCCTTCTCGCGCCCGATCACCGGGTCGAGCTTGTTGTCGCGCGCGGCCTGGGTGAGGTTACGCCCGAACTGGTCGAGCACCGCCGATCCACCCTGGGCGGGCGCGTTCTGCTCGCCGGGGCCGGCCGCGACGCCCGCGGGCTCCTTGCCCTGGTAGCCGCTGAGCAGCTGGATGACCTGCTGGCGCACCTTGTTCAGGTCGGCGCCCAGCTTGACGAGCACCTGCGCGGCGACGCCCTCACCCTCGCGGATGAGACCGAGCAGGATGTGCTCGGTGCCGATGTAGTTGTGGCCGAGCTGCAGCGCTTCGCGCAGGGACAGCTCCAGCACCTTCTTGGCCCGCGGCGTGAACGGGATGTGTCCCGTCGGCTGCTGCTGGCCCTGCCCGATGATGTCCTGCACCTGCTCGCGCACAGCGTCGAGCGAGATACCGAGCGACTCCAGCGCCTTCGCGGCGACCCCCTCGCCCTCGTGGATGAGGCCGAGCAGGATGTGCTCGGTACCGATGTAGTTGTGGTTGAGCATCTTCGCCTCTTCTTGGGCGAGCACAACCACACGACGGGCACGGTCCGTGAATCTCTCGAACATCGTCGACTCCTCCAAGCGCACAGTTGTGGCGCTTACCGAAAAGGGTAACGACCGGAGGGTGCCCCTATGCCCGTTGTTCGCCACGGGCGGATGCCGGCGTCGGCGCCATCCGGTGTTGACGGACATATCGAGAATCGATACTGTAACGATGATCGATATTAACGATACTCGTTATGGAGGAAATCATGTCGCACGCGACGACCACGGGGCGCGCCCTGTCGACCGGTGACCGGTTCGGATTGATGTTCATGATGATCGCGGGAGCGGCCCTCACGGTCGGAACCGTCGTCGCTGCGGTGGCCCGCATCGTGGACGTGCTGACGGCCGAGAGCGTGCAGGTGCTCGCGGAGTTCGTCGACACCCCCGCCCTCGCCCCCATCGGCGTGGACGGCGCCGATGCGGCCGTCGAGCTCGACACGGCCGTGCTCACGGTCTCGGACCTGCCCGTGGCGTCGCTGTGGTCGATCGTGATCCAGCAGGTGCTGATGGTGGCGGCGGTCCTCATCGTCGTGGTCTGCCTGCTGCTGCTGTCGCGCAGCGTGCTGCGCGACCGGGTGTTCAGCCGCACGAACACACGCCTGGTGACCACCGCCGGCCTCACCGCGATCCTGGGCGCTGCGGCCTACCCGTTCTTCGGCAACATGGCCGCCAACGGGGCGTTCGCCGCTCTCTCGGACGGCACCTTCAACAACGTGCTCATGTCGGTCGACATCGCGTCGCTGCTGATGCTCGGGTTCGTCGCGGCGCTGGCCTCGACCGTGTTCACCGTCGGCGACCGCCTGCAGCGCGAGACCGAGGGCCTCGTATGAGCCCCGCGGAGGAGGACGGCCCCACCGGCATCCACTGCCGTCTGGACGAGCTGCTCGCCGAGCGGGGCATGACCCTGGCGCGACTGTCGGAGCTGGTGGGGGTGTCGGTGGTGAACCTGTCGGTACTGAAGAACGACCGCGCGCGGGCGATCCGGTACTCGACGCTGTCGGCCGTGTGCCGGGCGCTGGACTGCGAGGTCGGGGACCTGCTGGTGCGCTCCGAGCCCCGCTGACGGGCGGCTGGGCTGCTCGAGTGTCCCGTCCGCACAGTCGCGGCGCGGAGCACCCGCCATGTGCGACACCGGAGCAGCGCGGGCGACGGCTCAGGCCGCGGCACGAATCGCGCGACGCACACGGAGCACCAGACGCTCGGAATACCGGAACAGGTCCTCACTCGTGACGCGGATCACCCGCCACCCCTCGGCCGCGAGCAGCTCGTATCGGCGGATGTCATTCGCCCACTGCGTCGCGTCGAAGAGATGGTGCGCGCCCTCGTATTCGACCGCGACCTTCCACTGCGGGTAGGCAAGATCCACGCACGCGATGAACCGGCCGCCACCGTCGACCACGGTGTGGTTGATGAGCGGCTCCGGCAATCCGGCATCCACGATCACCAGCCGCGTCCAGGTCTCTGTGCGCGACGCCACGCACGGTCGCACCCGCACCAGCGCTTCACGCAACGCGCGCACACCGACACGCCGCTTCGTGAAGACGGCGGCCTCGAGCTGCGCGCGGGTGGCGAGGGGGCCCGCGGCGTCGTGCCGACGGTCGCTCACAAGGGCGTCCGCGACCGCCACGAGATCGTAGGGATGCCGGAGCACGCCGCCGAGCATCGCCCAGGTGCTGGCGGGGGTCGGCACCGGGAGCCGGTGCTCCGGGTGCACGGTCAGTCGTACGTGTTCGGGCTGCACGCGATGACCGCGCAGCCCGCGCGCCCGCGGTGGACGCGTGGGATGCAGCACTCCGACGTCGAGTTCGTCCTGCGCGAGGAGGATGCCGGCAGGAAGTGGCACGCCCCACAGGACGGCGGCCGTCAGGTGCGAGAAGAAGGCCCCGTCACTGAGCCGAAGGTCCGCGATGCGGGCGCGAGCGACGATCCCGTCCTCGGGTCGCCGCACCGGTGGCCGGCCATCACGGACGACGTGCACGCCGTGGAACGGGTGCTCGAGATCTGCCGCGCGGAGCCTCGAGCGTGCCACGCCGGCCGCTGCGGCATCCGCCGTGGTGAACGCCGGCGTCGAGAACTCGGGGAGCGGGTGACGAAGCATGGCGACAACCTGGCATCCGTGGGCTGCCACCGCAGCCCCGGAACACCTCCTGGGGATGGATCCTCGCCATCGGCACCCTGTGCAGGAGCCCCGCGTGCTCGCAGCGGAGCGACACGCGCCGCTCCGGTGGCGCTTCCGCACGGTCGGAGCCCTCCGCCACCCGCCATTCGCGACACTCGAGCAGCGCCGCGTGCGGCGCGCCGGGGGTCAGCCGAGGATCGTCGTCGTGACCGGCATCGCGAACTCCGGCCCGCCGCCGGTCAGTGTCAGCGTGACGGGCGCATCGGCGTCGAGGTCACCCTCGGGGTACGCGAGCACCGCGCGCGGTGCGATGTCCATCGTGCACATGCGGTCGGGCTCGGGCTCGGCGAAGGTGACCGTGACGGCGTCGGATGCCGTCACCTCGATGTCCTGGACGGTCGGCGGGCACGACGAGGAGCCCCACGTGACGATCGCGAACACCCCGTCGTCCACCCACCCGGCACTCGGGGCGTAGTCCGTCTCACCCGACGGGGCGGGCAGTCCCGCGACGCCGTCGAGGTCGGTCTCGCCGCGGTAGCCGTCGCCGGCGACCTCGATCTGCAGATCCTGCGAGGGATCGATGCCGGCGGGGAGCGAGACGACCGTCACCCGCGGCGCCATGTCGGCGGTGCAGACCTCGGATGCCGGTTCCACGAGCGTGACCTCGAGCACCCCGTCGGCCGACAGGGTGGCACCGTCGGCGATCGGCACGCACGAGGATGACCCTTGGGTCACGAGGCCCACCATGCGGCCGCCGTCGAGCCACGCGGCATCCACTTCGACCTCCGTCGCGCCACCCGTGCCCCCGCTTGCCGGAGGCGTCGGGTCGGACGAGTCAGTGGCACAGGCGCTGAGCGATGCCATCAGCAGCAGGGCGAGGCCGCCCCCTGCGACAGCGGAGACGAATCGGGTGGTCATGGCATCCATCCTGGCGTGTCTGTCTGAGCGCTGACGACGAGTGCGGTCACAGCCCGGTAACACTCACTGCAGTGCGGAGGTGAGCCTCGCCAGATTGTCGAGCACGGTCGAGCGCAACGGCTGCTGCTCCCACTCCTCCAGGGTCAGCTCCCGGCTCAGCCCGCGGTACATCTGCTCGACGTCGCGCATCTCGGTGACGAACTCCTCCCCTCGCACCAGCATCGACACCTCGAGGTTCAGACCGAACGAGCGCATGTCCATGTTGCTCGAGCCGATCACGGCGACCTCGTCGTCGACGGTCATCGACTTCGAGTGCAGGATGTAGGGCTTGCGGTACATCCAGATGCGCACGCCTGCGCGCAGCAGCGCCTCGTAGTAGCTGCGCTGGGCGTGATAGACGATCGCCTGATCGCCCTCCTCCGAAACGAACATCTGCACGTCGACGCCGCGCTGGCACGCGGTCGAGATCGCCAGCAGCATCGACTCATCCGGCACGAAGTACGGGCTGACGATGATGAGCTTGCGCTGTGCGGCGTACATCAGACTCAGGAACAGCTTGAGGTTGTTCTGGAACTCGAACCCCGGCCCCGACGGCACGATCTGGCAGTCCAGGTCCCCTGGCCCGGTCGTGACTTCGAACAGGTCGATCTCCTCGGTGAGCGTCTCGTCCGTCTCGCTGTACCAATCCGAGAGGAACACGGCGTTGACGGATGCCACGACCGGCCCTTCCACACGCACCATGAGGTCGACCCAGTGCAGCCCGCGGCGGATGTTGCGGCGCAGGTTGTAGGTGGAATCGGTGATGTTCTGGGACCCGATGAACGCCATCACCCCGTCGATCACGAGCAGCTTGCGGTGGTTGCGCAGGTCGGGGCGCTGGTACTTGCCCTTGAACGGCTGCACCGGCAGCATCAGGTGCCACTGCGCACCCATGGCGTCGAGCCGGCGCAGCGTCTGCTTGTAGAAGGGCTTTCCGCGGTTGGCCCAGTGGTCCATGAGCACCCGCACCACGACACCGCGCGCGCAGGCCTCTTCGAGGGCCCGGAAGAAGTCGTCGGTCGTGGGGTCGCTCTGGAGGATGTAGAACTCGACATGCACGTAGCGCTTCGCCGTGCGGATCGCCTTGGCCTGTTCCCGCAGCGACGTGTCGTAATCGGCGATGAGGTGCGCGGCGTTGTCGCCGGCGAGGGGGAGGGCACCCAAAGTGCGGTTGAGCGTGACCGTCGCGTTGAACCACTCGGGAGCGTGCGGACGCAGCGTGCCGAAGTCGAGGTGCTCACTCGTCTCGTGGATGTACTCGTTGATCTGGTCCTGCTTGAGGCGGCGCTTGCGGGGCAGCCGCGGATTGCCGATCAACAGGAACAGGAAGACGCCCACGAAGGGCATGAAGTAGATGGCCAGCAGCCATGCCATCGCCGCGGTGGGACGGCGGTTGCGGGGGATGACGATGATCGCCGTGATGCGCACGATGAGGTCCACGAAGAAGACGAGGATGACCCACCAGGTCCAGTCGAAAGTGATGCTGATCACTTTCCCCCCTCGCTGCTCACTCGGTCAGCGTATCGGGGGCGGCGGTCATCCGGCGTTGCGGACGGCTCCGGCGTCGCCGCCGACCGGGGGCAGGCCGCGCTTGGCGCGCTCCTCGGCCTCGATGCGGGCGTAGACCCGGCGCTCGGTGCGGTCCATGCGCAGGATGCCGCGCAGCACGAACCAGAAGAGGCCCGAGACCACGAGGGTGGGAAGCAATGCCCACACGACGGCGGTCCACACAGTGTCCATGCCTCCATCGTACGTGGCCCGCCCTGGGCGCCGGCCCCGCCGACGACGTAACAGGCGCGGAATCCGTCCGGCTCTCCCCCGAGCCCCGGTTTCGGGGCTACGTCCCGGTGCGACGGCGGCCACGCTGGCGGCATGACCACGATCGTGAAGGCGGCGGATGCCGCGCACTTCCTCTCCCTGCTTCCGGCGATGCTCGGGTTCACTCCGGTGCACAGCCTCGTGCTCGTCCCGTTCCGGGGCTCGCGCAGCATCGGGGCGCTGCGGCTCGACCTGCCGCGCGACGGAACCGATCTCGACGCCTTCGCGGCCACGTGCCTCGGCATGGTGTGCCGCGTGCCGCGGGCGGACGCGCTGGCCGCGGCGGTGTTCTCCGATGAGTCGTGCATGTCCGGGTTGCCGGGTTCGGCGCTGCTGGCGAGCATCGGTCGCGCCGCCGACGCCTGCGGGTTGCGCATCACCGATGCCCTGAGCATCGGCAGTGACGGCTGGGGCTCCACCCTCGACGCCGACTGTCCTCGCGGAGGGCGACCGCTCGAGGCGCTGGCGCTGCCGGTACCGGTCACGACCGCTCCAGGTGACCAGACGACCGGTGCCGTCCTGCCGCCCGTGCATCAGAAGCAGGCAGAAGCGGTCGCGTCGGCATTGCGTGCGGTGCGGACCGCGGCCCGGGACCTGGGTGGGGCCGAGGGCGAAGGTCCGCCTCGGCGCGGACGTCCCCGAATCCACCCCGAGGCGCTGGCGGCGGTGGGCCGGCTCGACGACGTGGTGGCGTGCTTCGAGCAGTCCCTCGACACCGACCCCGCGGCGCTGGCACCGTTCGAGGCGGCGCTTCTGGTGTGGTGCCTGTCCCGCCCGGCGCTGCGGGACGTGGCGATCGTGCAGTGGGCGGCCGACGCGCGCCGCGGCATCCGGGCGCTGGACGCGCAGCGGCGGTGGGAAGAGGGCGCGGACTACCCGTCCGACCTCGCGATGACCATGTGGGGCGACGGCCCCCAACCCGACCCCGCCCGGCTCACCCGGGCGCTCGAGCTCACCCGCCGTCTGGCTGCCCTCGCACCGCCCGCCGCGCGCCCGGGCACGCTCGCCACCTGCGCGTGGCTGTCGTGGGCCCTCGGCCGCTCGACACACGCCGATCTGTATGCGCGCATGGCCGCCGAGCTCGATCCCGACCATGGTCTGACGCAGATCGTGCTCGCGTTCGTGGCCGCCGGGCATCTGCCCGACTGGGCGTTCCGCGCGGGGTGACCGGGTGTGGCCCGCCCGCGCGATGCTCCGCTGCGGCTACTTGACCAGCGGGAAGAGGATGGTCTCGCGGATGCCCAGACCCGTGATCGCCATCATGAGCCGGTCGATGCCCATGCCCATGCCGCCCGTGGGAGGCATGGCGTGCTCGAGGGCGCGGAGGAACTCCTCGTCGACCCGCATGGCCTCGTCGTCGCCCTGTGCGGCGAGTTTGGCCTGCTCGACGAAGCGCTCGCGCTGGATGACGGGGTCGACGAGCTCGGAGTATCCCGTGGCCAGCTCGAAGCCTCGGATGTACAGGTCCCACTTCTCCACGACACCGGGGATCGACCGGTGCTCGCGTACGAGAGGGCTGGTGTCGACGGGGAAGTCCATGACGAAGGTGGGGCGGGTCAGGTCTCCCTTGACGAAGTGCTCCCACAGCTCTTCTACGAACTTGCCGTGCGTGGCGATCTTCGGCGGCACCTCGACGCCGACCTCCGCCGCGAACGCGCTGAGCTCCTCCACGGACGTCTGCGGCGTGATCGTGCGTCCGGATGCCGCCGACAGCGACTCGTACATCGAGATGCGGTCCCACTGGCCGCCCAGGTCGTACTCGGTGCCGTCAGCCCAGGTGACCGTGGTGGAGCCGGCGACCGCGATCGCTGCGTTCTGCACGAGCTCCTGGGTGAGGTCGGCGATGCCGTTGTAGTCGCTGTAGGCCTGGTACGCCTCGAGCATGGCGAACTCGGGGCTGTGCGTGGAGTCCGCGCCTTCGTTGCGGAAGTTGCGGTTGATCTCGAAGACGCGGTCGATGCCGCCGACGACGGCGCGCTTGAGGAACAGCTCCGGCGCGATGCGCAGGTACAGCTCGGTGTCGAACGCGTTGGAGTGCGTCACGAACGGGCGCGCGGCGGCGCCGCCGTGCTGCACCTGCAGCATCGGCGTCTCCACCTCGACGAACCCGTGGCGGCCGAACGTGTCCCGCAGGCTGGCGTTCACCTTGGCGCGCGCCAGCACCGTGTCGCGGGCCTGCTGGCGCGTGATGAGGTCGAGGTAGCGCGAGCGCACCCGACTCTCTTCGCTCAGCTCGGTGTAGAGGTTGGGCAGCGGCAGCAGCGCCTTGGCGGCGATCGCCCACTCGCGCACCATGATCGACAGCTCGCCGCGGCGGCTGGAGATGACCTGACCGCTGACGAAGACGTGGTCACCCAAGTCGACGAGGTCCTTCCACGCCTGCAGCGACTCCTCGCCCACCTCGGCGAGCGACACCATCGCCTGGATGCGGCTGCCGTCGCCGGCCTGCAGCGAGGCGAAACACAGCTTGCCGGTGTTGCGGCTGAAGACCACACGGCCCGCGACTCCCGCCACGACACCCGTCTCGTCACCGGGGGCGAGGTCGGCGAACCGCTCGCGCAGCGCCGGGATCGTGTCGGTGACCGGCACCGACACCGGGTAGGCGCCGCCGGCGGCATCCGCTCGCTCGGCGATCAGCCGCTCGCGCTTGGCAAGCCGCACGGCCTTCTGCTCGAACACGTCCTCTTCGAGGGCGTTTTCGGGGGGCGTCGACGACGGCTGTTCAGTCACAGGGGGCTCCTTGGAAAGTCGCCTTACAGTCTACCGGCGGGCCCACGTGGACCTGCCGGGCTGCGACGGCACCGTCAGTGAGCCGCCAGCCGCGCCTGGACGGCCTCGCCCATGACGGGCGCGGATGCCTCGGACGGAGACCGGGCCTCACTCCAGCGGCGGAACCGCCTCATCGTCGGCAGCCGTTCCGGCGGCGGTGAGCGCCTGGTCGATGGTCGAATGCACGAGCGTGGCGAGATACGAACCCGGTTCGGGCACCCCCGCCTGCGCCAGCAGCGCCGCGGCCTGCGCGACGATCGACCGCGAGAAGTCCGTCGCCGTCGCGATGGCCTCGGCATAGGCGGCGCGGTCGGCCTCGCCCACGACGACCGGTTCGCAGCCGAGTTCGACGGCCAGGGCCTGCGCGATCGGCAGCACGGGCGCCGGGGCCGACACCGCCGCGTGGGAGCCGATCAGCTGGCGGACGTCGGTGGTCGTGCCGGTGAAGGTGATGGCGGGATGCAGGGCGAGGGGAATCGCGCCTTGGAGCATCGCCGGCGCGAGCACGTCGTATCCGTGAGCGGGATCGGTGTGCAGCACGAGCTGGCCCGGCTGCCACGCCCCGACGTCCGCGAGACCGCTGACGAGACCCGGCAGTTCGCCGGACGGGACGGCGATGATCACCAGCTCACTGCGGCGCGCGACCTCGACGGCGTCGAGCGTGGGGACGCCCGGCAGGATCGCCTCGACGCGGTCGGGATCGGACCCCGATGTGATCCCGACGAGCGCGTGTCCGGCGCCGGCGAGCGCCGCGGCCAGCACGGGACCCACGCGTCCCGCACCGATCACGCCGACTCCGAGGCGCGCGCTGCGGTTCACCGCGGGTCCTCGGGCTTGTGGGCGTCGGGCGGGCGCGAGTCCCGCCGCTCGGCGGGCGGCGGCACGGCCACTGGGTGCTCGGGCTCCACAAACGCAGCCGGATGCAGCGGCGCCGGCGGCTCGGGGGCCGGCTCACCGACGGCGGATTCGGGCGCCGGCGCGGGCGCGGGTTCGGGTGCCGCCTCGGGCGCACCCGCCGCGGTCCATTCGAGGGCGGGCTGGGATGTCGTGGCGGGCGCTGATTCACGCTCGGTCTCGAGTGCGGGTACGCCGTCCGCGTTCGCCGCGGCCGCGGCCTCACCGGCCCACCGGTGCGACCGGTCGGCGGCGGCCGCGCGCACGGCGGCGGCTTCGACCGCTTCGAGCAGGCTCACGGCGTCGTCGCGGTCGATGGCCGACACGTTGGCGTACACCGGTCCGGTGACGACGTGGCCGCGCACGGCGGCGACCCGCAGTGCGCGGTCGATCGGCCCCTGGTACAGCCCGATGCTCTGCAGCCGGGCCAGCGGGAGGATCGCGAGCTTGCGCCACACGACGCCCCGGCGCAGCAGCAGCTGGTCGCCCGACACGAGGAATCCGTTGCGCTTCCACGACAGCGGGCGGAGAATCCGCGCGCGCCGCGGCGTGGTAGTGAACGCATCGCCCTCGATCGGCCCCTCGACGCCCTGCCGCAGCAGCAGGGCCACGTCGTCGCCGCCGACATCCGGCAGCAGCAGCTGCAGCACGCGCTCGACGTCGGCGAGAGTGCCGACCGGCAGCACGGTGGTGAACTGGTCTGTGGAGCCGTCATAGACGCTCCGTCCGGTGAGCCGGTTGATCTTGATCTTCCACCACCCGAACCGACGCCACAGCACCGACTGGCTCACCTCGAGGGCGTGCACGCGTCCCGGTGGCACGATCTCGGTGACCGTCGTGAGCAGACCGAACGTGATGCGCACCCCGTCGGGGGTGGGCGCGATGGAGTAGCGCAGGGACCGCACGATCTCGCGCACCCAGTACGCGCCGAAACCGATGACCGCGGGCACGACGCTCAGCAGCACCCACGGCGTGCCGACCACAGCGCCCACGATGATCGCGACGACGCCGAGAAGCAGCATCACCGTGCCGGGGCTGATGAGCTGGGACGCCACCAGCCGCCCCACCGGGATGTGCACGACCGACTCGGGCGCTTCGGTGGCCTGGTCGTCACCCTCGATGAGGCCGGTCAGTCCCCGGTTCACCGTCTGCGCGAGCGACCCTGCGCCGGCTGCGGCCGCGGCCGAGGTCCCCAGTCTGCGGCCTGAGGCGAGACGCAGGATGTCGGCACGCACGGCTTCGGCGTTCGCTGTGGAGAGGTACTCGAGCTTCACGTTGGAGTCGGTGCCCGCGCCCACGACCTCGAGCTTGGCCATGCCCAGCAGCCGGGCGATCATCGGCCGCGTCAGGTTCACGCCCTGCACGCGGTCGAGGGGGGCGCGGCGCTGGGTGCGGAACAGGATGCCGGTGCGCACCTCGACGTCGTCGCCGGTGATGCGCAAGGTGTGGAAGCGCCACGACAGGTAGAACCCGGCGATCAGCAGCAGGACGAGGCCGAGCACGACCAGCAGCGCCACGACGACGAGGTTGTTGGCGAGCACCCAGTCGATGGGGTCGCCGCCGCCTTCGATCTCCTCCCACTCCTCGGCGTCGATCTGGCCGCCGGAAAGACCCGGGACGAAGATGGCGATGAGGCGGTCGCGCAGGTTCGCGACGACCACGCCCACGATCACGATGAGCGCCAGTCCGCCGCGCAGCAGCGGCGTCAGCGGGTGCAGGTGGTGCCATTCGCCGTCGCTGAGCGGCGAGCGCACGAGCGCCGGCGGGGGCGTCGGCGCGCCGGCGCGCTGCTCGGTCATGCCGGCGCGCGGCTCGGTCATGCCGACGGGATCGGTCACAGCCCCGTCCGACGGCTCTCGGCGACCGCGATCAGGTGATCGCGCAGCGCCTCGGCGGCCTGCTGCGACAGCCCGGGGATCGTCACGCCCGTGGTGGCCGCAGCGGTGACGAGCTTCAGCTGGGCGATGCCGACCCCTCGGTCCAGCGGTCCGTGGGTGATGTCGACGAGCTGCATCCGTCCATACGGGACGGCCACGATGCGCTGCCAGAGGATGCCGCGACGGAACACCAGGTCGTCGTCGCGCAGCTGGTAGCCGATCGCCCGCACCTGGCGGGGCAGGATCACGATCGTCCACAGCAGGATCACGCCGAGGATGCCACCGGGGATGAGTGCCCACATCTGGTCGAGCAGCAGCGTCAGCACGAGGACGGCGACCACGACGACGAGCAGGAAGATGCCGTAGATGGCGAGCTGCACACGCAGGTACTTGCGGGAGATCTGGTGCCACGTGCCGTGCTCGAGCGCCAGACGCCCCTCACCGCGTGGCTCGATGAGGCGGTCGTACGTCCCGGCGTCGAGGGCCGAGTCGGTCGCGGCCTCACCGGTCGGGTCCACGGTTGCGGCGTCAGTGGTGGGTGGCAGTGCTGTCGGGCCCGGGGGCGGGGGGTTCGTCATCGTCGTCCTTCCGGATGGTGCACAGCTGCTCGGCGACGAGGGCGGTCGCCACCAGGATCGCACCGCCGACCGCGGCCGCGAGGATCGTCGCCACCGAGCCTAGCGAGGGGTCGGCGGGCCGCGTGGCCACGAAGGCTCCGAGACCGCCGGCGAACCCGGCGACGGCGGCACCCGTGATGCTCGCTGACTTCGCGAGCATGGCGACGCGCACGGCCTGGAAGGGGTTCACGGGGCGCGCCGTATGCCGCGCCCCGCCGCGTGTCGCCCGCGAGATCGGCACGGCCAGCGCGACGAGGACCGCGCCGAGCGCGACCAGCAGCACCGGCAGCATGAGGGAGGGGGTGAAGGTGGGCCGCCCGGTGGCGGTGAGCGTCTGGTCGACGATGTATCCGGTGCCGAGGCCCAGCACGGCGGCGACGATGAGCGGGGCGGGCCCGGTGCGCTTCACGAGGCATCCCCCCTCTCGCCGAGGCGGCGCAGCAGGTCGGCGACACGGCCGTGCCCGGGGAGCTCTGCGTCGGGATCGACCGTCAGCCAGGGCCGCAGCACGAAGTCGCGCTCGGCGGCCCGCGGGTGCGGGAGCTGCAACGCGGGGTCGTCGCTCTGCACGTCCCCGTAGGCGATGAGGTCGAGGTCGAGGGTGCGGTCCTGCCAGCGGGCGGCTCCGGGCTCGCGCTCCTCACGGCCGTGGGCCGCTTCGATGGCGTGGAGGTATCCCAGCAGCACGCTGGGCGCCAGCCGGGTGTGCAGCAGAGCCACCGAGTTGAGGTAGGCGGGCGCGTCAGGGTCGGGGCCCTCGGGTGTGAGGGCGACCGTCTCGATCGGCGAGGCGGCGACGACGTCGGTCGTCAGCGGCAGCCGCGCCAGGCTCCGCAGCGCCTCGGTCAGCGTCGTCTCACGGTCCCCGAGGTTCGCCCCCAGCGCGACGACGGCGCGCACGGGAGCCGCATCCGCGCTCTCGTGGGTGGAGCTGAAACCCTGCGCAAGCCGACGGCTCATGGCATCCGCCCTCGGGTGATCGTGACGCTCACGTCGCTGAAGGCCACCGCGATCGGGGCGGCGGGCTTGTGCACCGTCACGCGCACCTGCTGCACCGGCCGGCGGGCGAGCACGGCATCGGCTATGCGGGCGGCGAGGGTCTCGAGCAGGTCGACGGGTTCACCGGCGAGGATCGCCGCGACCTCCTCGGCCAGTTCGCCGTAGTGCACGGTGTCGGCGACGTCGTCCGTGGCGGCCGCGCCCCGGGTGTCGAGCGACAGCACCACGTCGGCGACGAACTCCTGGCCGTCACGGCGCTCGTCGGGGTACACCCCGTGTCGCCCGAAGGCACGGATGCCGGTGACAGCGATCTCATCCAGGTCGCTCACGGTGCTGCTCCCTCTCTCCAGGCGCGGGCCACGGCCAGCGCGTCGCGGGTCGCGGTCACGTCGTGCACCCGCACGGCCCACGCGCCGTCGGCCGATGCCAGCGCGCTCGTGACGGCGGTGGCGAGATCCCGGCGGCGCTCGTCGACGCCGTCCGCCTCCGCGCCGGGCGCGAGGGCTTCGGCGAGGAAGCGCTTGCGGCTGGTTCCCACCAGCACGCGCACGCCGAGCCCCACCACCTGCGGCAGGTGCGACAGCAGCATCCAGTTCTGGTCGCCGCGCTTGCCGAAGCCGATGCCGGGGTCGACGATGAGCCGCTCGCGCGGGATGCCGGCGCTCTCTGCGGCATCCACCCGCGCAGCCAGCTCGGCGAGGACCTCGCCGGTGACGTCGGCGTAGTCGGCGCGGGCGTACATGTCGGTCGAGTGACCCCGCCAGTGGCCGATCGCCAGTTCTGCCTGGGTGCCGGCGACGGCGGCGAACATGCCGTCGTCGGCGAGCCCGCCCGACACGTCGTTGACGATGCGGGCGCCGGCGGCCACGGCGGCGGCGGCCGTCTCGGCGTTCATGGTGTCGATGCTGACCACGGCGCCTGCGTCGGCGAGCGCGGAGACGACCGGAAGCACCCGGTCGCGCTCGACGGCCGGGTCCACACGCTCGGCCCCGGGGCGCGTCGATTCTCCGCCCACGTCGAGCATGTCGGCACCGTCGGCGAGCAGTTGCAGGCCGTGGGCGATCGCGGCATCCGCCCGGGCGTACCGGCCGCCGTCGCTGAACGAATCGGGAGTCACGTTGACGATGCCCATCACGAGGGTCACCGCCCGCTCCCCGCCAGCAGAGCCATGACCTCTGCGCGCGCGGCGGGCTCGGCCATCTCGCCGCGGGCGGCCACCGTCACCGTGGAGGCGTCGGGCTGGCGTCCGCCGCGCATCGTGACGCACTGGTGGGTCGCGTCGAGGACGACGAGCACGCCGCGGGCGTCGATCGCGCCGGCGATGGTATCGGCCACCTGCTCACCCAGGCGCTCCTGCACCTGCGGGCGGGCGGCGAGGATGTCGACCACGCGCGGGAGTGCGCCGAGTCCCACGACCTGCTCGCCGGGGAGGTAGGCGATGTGCGCGTGCCCGGCAAAGGGCAGCAGGTGGTGCTCGCACACGGATCGGAACCGGATGTCGCGCAGCATGACGGCGCCGGAGGGCAGGGTGTCGGGCGCCGGTCCCCGCGACACAGAGATCGTGTGCGCGAGGGGCTCTGCCGGGTCGACGCCGATCCCTGCGAAGAACTCCCCGAAGGTATCGGCGACGCGCTGCGGCGTCAGGCGAAGTCCCGGGCGCTCGGGGTCCTCCCCGATCGCCACCAGCAACTCGCGCACCAGGGCCGAGACGCGCTCACGATCGACGGTCACGCCCCGAGCCTATGCGGTCGCGGGGCGGGCCTGACCGGCGGGGCGACGGCGCGTGGCCTTCTCGACCGCTTCATCGGCTTCGACGGCGGCGGCGAGGCCGGCGTCCTCGCGACGGCGCGGCACCTCGATCGGCGGCAGGGTGGACGCCGGCCGGTTGTCGCTCGACAGCCACTGCGGACGCTCGGGCAGGTGCCGGATGTCCTTGAAGATCTCGGCCAGCTCGATGTGGTCGAGGGTCTCCTTCTCCAGCAGCTCCAGCGCCAGCTTGTCGAGGATGTCCCGGTTGGCCGTGATCACCTCGTACGCCTCGTTGTGCGCCTGCTCGATCAGCTGGCGCACCTGCTCGTCGACGCGCTCGGCGACGGCCTCGGAGAAGTCGCGGCCATGGCCCATGTCGCGGCCGAGGAACATCTCACCGGATGCCGCGCCGAGCTTGACCGGCCCGACCTCGGTGGTCATGCCGTACTCGGTGACCATCTTGCGGGCGATGCCGGTGGCCTTCTCGATGTCGTTGGAGGCGCCGGTGGTGGGGTCGTGGAACACGACCTCCTCGGCGACGCGGCCGCCCATCGCGTAGGCGAGCTGGTCGAGCAGCTCGTTGCGCGTGACGGAGTACTTGTCATCCAGCGGCAGCACCATCGTGTAGCCGAGGGCCTTGCCGCGCGGGAGGATCGTCACCTTCGTCACGGGGTCGGTGTGGTTCATCGCGGCGGCGGCGAGGGCGTGACCGCCCTCGTGGTACGCGGTGATGAGCTTTTCCTTGTCCCTCATCACGCGCGTGCGGCGCTGCGGGCCGGCGATGACCCGGTCGATCGCCTCGTCGAGCGCCCGCATGTCGATCAGCTGCGCGTTCGAGCGCGCCGTGAGCAGAGCCGCCTCGTTCAGCACGTTCGCGAGGTCGGCACCGGTGAATCCGGGCGTCTTGCGCGCGACGACCTCGAGGTCGACGGAGTCGGCGAGGGGCTTGCCGCGGCCGTGCACCTCGAGGATCTTGAGGCGACCTTTGAGGTCGGGGGCGTCCACGCCGATCTGGCGGTCGAATCGACCCGGACGCAGCAGTGCGGGGTCGAGGATGTCGGGGCGGTTCGTTGCCGCGATGACGATGACATTCGCCTTCGGGTCGAAGCCGTCCATCTCGACGAGCATCTGGTTGAGCGTCTGCTCGCGCTCGTCGTGACCGCCGCCCATGCCGGCGCCGCGGTGGCGGCCGACGGCGTCGATCTCGTCGATGAAGATGATGGCCGGGGCGTTCTCCTTGGCCTGGTTGAAGAGGTCGCGCACGCGGCTGGCGCCCACGCCGACGAACATCTCGACGAAGTCCGAGCCCGAGATGGAGTAGAACGGCACCCCCGCCTCGCCGGCCACGGCACGGGCGAGCAGCGTCTTTCCGGTTCCGGGAGGGCCGTACAGCAGCACGCCCTTCGGGATGCGGGCGCCCACGGCCTGGAAACGGGAGGGGTCCTTCAGGAAGTCCTTGATCTCGTGCAGCTCTTCGATCGCCTCGTCGGCGCCGGCGACGTCCTGGAAGGTGACGGTGGGCGTCTCCTTGGTCACGAGCTTCGCGCGGGACTTGCCGAACTGCATGACCTTGCCGCCGCCGCCCTGCGCAGACGACATCAGGAACCAGAACAGCAGACCCAGCAGCAGGATAGGCAGAAGCAGCGAGAGGACCCCGTCGAACCAGGTCGCGCGCGGCACGGCGTCGTCGAAGCCGTCCTTCGGCTCGGCCGCGTTGACGGCGCTGACAACCTCGTCGGCCCGAGCCTCGACGTAGTAGAACTGCACCTCGGTGGCGCCCTCGTAGGGCTTCGAGAGCGTCATGTCCACGCGCTGGTCGCCGTCGGTGTTCAACACCTCGGTCACGGTGCCGCCATCGAGCAGTTCGAGGCCCTCTTGGGTGGAGATCTGCTTGGCTGCGCCCAGGTTGGAGATGAGCGAGAAGCCGACCATGAGCAGCACGCCGATGAGCAGGATGTAGATCAGCGGGTTGCGAGCGATCTTCTTGAAGTTCATGGTGCGGGTCGACGCCCGGTCCCTTTCGACGGAGAGCAGCCCGCTCACGGGACGGGCGACAGTGCCCCAGGTTATCGCGGCACAGCCGGGGAACGACTGTGCATTCGCCCAGGGCTTAAACCGCCCGCGGCTCAGGCGTAGACGTGCGGGGCGAGCACCGCGACGTCGCGCAGGTTGCGGTAGCGCTCGGCGTAGTCGAGGCCATAGCCGACGACGAACTCGTTCGGGATGTCGAAGCCCACGTACTTGCAGTCGATCTTCACCTTGGCCGCCTCGGGCTTGCGCAGCAGCGCCAGCACCTCGATGGACTCGGCACCGCGTGAGGCGAAGTTCTCCAGCAGCCAGCTGAGGGTCAGCCCCGAGTCGATGATGTCCTCGACGATGAGCACGTGCTTGCCGTGCAGGTCGGTGTCGAGGTCCTTGCGGATCTGCACGACGCCGCTGGACTTGGTGCCGGCGCCGTATGACGACACGGCCATCCAGTCCATCGTGACGTCGCTCTGCAGCGACCGCGCGAAATCGGCCATCACCATGACGGCGCCCTTGAGCACGCCCACCAGCAGCAGGTCCTTGCCGGCATAGTCCGCGTCGACCCGGGCCGCGAGGTCGCGGAGCTTCTGCTGGATCTCCTCCTCGGTGACGAGGATGGTGGAGAGCTGGTCCGAGATGTCAGCGGCACGCATGCGTCGAGTCTAGATTCCCTCGGGTCCCGCGGTGAACTCCACCACCGGTCCGCGGCGGCGGGCGTGGCATCCCGGCAGGTCGATCGGTCCCTGCCCGGACCAGTCGGTGACCAGGCGCGCGACTTCGAGGGTCTGCGACCTGGTGAGGGACTGCCCGAACTCGCTGGCCACGACGTGCCGGATGATGCGGTTGCGCAGGGCCGGCGGGTTGGCCGCGAGGGCGGCCACCGACACCGCGATGCCGGCTTCTGCCGGCTCGACGATGTCCTCGATCGTCTCGTCGATCATGCGGGCGAACGCCTCGGCGTCTTCGCGCAGCTGCTCGGCGGTGCGGGCGAGCGCCTCGGCGATGCCGGGACCGAGCTCGGTCTCGAGCACCGGCAGCACCCGTTCGCGCACCCGCACCCGTGCGAAGCGGGGGTCGGTGTTGTGGGGGTCGTCCCACGGCTCGAGCCCGGCGGCCGCGCAGGCGGCCCGGGTGGTCTGACGGCGCACCGCCAGCAGGGGGCGCAGCCACCGGGTGCCGGTCGCCTCGTCGCGGCGCTCGGGCGCCATGCCCGCCAGGCTCGCGGCGCCCGAGCCGCGGGCGAGGCCGAGCAGCACCGTCTCCGCCTGGTCGTCGAGGGTGTGGCCGAGCAGCACCGCCTCGGCGCCGCGGTCGGCGGCGGCCTCGGCGAGCGCCGCGTAGCGGGCGTCGCGGGCGGCGGCTTCGAGGCCTCCCTGGGCGGTCGGGTCGACCGTCACCCGCACGACGGCCGCCTCGATTCCGAGTGCCGTGGCAGCCGCCGCCGCGCGGGCTGCGGTCTCGTGCGAACCGGGCTGCAGCCCGTGGTCCACGGTGATGCTGGCCACCCGGAGCCCCAGCTTCGGCGCCTCGAACACCGTCGCGGCGGCGAGGGCGAGCGAGTCGGCGCCGCCACTCACTGCGACGACCACCTCGCCACCGCCGGCAAAGGGCTGCAGCGCGGCGCGGACGGCGCGGCGGGTCTCGGCGACGGCAGGACTCAGGGACGGCACGCGACCACGGTAGCCGCCGCGGCCGCGTCCCGTGGCGCCGCCGCAGCCGCCGAACACCCCGGTCCACCGGAGTTATGGTGCGAACGCCGCCCGACTAGGCTGGTCGCCGCATCCCACCCACGTCTGAAGGAGCACCAGTATGGGCGCGTACGACGCCGTCATCGAGATCCCCCGCGGCAGCCGCGTGAAGTACGAGGTCGACCACGGCACCGGCCGCGTGTACCTCGACCGCGTGCTGTTCACGCCGATGGGCTACCCGGCCAACTACGGGTTCTTCGAGAACACGCTCGGCGAGGACGGCGACCCGCTCGACGTGCTGGTGCTGCTCGACCGCGACCTGTTCCCCGGCGTCATGGCGCGCGTGCGTCCCGTCGGCGTGCTCAAGATGAGCGACGAGGCCGGCGGTGACGACAAGGTCGTCGCCGTGATCGCCAAGGACCCCCGCTGGGACCACGTGCAGGACGTGTCCGACCTCGACGAGTGGACCAAGGGCGAGATCAACCACTTCTTCGAGCACTACAAGGACCTCGAGCCCGGCAAGTGGGTCAAGGTCGACGAATGGGCGGATGCCGCCGAGGCCGAGCGCCTGGTCAGCGAGGCTTTCGACCGCTTCCGCGACCACGACGAGCAGACCCGCACCCAGGGTGAGGGCGAAGCTCCCAAGACCGTCTGACGACGGCAGTCTTCACGAAGGGCGGGTGCTGCGGCATCCGCCCTTCGTCGTTGCTAGACCGAGACGCCGTGGTCGCGCAGGTACGGAGCGGGATCGATGCGCGTGCCGTTGCGGTACACCTCGAAGTGCAGGTGGCATCCGTTTGACGCGCCGGTGTTGCCCGCGTAGGCGATGACCTGGCCGGCCGAGACGCGCTGACCCCAGCCGACGGCGTAGCCACCGGGCCGGATGTGCGCGTAGCCGGTGACGATGCCGCCGCCGTGGTCGATCTTGACGTAGTTGCCCCACGTGCCACTCTCGGCGGCGAAGACGACGGTTCCGGCGGCCGCGGCGTAGATGTACGCTCCGCAGCCGTTGGCGAAGTCGATGCCACGGTGGCCGCTGCCGCTGCAGTATCCGTTGGAGCAGATGGTGCCGCGGTTGCCGAACCACGAGCTGATCCAGCCGCCGTGCGGGCGCACCCAGCCCTGGCCGCCGCCAGAACCGCCGCCGCCGCCGGAGCCGCCACCACCACCGCCACCGCCGCCGCCACCACCGCCGCCGCTGGCCGGAGGCCGGGCCGCGTTCTCACGGGCGATGCGGTCGGCTTCTTCCTGGGCGCGGCGCGCGGCCTCTTCCCTGGCCTTGCGCTCGCGCTCCTCGCGAGCACGACGCTCGGCTTCGACGCCGGCCTGGTAGCCCGCCACGGTCTGCGCGGTGGTGTCCTTGAGCGCGGCGAGCTGCGCCTGCAGCGTGCCGAGGTGCTCGGTCTGAGCGGCGAGGGCCGCCTGGGCCGCCTCGGCCGCTGCCTGAGCCTCGACCATCTTGGCCTCGGCTTCACGCTTCAGCTCATCGCGGGCGTCACGGGCGACGGATGCCTGGTCGCTCAGGCTCTGCGCGTTGTCGCGGGCGCTGACCGCGTCGGTGTAGACGGCCTGGTTGGCGGCGAGGAGCTTGTCCATCGTGCCGAGTCGCGCCAGCAGATCGTCGGCGGTCGCGGCGGAACCCGAGAAGAACAGCTCCAGCGAGGTGTCGTCGCCCCCGTTGCGGTAGAGCTGGGATGCGACCCGTCCGGCCTTCTGCGCGGCCTCGAGCGCGCGGGCCTCTTCGGCGTCGGCCTGAGCCTGCAGCGATTCGGCGCGGTCGACCGCTGCCTCGTACGCCTCCTGCGCGGCCTGGTACTCGAACCCCAGACGCTCTGCTTCTGCCTGCTTGTTGGCGACGTCGGTGGTCAGGTCGTTGATGAGCTGCTCGATGCGGGCGACCTCGGCGTTCTTGGACGCCTCGTTCGCCTTAGCCCGCTGCACGTCGTCCCACGAGGGGTATCCGGCTATGGCGAACGCGACCGGCGCGAACGGAGCGGCGAGAGCGCCCGCAGCCACGAGACCGAACGCGCCGACGGTGAGCGCGCCACGCCGGGTGACGCCGCCCGCGAAGGCGCGCTGCTCCGCAGGAGTCGGCGCACAACCGCACTCTTCGGGGTCGTCGATGCGCGTGAACCGCACGCGGCACCTCATCTCTTCGCCAGATCGGGGGGAGTCGAAGACGTCTTCACAGTAGCAACATCAGTCACATCCGCAACGGTTTTCTCAGGCATCGCCGCCCGGTCGTCGCGCACATCCTCGCGCCCATCGTGCCGTCTCAACAGCCCTCCGACGGGTACGGCGCGCCCTCGATTGGCGTTTTGGCCATCCAGTGCATATGCTTGAGCGTCGGTAAGCGTGAGCACCGGGTTCGTCCCACAGGGTTCACTCGGCCCCATCGTTTAGCGGCCTAGGACGCCGCCCTTTCACGGCGGTAGCACGGGTTCGAATCCCGTTGGGGTCACACCTACAATTGAATATGCATGGCCCTGTAGCGCAGTTGGTTAGCGTGCCGCCCTGTCACGGCGGAGGTCGCGGGTTCAAGTCCCGTCAGGGTCGCTCCACAGCGACGGGCCCTTTTTCGAGAGGGCCCTTCGCGTCGGACGCGGCGAGCATCACAGCCGCGCGGCTCTGTAGCTCAGTTGGTAGAGCGCACGACTGAAAATCGTGAGGTCACGGGATCGACGCCCGTCGGAGCCACACGGGTGATCATTACAGTCACCCCAGAAACCCTCGCCTAGCTTCTACATGGCGGGGGTTTCGCTTTTCCCTGGTCAGCGACACTTCCACTCCCTGCGCCCCTCGGTAGCCTCGCTATGTGACGGACGTAATCACCGAGTACTCGGCTCGCGCTTCGGAGTATGCGGACGTCGTCGGTTCGATGAGTGCGGTGCACCCCAGCGACCGTCATCACGTAGAAGCGTGGGCAGAGTCGGCAGCCGGTCGCGTTCTGGACGCGGGGTGCGGCCCGGGACACTGGACGAACCATCTCGCAAGCCTCGGCGTGGACGTGCACGGCATAGATCTCGTCCCGGAGTTCATCGACCATGCCCGAGCCACCTACCCCGCGACGCGCTTTGACCTCGGAAGCATCGACGCAATTGACGAGCCGGACAGCGCCCTCGACGGCATCCTGTCCTGGTTCTCCACCATCCACCACGAACCGTCACAGATCACGACGCCGCTCGCGGAGTTCGCCCGGACCCTCCGCCCCGGCGGCACACTCCTACTCGGCTACTTCCATGGCGGTAGCGTCGAGGCCTTCGATCATGCTGTGGTCCGCGCCTATCGGTGGCCGACCCACCATCTGCACGCGGCTCTCGAGGCAGTCGGTTTCGAGATCATCGAAACCCATCAGCGAGCCGAGCGGGGCCGCCGACCCGTGGGAGCGATCCTCTGCGAGCTGCCCGCTTCGGAACTCGCCCGAGCCCACACGGGTCACTGACGGCGCCCGAGGGCTTCAGGGATCCCCTCGGCACGCCAGTATCGCCATCATCGGGGCCGCATCGTCCGACAATGCCGACGCCATGGTTTGGACACGTGATGTGCGTCTTATGGAATGCTCATCACGAGGCACGGGCCTGTGCCCTCCAAGCGTTCGCAAGAAGGCGGTCGCGTAAGTGGCAGAGAGCATCTTTCCCGCACCGGTGCGGGCGCTGCCTGAGCCGACCTCGTCCACAGCCACGCTGGTCTGGCCCCGCTCCGAACCTCCGGCTCCGGCTCCGGTCCGGTTCGTGGAAGGGTTCGAGCAGTTCGCGTCCTACATGCAGCAAAAGGGCTCGGATCCTGCAGTATTCGCAGCCGACCTTTCGGCGCTTTGGGGGTTTCTCGCCGACCACCCTGCCGTGTTGGAGTCACCAGAGCTGGCAGAGTCGGCGGCGCGTTTCGTGGGGAACGTGATCTCAGTGGTGCATCCGGCGGCGACATGGCGCGTGACGCCCGAGCTCGAGGTGGGAACGTCAACCCGATCCATCCCGGTGGCGGGGTTGGTGCGGATCATGGTGGAGCAGCCCGAACAGCTGGACGCGTTCACGGAGGAGCTGTCCTCGTGGCCTCAAGCAGACCAAGACGATCAGGAGACGAACGCGCTCACGGCCAGCGGCTCGCAGCCGGTTCTGCAGGTCCCACCCGTCCCCTTCCCACGTCCACCCTTCCCTGACCAGGACTACCGGGATGCCGACGGCCAGGTCATCAGGTACGGAACCCGGTGGGGGAACGGTGGGCCCCCGGAGGAGGCGTACTCGCGGCTCTCCCATCCAGGCCGGTTCGCGCCGTTGCTGCTGGACCTGGATGCCTTGATCGAGCATCTGCAGACCTGGTACCTCGTAGACGTCGACCGGAAGACCGTAGATCAGGAGATGCAACTGGTGCTGCGGCCTTCCACCGGAGCAACCGTGGCGATCACGGCGACGGTGGAGTCGGTGCATATTCAAGGCGGTGCCCTGTTCCGCGCTGTGGCTCCGCAGTGTTCGTGCGACGCGTGCGACGAGTCGGCCGAGACGGCCGCCGATCACCTTGAAGACGTCTTGCTGGCTATTGCCGCCGGCGGACTCCGGGAGGTGTTCCCGGTCGGGCACCGGCGATGGCAACACACGCAACTGTGCACCCTCGAAGGCGAACGTCACTCGAGCAACGGCGAACCCGACCGCAACCTCACCCCGGACGAACTCGAGCACATCACCGCTGCGCTCCGAGAGCTCCATGACGGCTGGTGGCCGGCATGGACACTCCGCGCCGACCTCACCGAGCCACCTGCCCTCCCGACAGACAGGAACCCCACATGACGAACACAGAGCCCGCTGGCTTGCGCCCCGACTACATCGTGCTGCCCGTACGCGTCGCGCGCGGACCTAGGCACATGTGGGTCGCATACGTGCTCGCCCTCCTGGGCGGCGCGGTGGGCCTGCACCGGTTCTACCTCCGCCGGTACCGCAGTGGCCTCACCCTGGGGCTCCTCTTGCTGGGCGGCTTCCTCACCATCTTCATCGGACAGATCATCGCCCACGTCATCTCCGATGGGGCAGCGCCCGGCGGGACCACCACATTCGCAGACGACGCGGTGATCCTGCTCTCGCTGCTGCCTCACATCGCGATTCTCGTGTGGGTGGTCGGGGACCTGTTCCGCATCCCGCGGATGACGCGGGAGGAGAACGCACTCGCAGCGCAACCCGTCGGCGGCGACTCCTCCGACGCGGTCATGCGGGGCTGACGAGCTGGATCAGATTGCCACACGTGTCATCGAGCACCGCGGTGCGCACCGGCCCCCCGGGCGTCGGCGGCTGGACGAACCGCACCCCGCGCGCCGTGAGTTCGGCGTAGGCGGCATCCACATCGTCGACCGCGAAGGATGCCGAGGGGATGCCCTGCTCGGCGAGCGCCTCCACATACGTTTTCGCGGCCGGGTTCTCATCGGGCTCCAGCAGCAACTCGACGCCATCAGGATGGTCGGCGTCAACCACCGTGAGCCACCGATACTCGCCCAGCGGAATGTCGTTCTTCGTGACGAAACCCAGCACATCGGTATAGAACGCGAGCGCCTTCTCCTGGTCATCCACGAAAACGCTCATGACGTGCAGTCGTGCTTTCATCAGTCCGTCCCCCTTGTGTCGATTGGCCATCGTCGGGTGATTTCCCGCAACGGCGCGGTGTTCAGCCAGTGGAGTTTCGTGCGTCCCTGCCGTTCGGTGCTGATCAGGCCGCACTCCTCCAGCACTCCCAGGTGTTGAGATATGGCCTGTCGCGACGAGCCCGTGCCCGACTCGGCGAGCCGGCTGCAGATCTCGAACAGCGTTACACCGTCCCGACCGACCAACAGATCGAGGATCTGTCGGCGAGTCGCATCCGCGAGCGCCCGGTAGACGTCGGTCATTCGGTCACGATATGCAAGTGGCGACTTGCATGTCAAGAGACCGAGCGTTGATCGGCGAGTTCCGTAGTCCTACTGCGATCCCGTCGTCGACGATCCGACTGGGGGTCGCGACAGACGCGTCATATTCTCGGTGCGTCGTGGGGGACGACCACGATTTGCACCTCGTCTTCGTAGATGATGCGGCCGGGGTCGTCCGCCTCCACGCGACAGCACTCCACGCCGTGTGCGTGAAGGATCTCCAGATACCTCGGAATGCGCTCCAGCAGGTGTGACGCGGTGCCTTTGAACCAGGCCGCCGCCTGCGGGTTGAGGGATTCGTCGTAGACACCGACATCCGCGTCCGTCGGGTCGGCATATGCCGCGTTGTACCACTCGTTGCCGGCGCGCCAGTCGGCATGCTCCTCGGCAGTCAGATGGCCGCCCCTGGCGAGGCCGTTCGCCAGGCCGAATATCCCCGTGTGCACGCCGCGCTTACCTGGGCGTGGTGATTGGAATCGCACGTACACGGAGACATCCGACCACGCGCGAGGACGATGCGCGAAGCAGACACGCATCCTCGGCATGTAGACGGGGTGCCCGCACAGCACGGCACAGCACGCGCTCCCCCGCGCGAGGGAGATCGAAAACCTCCCCCATCAGGCGGATGCTGTGATCCTGCACCCTCCGTACGTTGGTACCCATGGACAACGAAACGAACCCCGAATCGACCGGAGGCGCAGCCAAGGGAACCGGCATCGGCATCGGCGTGGCCCTGGGCCTCGCGGTGGGCGCGGCGGTCGGCATCGCGGCCGACAACCTCGCCCTGTGGCTCGCGGTCGGCGTCGCCATCGGCATTGCATGCGGCGCGGCCTTCGACGCCCGCGGGGGCCGGAAGAACTAGGCCCCGGTCGCTCCGCCGCCCGTCCGGGCAGCGCCGCCCGAACCCATAGGATCAACGCGAGTGCGTCGCCGGTGACGCGCGGCGAGGGCAACGATGTCGGGATCGGGCAGTGCGGCACGCGGCGCGAGGCGGGCGCGACGGTCGCGGCGGCGCCTCTGGCCCTTGCTGCTGGTCGCGGCATCCGTCATCGCCGTCATCGCCGTCATCGCCGTCATCGCCATCGCTCTCACCCTGCCCCGGACGGCCGACGCGAACGGCCCGGCGAAGCCGGCCGCAGAGACCCCGACCGCCGCGCCGACCCCGGCGCCGCCGCCCCTCACGCCCGCCGAACAGCTGCTGGCGGGCACCGATGACGCGAACGCCTGCGCCCTCACCTTCTCCATCGACGGCGCCGAGGTCGACCCGGTCCTCGTCTCGCAGGGAGCGCTGTACGGCGCCCTGCCGATCCCCCGGCGCGACGACGCGGTGTTCGCCGGCTGGTACCCGACGGCGACGGATGCCGCGGCCTACACGACCGCCGCACGAGTCAACGGTGCGCTGCTCGCGACCTGCGCCGACCGGCAGCAGACCCTGTACGGCTCGTGGATGACCCACGAGCGCGTCGCCGCCGAGGACGCGGCGATCCCGATCCTGATGTACCACCAGTTCACGACGAACCCGGAGGGCGAGGACGACTGGCTGCGCCTGAACTACGCCTACATCGGCGACTTCGAAGCGCACATGGACTACCTCGCCACGGGCGGCTTCTACCTGCCCACGTGGGACGAGCTGAGCGCCTTCATCGACGGCGCCCTGTTCCTGCCTGAACGGTCCGTCATCATCACCGACGACGACGCCCACCACACCTGGCTCGAGCTGGCCGCTCCCGTCGTCGAGGCCAAGGGGCTCCTGGCCACGTCTTTCGTCATCACGAAGTTCCGCTCCGAGCCGGCTCCGAACCCCTATGTGCTGCAGCGCTCCCACACGCACGACATGCACGAGGCCGGTGCCGACGGTCAGGGACGCATCGTCAACTGGTCGGCGGAGCAGATCGCGGCCGATATGACGACATCCGCTCAGATCCTCGGTGCCGCGGAGGTCGTGGCGTACCCCTTCGGCCACTACAACGACACGGCCAAGGAGGGCCTGCGCCTCGCGGGGTTCGAGATGGCCCGCACCATCGAGCACGGCTACGTCAGGGCCGGCACCGACAAGCTCGCTCTTCCCTGCATTCGAATCAACTACGGCATGACGGTGGATGATCTCAGACGCCTCGTGGGGTGACGGGCTACCCTGAAAGACCCACCCGCCAGACGACAGGACGACCGATGGATCTGACGATCATCGTCCCGACCTATAACGAAGGTCCGAACGTCGTCGAACTGCTCGGCCGCATCGGTGAGGTCATGGCCGGCCGGGACTTCGAGGTGCTGTTCGTCGACGATTCCACCGACGACACCCCCGCGGTCGTGCAAGCTGCCGCCGCGACGACGTCCTTCCCCGTGCGCCTGCTGCATCGGGACACGGCGACGGACGGCCTGGGCGGTGCGGTGCTCGAGGGGTTCGCCGCCGCCCGATCACCCTGGTGCCTGGTCATGGACGGCGATCTGCAGCATCCGCCCGAGACCATCCCCTCACTGCTCGACCGGGCCGCAGTCGGCGACGTCGACGTCGTGGTGGCATCGCGCTATGCCGCAGGCGGCACCTCGAAGGGCTTGGCGGATGCCACGCGCACGACGGTCTCGCGCGCCTCGAACCTGCTGACCAAGGCGATGTTCCCCCGCAAGCTCGCGGGATGCTCCGACCCGATGACGGGGTTCTTCCTGCTCAACCGCGACGCCATCGACATCAGGGCGCTGCATCCGCGCGGCTTCAAGATCCTGCTCGAGGTGCTCGCCCGCCGGCAGCTGCGCATCGCGGAGGTGCCGTTCAACTTCGCGCCGCGTCACGCCGGTGCGTCGAAGGCGTCGTTCACGCAGGGCATCCGCTTTCTCACGCAACTGACGATGCTGCGGTTCGGCCGCATGTCGGCCTTCGCCCTCGTCGGCGGGTTCGGCGCCGTCGCGAACCTCGTGATCATGTGGGGCCTCATGCGGCTCGGCGTCGAATACGTCGTGGCCGCCGTGATCGCGAGCGAAGTGACGATCATCGGCAACTTCCTGCTTCTGGAGTACCTCGTCTTCGCCGACATGCGGTCGGAGTCCGGGCTGATGCGCCATCGGTTCCTGAAGTCGTTCACCTTCAACAACGCCGAGGCGCTGATCCGCATCCCGGTGATGTGGCTGCTGGTGGAGGGCACCCATCTCTCCGCCGTGTTCGCCGCTGCGCTCACGCTGGTGGCGGCCTTCATCGTGCGCTTCGTGTTCCACGCACTCGTCGTCTACGCCCCGCGGCGCTCGCGCGCCGCTGCCGCCACGCGGGCCCGACAGGTCGTCGGACAGCACGCCGACCCCTGACCGTACGAGGCCGCGCACAGGGCGCGGCCGTAGGCTGGTGCCATGACCGACAAACCCGCCAACCTTACGATGTTCGGCGCCGACTGGTGCCGCGACTGCCGCCGCACGAAGGCCCAGCTCGACAACCTCGGCGTCGCTTACGAGTACATCGACCTCGAGGCCGAGCCCGCGGCCGCCGATATCGCGCGGGAGATCTCCGGACGCACGAACATCCCGGTCGTGGTGTACCCCGACGCGACGCATCACGTCGAGCCCGCCGACATCGACGTCGAGGCCAAGCTGCGGGAGCTCTCGCTCATCTGAGCCCTCGGGGCGCGCGAGGAGCTCTCCCCGGAGGCGCTCGGGCCCGCGAATCCACGCTGAACCGTCCCGAACCGAGGAGTGCACCCCGTGGCATCCGCTGAGTCCCCCGCCCGCGACACCGATCCCGGCCTGCCCGAGGCAGAGCGCGCGCGCCTGGATGCCGCCATCGAGGACCTGCGCTCCGGCTCCGCCCTCTGGGGCCAGCTGACCCTGCCCCAGCGGCGCACGCTGCTGCGGCGCATCCGCGCGGCGGTCGTCGCCGTTGCAGAGGAATGGGCCGACGTCGCCTCGACCTCCAAGGGTCTCGAGCCCGGGCATGCGCTCCGCGGCGAGGAGTGGCTCTCGGGCCCGTACGCGGCGCTCGTCGCGCTCGACGCCTACACCGACACCCTCGGTGCGCTCGCGCGCGGGGCGAGCCCTCTCGACGATCTGCGGGTCGACGAGGCCCCCGGCGGCCGGGTGCGCGTGCACGTACTGCCGACCGCGCCCATCGACCGCCTGCTGCTGTCGGGCTACACCGGCGAGGTGTGGCTGCAGCCCGGCGTGACGGCGGGCGAGGCCGCTCGCACCGCGGGCCTCGGACAGCTGCCCGGCGCCGACGGGGGCGGCGTGGGCGTGGTGCTGGGCGCCGGCAATGTCACCGCCATCCCGTTCCTCGACGTGCTGTACGAGCTGCTCGCGTTCAACCGCGTCTCGCTGCTGAAGGTCAACCCCACGCAGGACGACCTGGTGCCCGTCTACGAGCGGGCGCTCGCCCCGCTGATCGGCGCCGGGATGCTGCGGATCGTGCGCGGCGGCGGCGACGTCGGGGCGTACCTGACCGGGCACCCGGGCATCGATCACGTGCACATCACCGGGTCCATCACGACGTTCGAGGCGATCGTCTGGGGCACCGGTGAGGATGCCGCCCAGCGCCGCGAGACCGGTGTGCCGCGGCTGACCACCCCCATTTCGGCAGAGCTGGGCGGGGTCTCGCCCATCATCGTCGTGCCGGGCGAGTGGTCAGAGGCCGACCTGCGCTTCCAGGCCGAGCACGTCGTGACGATGCGGCTCTACAACAGCGGGCACAACTGCATCGCGGGTCAGGTGGTGCTGCTCAGCGCGGACTGGCCGCAGCGCGAGGCGTTCCTCGCGGCGCTGCGCGAGGCCTACGACACCGCTCCCGCCCGGCCCGTCTGGTACCCCGGTGCGCAGGCGCGGGTCGACGAAGCGGCATCCGCCCATCCCGGCGCCCTGCGCATGGGGGACGGCTCGCGCGTACTGATCGAGGCGGCGGCGACGGATGCCGCGCCCGTGCAGACCACCGAGTACTTCGCGCCGGTGCTGGGCGTCGTGGAACTTCCCGGCCTCGGGCAGGACTTCGTCGACGCGGCCGTCGCGCACGCCAACGACGCACTGACGGGGACCCTCGGCGCCAACGTCATCATCGACCCGGTGACGCAGACGGCGCTCGGGGACGGGTTCGAGCAGGCCATCGCCGAGCTGCACTACGGCACCGTCGCGATCAACGCCTGGACGGCGCTCGGGTTCCTCACCCCCACATGCTCATGGGGGGCGTTCCCGGGCGGGACCCTCGCCGATGCCCCCAGCGGCATCGGGGTCGTGCACAACGCCCGGCTGCTCGACCGGGTGGAGCGCAGCGTCGTGCGCGGACCCTTCCGACCCTTCCCGCGTTCGGTGGCGCCGGGGAACCTTCTCGCGGGCGGACGCCCCTCGGTGCTGCCGAAGCCGCCGTGGTTCGTCTCGGCCCGCACCGGCGCCGCAGTGAGCGAGGGGCTCACGCGGTTCCGCATGGATGGCAACCCCGTGCGCCTGTCGGCGAGCCTGCTGCAGGCCTTCGGCGCGTAGCGGCGGGGCTCGGGGCTGCCGGCCTGGGCGTCGGGGTCTCATCCCCGGAATGGGTCACTCGCGACGACCGAATGGCGACCCGCCTCAGCCCAGACGCCGCCCGCACTGACGACCGAACCCCATCCGGCGCCGCCCACGCGGACTCGCCCCCGCCGTGCAGCGGGGTCAGCCGCCCGCCGCGAACCGGTCGGTCGCGGCGCGCAGCGCGGCGGCGATCCCGGGCTCGGCGGCCGAATGCCCGGCATCCGGCACCATCACGAACTCGGCCTCGGGCCACGCCCGGTGCAGGTCCCACGCGGTCATCATCGGCGTGCACACGTCATAGCGGCCCTGCACGATGACGCCGGGGATGTGCCGGATCGCACCGACATCGGCGATCAGCTGCCCCTCGCGCAGCCACCCGCGGTTGAGGAAGTAGTGATTCTCGATGCGCGCGAACGCCGTGGCCGAGGCGGGATCCGACATGGATTCCACGAGCTCCGCGTCGGGCAGCAGGGTGACCGTCGAGGCCTCCCACCGGGTCCACGCGAGCCCCGCCGGCCCGTGCACGGCGGGGTCGGGGTCCGACAGCCGCCGGTGGTACGCCTCGATCATGCGCGCGCGCTCGAGCACCGGGATCGGTGCGATGAACTGCTCCCACAGATCGGGGAAGAGTGCCGACGCCCCGCCTTCGTAGAACCATTCCAGCTCGTGGGCGCGCAGGGTGAAGATGCCGCGCAGCACCAGCTCGCTGACGGTGTGCGGGTGGGCCTCGGCGTAGGCGAGCGCGAGGGTGCTCCCCCACGATCCGCCGAACACCATCCACCGGTCGATGCCCAGCGTCCGCCGCAGCAGGTCGATGTCGGCGACGAGGTGCCACGTGGTGTTGTGGCGCAGGTCGGCGTCGGGGTCACCAGCGTGCGGTGTGGAGCGCCCGCATCCGCGCTGGTCGAACAGCACGATGCGGTAGACCTCGGGGTCGAAGAACCGACGATGCCAGGGCGCCGTGCCTCCTCCCGGCCCCCCGTGGAGGAACACGACCGGCTTTCCCTGCGGGTTGCCGGACTGCTCCCAGTAGACGCGGTTGCCCTCGCCGACCAGAAGCTCGCCGGTCTCGTACGGTTCGATGGGCGGGTAGAGGATGTCGTCGAGGTGCGCGTGGTTCACAAGTCCGCTCCTGATACCGAGAAGGTGTCGCACGACGACGCGCCGCGCTCGTAGCCGACATCGAACCAGCGCTGCCGCTGCTCGCTCGAACCGTGGGTCCAGCTCTCGGGGTTCACGGTCCCCCCGGACTGCCGCTGGATGTTGTCGTCGCCGACGGTCGCGGCCGCGGCGAGCGCGTCGCGGATCTGCTCCTGCGTCGGCTCCTTCATGAAGGGCACGCCGTTCTCGTCCACCTGCTGCGGCAGGTCGGCGACCCAGGCGCCGGCGAAGCAGTCCGCCTGCAGCTCGGTGCGTACCCCGTTGCTGTCGGGGCCAGAGCCGTTGTTCGGGTAGCGGTCGAAGACGCCGGTGATCTGCTGCACGTGGTGGCCGTACTCGTGCGCCAGCACGTACAGCTGCGCGAGCGGGCCGGCCGTCGTGTCGAACTGCTCGCGCAGCACGCCGAAGAAGGTGGGGTCGACGTAGACGGTCTCCTCGGGCGGGCAGTAGAAGGGGCCCGTGGCGTTGGATGCCGTGCCGCACGCGGTGCCCGTCTCGACATCGACGATGATCAGCTGCGGCGCCCGGTATCCGTCGAGCTCACGCTCCCAGAACTGGTCGAGGTTCAGCGACGCCGCCGCCAACCGGCAGTCGTCGTTCGCGTTCGCGTCCGCGCCCGTCTGGCAGTTCGCGATCGTCGACTCCTCCGCCGCCGTGCCTCCGCCCGACCCCCCGGCACCGCCCAGCAGCCCGCCGAGATCGAAACCGGTGAACATGCTCAGCAGCAGCACGACGATGCCACCGACACCGACCGCTCCGCCGCCGACGACGGCGGCGTTTCGCCCGCGTCGCTTGGCGGTGTTGCCGCCCACGCGGGCATTGTCATTGAAGGTCACCCCGCAACGGTACTGGCCGCACGGCCGGGAGTGTGGGCGCCGGACCGCAGACGCCCCGCACCGGTGGCATTGCGCGCGCCGCCGCACTCATAGGCTCGGGTCATGGATGCCACTCCCGACGCCGCGCCAGCCGCCACCCACCTCCCCGCCCCCGTGACGGTGACGATCACCGGAGCCGGCGGTCAGATCGGATACGCGCTGCTGTTCCGCATCGCCGCAGGCGACATGCTGGGCCCGGACCAGCCCATCCGACTGCGCCTGCTGGAGATCCCGCAGGGCATGCGGGCGGCGGAGGGTGCCGCGCTCGAACTGCAGGACTGCGCCTTCCCGCTGCTGCGCGATGTCGAAGTGACCGACGATGCCGCGGTGGCCTTCGCCGGCGCGAACCGCGCACTGCTGGTCGGTTCCCGCCCACGCGCCGCCGGCATGGAGCGCAGTGACCTGCTCGCCGCCAACGCCGGCATCTTCGCTCCGCAGGGGGCGGCGATCGCAGCCAATGCCGCTGGCGACGTGTGCGTGCTGACCGTCGGCAACCCCGCCAACACGAACGCGCTCATCGCCGCGGCCGCGGCCGACGGCATCCCTTCCGAGCGGTTCAGCGCCCTCACCCGCCTGGACCACGACCGCGCAGTGGGCCAGCTCTCCGCTGCGCTGGACGTCGGCCCCGCGGCGCTGCAGGGCGTCACCATCTGGGGCAACCACTCCGCCACGCAGTTCCCCGACGTCGCCCACGCCACGGTCGACGGCGAACCAGTGCTCGCCGCTCTCGCCGAGAAGCTGGGAGGGGCGGATGCCGCCGCGGCCTGGCTCGACGACGTGTTCATCCCCCGGGTCGCCCGGCGCGGGGCGGAGATCATCGAGGTGCGCGGGTCGTCGTCGGTGGCGTCGGCCGCGAACGCCGCAATCGCGCACGTGCGCGATGAGGCGCTCGGCACCGGCGCGGGGTGGACGTCGGCGGCCCTGGTGTCCCGCGGCGAGTACGGCGTGCCCGAGGGGATCGTCTGCTCGTTCCCGGTGACCAGCGACGGTTCGGGCTACCGCGTCGTGGAGGGGCTGCTCCTCGACGAGCGCGCACAGGCGCGGCTGCAGGCGTCCGTCGCCGAGCTCGTCGCCGAGCGCGAGGCGGTGCGGGAGCTCACGGGCGCCTGACCCGCGCCGTGCGGCCGTCCGCCGCCGACGCCGCGCCCGGGCCCGCGCGGCGCCCGCCCCCAACCCCGGGCCCACGCGGCGGCCCCCAACGCCGGGTCGCGCCCCCGCTCGCCTGTCGCAAACTGCTCCCTGCGGGCCGCTGAAGCGACCGTTCGCGACAGGCGAGCACCCGCGGCCCTGCCCGCGACATCCACCCCGGCGGCCGCACCCCTACCTAGCTGGGCCGACCCCGAGCGCCCCCGCCCCACTCACCTGTCGCAAACTGCTCCCTGCAGGCCGCCGAAGCGACCGTTCGCGACAGGCGAGCGCTGGAAGGCGGCGCAGGGACGGCGGCGGCGGCCCTGGAGGCGGAGCCGGGACGCGAGAGGCGGGAGCGGCCGCGATGCCGGATGCCGCAACGCCCTGCCGCGGCCTCAGGCGACGTAGGCGCGGAGGTGCTGAGCGGTGAGGGTGTCCGCACCCTCGACCAGGGCTGCCGGCGTTCCCTCGAACACCACCCGGCCGCCGTCGCGCCCCGCGCCGGGGCCGAGGTCGACGATCCAGTCGGCGTGCGCCATGACGGCCTGGTGGTGCTCGATGACGATGACGGAGTTGCCGGCATCCACCAGCCGGTCGAGCAGCCCCAGCAGGTTGTCGACGTCTGCCAGGTGAAGTCCGGTCGTCGGCTCGTCGAGCACGTACACGGCGCCCTTCTTGGCCATCGAGATCGCCAGCTTCAGCCGCTGCCGCTCGCCGCCCGAAAGCGTGTTCAGTCGCTGCCCGAGCGTGACGTAGTCCAGCCCGACGTCGACCATGCGCGCCAGCGTCGTGTGCGCCGGCCCGCTGGCGAAGAATGCCGCCGCCTCGCCGACCGACATCGACAGCACCTCGTCGATGTTCTTGCCGTTCAGGCGATACTCCAGCACCTCGTCGGTGAACCGTCGTCCTTCGCAGACTTCGCACACCGTCTCGACGGTGGACATGAACCCCAGCTCGGTGATGATCACGCCGAGCCCCTTGCACACCGGGCAGGCACCTTCGGAGTTGGCGCTGAAGAGCGCGGGCTTCACGCCGTTCGCCTTGGCGAACGCCGTGCGGATGACATCGAGCAGCCCGGTGTAGGTGGCGGGGTTGCTGCGCCGCGACCCGCGGATAGCGGACTGGTCAACGACCACGACGTCGTCACGGTCGGGCAGATTGCCGTGGATGAGCGAGGACTTGCCTGACCCCGCGACACCCGTGACGACGGTGAGGAGGCCCAGCGGGATGTCGACGTCGACGTCCTGCAGGTTGTGCTGCGCAGCCCCGCGGATGGGCAGCGCGCCGCGCGGCGATCGCACCGCGGGCTTCAGCCGCGCACGGTGGTCGAGATGGCGCCCCGTGATCGTGTCCGACGCGCGCAGTCCCGCGACGTCGCCGATATAGGTGATCTGCCCGCCGGCGCGGCCGGCGCCGGGGCCGAGGTCGACGACATGGTCGGCGATCTCGATGACTTCCGGCTTGTGCTCGACCACGAGCACGGTGTTGCCCTTGTCGCACAGGCGCCGCAGCAGGGCGTTCATGCGCTGGATGTCGTGCGGGTGCAGCCCCGCGGTCGGCTCGTCGAACACGTAGGTCACGTCGGTGAGGGCGGAACCCAGGTGGCGGATCATCCGGGTGCGCTGCGACTCGCCGCCGGAGAGGGTCCCCGATGGCCGGTCGAGCGAGAGGTAGCCGAGCCCGATCTCGACGAACGAGTCGACGGTGTGACGCAGGCCTGCCACGAGCGGGCCGACCCCGGGGTCATCGACGGTGCGCAGCCACGCGGCGAGGTCGGTGATCTGCATGGCCGCGGCATCCGCGATGCTCACCCCGCCGATCCTGGACGACCGCGCGGCCTCGCTCAGGCGTGTGCCACCGCAGGCGGGGCACTCGGTGAACCGCACCGCGCGGTCGACGAAGGCGCGCACATGAGGCTGCATCGAGTCGCGGTCCTTCTGCAGGAAGCCCTTGGTGATCTTGGGCACCAGGCCCTCGTAGGTCATGTTGATCCCCTGGATCTTGACCTTCGTGGGCTCTCGGTAGAGGAAGTCCTGACGCTCCTGGTCGGTGTAGTGCTCGATCGGCTTGTCGGCGTCGACGAACCCCGATTCGGTGATGGCGCGCACCATCCAGCCGTCGACGGTGTACCCCGGCACGGTCAGTGCGCCCTCGGCGAGCGACTTCGTGCGGTCGAACAGCTGTTCCAGGTCGATGTCGCTGACTTCGCCGGTCCCCTCGCAGCGCGGGCACATGCCGCCGGTGACGGTGTACTCGCGTTTCACCGCCTTCTTCTCGCCCACCTTCATGGCTCCCGAGCCGGTGACCGACGGCACGTTGAACGAGAACGCCTGGGGCGGACCGATGTGCGGGGTGCCGAGACGGCTGAAGAGGATGCGCAGCATCGCGTGCGCGTCGGTGGCAGTGCCCACGGTCGAGCGCGGATTGCCGCCCATGCGTTCCTGGTCCACGAGGATCGCGGTCGTCAGCCCTTCCAGCAGATCGACGTCGGGCCGCGGCAGGGTCGGCATGAACCCCTGCACGAAGGTGCTGTAGGTCTCGTTGATGAGGCGCTGCGACTCCGCGGCGATCGTGCCGAACACCAGCGATGACTTTCCCGAGCCACTCACGCCCGTGAAGACCGTGAGGCGCCGCTTGGGAAGGTCGATCGTCACCCCCTGCAGGTTGTTCTCCCGCGCGCCGACGACCCGGATGGTGTCGTGGGCGCCGGGGCCGATCCGGGCATCGGCGGCGTCGTTCTCGGCCATGAGGGTCCTCCCGTCACAGACCAGCATGCCCGGGTCTGCGGACACCCGCAGTCCTCGTCCCGATCTCACGGCAGAATGCTCACTGACGGGGAGGCGCCCATGGACACGGTGATCGTGCTGGTGATCGTCGGCGTGGTCGTGATCGCGGTGGCGGCGGGCCTGGCCCCCCGTATCAACGTGGCGGGACCGCTGCTGCTGGTGATCGCCGGACTCGGCGTCAGCCTGCTGCCCTTCGTTCCGGCGGTGGAGGTCGACCCCGAGATCATCCTCGTCGGCATCCTGCCCCCGCTGCTGTACTCCGCGGCGGTGTCGCTGCCGGCGATCGAGTTCCGCCGGGACTTCGGCCCGATATCGGGCCTGTCGGTGCTGCTGGTGATCATCACGACGCTGACGCTCGCCGGGTTCCTCCTGTGGGCGGTCCCCGAACTCGGCCTGCTGCTGTCGATCGCCCTGGGCGCGATCCTGAGCCCGACGGATGCCGTAGCCACCTCGATCGTGAAGCGGCTGGGTCTGTCACGTCGCGTGGTGACGATGCTCGAGGGCGAGAGCCTGCTCAACGACGCGACCTCGCTGGTGCTGCTGCGCACCGCGATCGCCGCAGCCGCCACGGGAGGCGCGGTGGCCGCGGGCGAGTTCGCGGGCGCCTTCGCCTGGGGTGTGCTCGTGGCCATCGCCGCCGGGGCGCTGGTGGGCTTTCTCGCACTCCGCCTGCGGGTGTGGGTGGGGGACTCGGCAGCCAACACCGCGATCGGTTTCATGGTGCCCTTCGCGGCGTACCTGCCCACTGAGCAATTCGGCGGGTCCGGCCTGGTGGCAGCCGTGGTCGCCGGAATCGTGACCGGCCAGGGCTCCGCACGCTGGTTCACCGCCGAGCAGCGGCTGTCCGACGCCGTCAACTGGCGCACCATCGAGCTCGTGCTGGAGGGCGCGGTCTTCCTCATCATGGGGCTCGAGCTGAAGGACCTCTGGCTGCAGAACCTGGCCGAGCAGAACGGACCCCAGCGGGCCTTCCTGCTCGCGGGCACCGCGCTGGCCATCATCCTGCTCGTGCGCACCGGCTACGTCGCGCTCCTGGTGCTGCTGCAAGGCCGTCGCGCCGAGGGCAAACGCGCACGGCTCGGAGCGGTGGGCGCCCGCATCGACGCCTACGAGGACACGTACCTCGACGATCCGCCGCCCCGGCCCGTCGACCGGCGGGGACGCAGCGTCGAGCGCCACCGCGTCGAGCGTCGCCTCACGGTCTGGCGGCGGCGAGTGGGCCGCGAGCTGGCAGACCTCGACTATTACCAGGCCTCGCCGCTGGGGTGGAAGCACGGGGGCATCATCGTGTGGGCCGGCATGCGCGGCGTCGTGACGCTGGCTGCGGCGCAGACGCTGCCCCGCGAGACCCCCGCGCGCGAGCTGCTCATTCTGACCGCCTTCCTCGTCGCCATCATCAGCCTGCTCGTGCAGGGCTTCACCCTGCCCTGGTTCTCACGTCTGCTGAAGCTGCCGCCCGAGAGCGACGAGCTGTCGCGCGACGAGCGGGACCGCATCGACGCCGCCCTGCGCGATGCGGCCCAGCAGCAGCTCGAGAGCCCCGGCCTGGCGCGAGCCGACGGCGCACCGTTCCCTCCCGAGCTCCTCAGCCACGTGGGCGCGCGCATGTCGGAGGCACCGGATGAGGACGAGAGCGCTGCCGTGCGCGACCGGCTGGAACTGCGCCTCGTGCTGCTCGCCGCGATGCGGGAGCGCCTGGGCACGCTCGCCCGCAGCGGCATCAGCTCGGCGGCGCTGCGGCACGCGCTGGCCGAGCTCGACGCCGAGGAGGTGAATCTTCGCCTGCGGCTCAAGGGCGAAGGCGATTGACTGCGTGTCGGCCCGCTGAGAGACAATGAAGGGGACCAAGGAGCAGCCCATGACCGATGTCGCCCCGCAGCACGCCGCGCCTGAGCAGACCACCACGCAGCGGGCTCCGGCGGACTACGCCGAGTCGATCGCGTTGCCGGTCGAGCCGGGGCGCGTGCCGCCGGCCTTCCGCGATCTCGAGCAGTCCCGGGACTGGTGGCTGGCCCGTCCCGCCGGCTCCCGGCTCGTGGGACTGGTGGTGGCACGCGACGACATGCCCAGCATCGTGCGCCAGCGTGACGAGCTCTCGCGCTTCGGCGTGCCCATCGAGGGCTTCCGCCATCCGTCTCCCGAGACCATGGAGACGTGGCAGGAGCGCCTGACCCGACTGTTCGGGCGGCTGTCGCGAGGAGATGTCGTCGTGGTGGCGACCGTGCACGCCCTCGGGCGCGACGTCGACGAAGAGTCGCGCACCATCGCGGAGCTTCGCCGCCGGGGGATCATCGTCAAGGTGCTCTCGCACACGACCGCGACGGGCCCCGTCGCCACGACGCCCCTCGGCTGAGGTCAGGGCGCGCAGGCCTCCGCCGTCGGCGAGCTCTGCCGGTCGGCCCGCACCACCGTGACCTCGATGCAGGTGAGTCCGCCGGGCTCGGCGGGAACAGTGACAGTCGCCTCGGCGGTGGACTCCAGCCGTGTCGACTCGCCCAGGCGCTGCACGCCCCAGAGGTAGCTGTCGCCCTCCTCCTCGGCAGGATTGCGCCACGAGAAGGTGACCTCGTTGCCGACGACCGTGCCCACCAGGTCCACCACGGCGGGCACGCCGCCGGTGGGCAGGATGTCGAGCGGACCCTCCTCCTCGTCGGGCGCCGACGAGGGCTCCGGCGCCGGCGAGAGAAGACCGGCACCTGCGGCGAGTGCGACGCCGCCGCCCCCGAGTACGACGACGGCGGCCACGATGGCGCCGACCAGGGCGCCGGTGCGCCGCTGCGGACGCGGCGGCGGGGCCGACGCGTCTTCGGCGGGGCTCTCCTCCGTCGCGCGGGACCGTGCGGTTGCGTCCGGACCGGCGAACGCCGGCGCGGGGGCCGCTGCGTTCGGCGGGGCCAGGGGCGCCGAGCGACGCACGGTCGTCTCGGGGATCGCGCTCTCCCACGTGGGCATCTGCACCGGCTGCGGCCGCATCATCGTGGCGCCGACGGTCGTCGATGCGGGGGGTGATGTCGTGCCCGCGCTGGGGGCGGTCGAGCCGGGCGCA
Source organism: Microbacterium sp. zg-Y818 (assembly GCF_030246905.1). NCBI lineage: Bacteria > Bacillati > Actinomycetota > Actinomycetes > Micrococcales > Microbacteriaceae > Microbacterium > Microbacterium sp. zg-Y818. The sequence continues at coordinate 181,932 of NZ_CP126741.1, read as the reverse complement.
CGCACGATGGGCGGCGGCAGCGAGGGGTCGATGTTCACGATGCCCCGGATGCGGGTGAGGCCGCCGTCCTCGTCGTCCTCGGGGGCGTCGTGGGCGGCGCTCTCGTCGATGACGTCGATGGGCGTTGCCGCCATGCTCAGCTCGAGCTGCACGCGCTGCAGCGCACGGGCGAATTCCAGCGCGCTGGCGTAGCGGTCAGACGGAGAGGGAGCCATCGCCCGCTCCAGCGCCCGCTGCAGCGACGGCGGGGCATCGGCGCGGCCGAGCGGCGGCAGCGGCTGGGTGAGCACGCGCTGCACCAGATCTGCGCTGCCGTTGCGCTGCCCGGGCAGCTCGTAGGGCGAGCGCCCTGCGAGCAGCGTGTACACGGTCGCGGCGAGCGCGTACACGTCACCGGCGACTCCGGGCGCCCCCGCTTCGGCGAACGCCTCGGGCGGCGACCACGGGATCGACATGCCGGCGATCTCCTCGTCACTGTCCCCGGCGGTCGCGATGCCGAAATCGGTGAGCGCCGGCCGGTTGTAGTCGGTGACGAGGATGTTGGCCGGTTTGATGTCGCGATGGAGGATGCCGGCGCGGTGCGCGGTCTCGACGGCCGCCGCGACCTGCACCCCGACCCGCAGCGCCTCGGCGATCGAGAACGGCTCGCGGCGGTAGCGCACCTGCAGGTTCGGGCGCGAGCAGTACTCCATGACGAGGTACGGCCGGCCGTCGTCGGACACACCGGCCTGGTAGATCGTGACGATCGCCGGGTGCGTCGACAGCTGCGCCATGATGTTCGCCTCGGCGGCGAAGTCATCCAGCGACGTCTGGCTGAGTCGATCGGCGAGCAGCACCTTCACCGCGACGCGTCGCTGCGGAAGCGCCTGGTCGTACAGGAAGACATCGGCGAAGCCCCCCGAGCCGAGCAGCTCCCGATAGGTGAAGCCCGGTATGTCGGGGGGAGAGGCCGGTGGCCGAGACGCGCCCATCACTGCTCCCGGTAGGTCACGGTCACCTCGTCGCCGAGGTCGAGCACGTCGCCGTCGACCAGCATCGTCGGCTCGCCCGGGTGCAGCCGCACGGGGCTCGCGCCTTCGCGGTGCAGCACCGTGCCGTTGGTGGTGTCGAGATCGACCACCACCGCCGTCTCGCCCTCGCGGCGCACTTCGATGTGACTGCGGGAGATGTCTTGTCGGGGGCTGTCCACCGTGATGAGCTGCGGCGCATCGGCGCCGACGCGGGCCGCGCGCGGACGCCGCCCCACCACAACGGGTCGCTCGACCTGCACGGTGCGCCCGGTCGACAGTTCGAGCAGCCCCGCCGAGGGCGGACGGGGAACGGGCGGCACGTCCCCCAGCCGCTGGGAGCGCATAGCCCGGGCGGCCGCGAGCGAGACCGTCGCGCCGTCGTGGTCGCCGCCGCGTACGAGCGGCGCATCGGCGTCGGTGATCACCGCCGCGCTGGCGGCGGGGGTCGGCACGGCGCCTTCGGCGTCGCCCTGGGCGTCGATCACCGCCGCGGCCGCCACCGACGCCATGACCGTCTCACCCCACAGGTGCGCGAACCGGCCGCTGTCGGACTGCACGGTCTCGAGCGCATCACCGCCCGCAGGCACTTCGGCGGGCGCGTCGGACTCGGCAGGCTCCTCGGCGTGTTCCTCGGCGTGTTCCTCGGGCGCGGAGGGCAACGCCGGCACGTCGCCGCTCACCCAGGCCGGCACGTCCTCGACGAGCGCGCCGGTGGGCACCGGTGCGGCGGCGGCCGCCGCGGGGGCGGGCTGCAGCACTGCCTGCGGCTCGGCGGCGACGGCCGCCACCGCGCCCTCCGCCGCCGGGAACGCCACGGTCACGCCGCCGGCGCGCACGATGCCGTCGACGAGCGGCAGGGCGACGCCCGCCGGGGCCCCGGCCCGCAGCGTTATCTCGCGGGCGTCGGTGATCACGTGCTCGCTCCACGTCGCGACGCCGGCACCGCTGAGCACGCGGGTCGCGCCGTCGGCGCCTGACACGTGAGCCTCGACGTCGCCACGCACGAGCACCCGCGGGGGCTGCGCGAGGACGACCAGTGCGAAGGGGGGCACGTCTGCGAAGCGTCCGGTCGCGCCGGTCGCGGCATCCAGCACGGCGCCGAGGTCACCACCGGCGGCCAACGCATGCCAGACCGCTTCGACGACCGCGGTGTGCGCCTCTGCGGCCACCAGCGCCACCCCCGACGACGCGGCGACGGCATAGGCCTCGCCGGCGGTGTAGCGCGTCGGCTCTCGGCGAAGTTCGGTCATGACTGGTCCTCCGTGGCGGCGGGCGCGGAACGGCCGCGCGTGGTGCGCGCACCCTTGCCGGCGGGCGAGAGCAGCGAGCGCAGGCTCAGCCGCGATCGTAGTCGACGCCAGAACCCGACCGAGCCGTGCAGCCCCCCGATGACCTCGTCGACCTCGCGCCACAGCGCCTCGACGTCTTCCTCGGTCGGCTCGCCCGGGGCGAACACTCCGGCATCTGCGCGCCCGGCGACGACGACGACGGAGTCGGGTACGGCGAGTGTCCGGGAGAGCACGCGCGCCTCTTCCCTGCGGGTGCCGCCCGAGGGGGGCCGTGCACCCATGTCGTGGGCGGTGTCGATGACCTCGGCCCACGCTCCGCCCGCCCGCTCCGACGGCGCACCCGTCTCGCGACGGCGCCTCCGGCGTCGCAGCTTGAGCAGCAGCACAGCCACGAAGGGCGCCGCCAGTGCCAGCAGAACACCCACGCCCGCGGCGATGTAGCCGAGGATCGTCAGCCACGAGAAGCCGTCGGCGTCGTCGTCGTCCTCGTTGCCCTCGTCTTCGGGGATGTCCGGAGGCAGATTCACCGGGTCCTGCGCGGGGGGCGGCGGCTGCAGGGTCTGCGGCTGCAGCTGTGTCTGCGGCACCGTCTGCTGGTCGGTGGGCACCTGGTCCTCGGGCGGGGTCGGGTCGAACACGACCCACCCGTACTCGTCGAACGCGATCTCGACCCACGCGTGCAGATCCTCGCCCGTCGCGGCGAAGGGAGCTCCGGCGTCGTGCTCTTCGGGGTAGAACCCCATGACCACCCGGGCGGGAAGACCCAGCTGGCCGGCCAGCAGCGCCATCGTGACGGCGTACTGCTCGTCGTCGCCGACCATGCGCTCCGGGGCCGCCAGCACCGCCTGGATGCGCTCCGAGCCGTGGCCGGCGCGCGAGATCGCCTCGCCCTCGAGGCCGTGGCTGAAGAAGCCCTTCGTCGAAAGGGTCGTCGCTATGGCGTCAGCCTGCTCGAAGGGCGTGCTCGCTCCCCCCACCATCGTCGAGGCCATCGAGGCGGCACCCTCGGGCACGTTCCGCTGCGGAGGCAGCGCCAGGGGCGCCACAGCCGCCTCCTCCAGCTGCCCGCGGCTGGGCGTCGGGGGAACGACGACGTCGAGGGTGTACCGGTCACCCTCCCGCAGACCCGCCGTCACCACCCCGACGCCGGTGGCGCGGTTGTAGAACGTGGAACGGCGCAGGTCGTCGGCCCGCTCGCCGTCGTAGCGGATGCCGGTGAGGTAGCCCACGTCGGGAAGCCAGACGCCGCGCAGCGACCCGATCTCGATGGTGACGGTGGCCTCGTCGCCCTCGACCGTGGCGGGGATGCGGTCCCCCAGGCGCTGGAAGCTCGCCGACGATCCCGCCCCCTCGCTCGCGACGTTGTAGACGACGCCGTCGTACGCGTCGAGGGTCGCCAGGCGCACGCGACCGCCCTCGGGGAGCCCTTCGACGGTGAAGAGCGTCTCGTCGGCCTTGTCGCGCACGACCGAGCGGAAGGACTGCAGCGGGCTGACGTAGTCGCGCAGGTCGATGGGCGGCTGGATCGCATCCCGCACGACGTAGCGCGGCCCCGACGGCGCCGCCGCCGCGCTGACACCGGCGCCGAGGCCGATGGCGAGCACGAGCACCCCCGCACCGGCGAGCACCCGTCGCCCCGGGCGGAGCGTCGAGGTCGAGCCGGATGCCACGGCGTACTGCTGCGCCGACAGCGAGCGGCGGTAGGCCGTCCACCCCACCGCGACCAGGCCGAACACCGCGCCCTGCACGATCGGCACCGCCGGCTGGGTGGTGCCGAAGGCGATGGCCAGCACGAGCAGCAGCCCCGCCGGCAGCAGCGCCCACCCGTACGCCCGCGCCCTCAGCGCGGCGGAGCCGGCCAGCACCGACGTCAGCAGCACCGAGAGGAACGGCACGACGAGGAACGCGTCGGATGCCTCGAACGGCGCGACCGCCGTGACGAACTGCTTCCACGAGAACACGACGCCGCCGGCGAGGGCGATGATGCTCTCGAGCGACGGGATGACCCCGCCGATCGTGGTCGTCGGCACCGCGAGGGGCGCGCCGAGGACGAAGTATGCGGCGACCGTCACGGCCGCGACCGTCAGCGCGCCCCAGCGCAGCCACGCCGCGAGAACGGCGATCCCCAGTCCGATCACGAGGGCGGCGAACCCGGTGAGGAGGAAGAACGAGCCCTCGAAGGCGGGCCGGAAGCCGATGATCGACACCGAGATCAGGGCGGCGACGGCAGCGAGGTCGATCGCCGTGCGGCGCGTGAACGGCCGACGGGCCGCAGCCGGAGCGCTCACGCGAGCACCCGCCGCAGGCCGACCGGCAGGTCCGACAGCGCGCCGAGCGTGAGGATGGTGGCATCCCCCAGCCGTCGCAGCTCGGGGGTGGCACCGACGCGGCACGACACTCCCAGCACCCGCGCGCCCCCGGGGAGCGTGCGGGCCGCGGTGCGCAGCGTCTGCGGCGAGACGCGGGACCCGGTGAGCATGACCACGATGCTCGCCTGCAGCGCCTCGGTCTTCACGCGGGCAGCGAGCTCGGGCGTCGATGCCACGGCGTGCGCGGTCTCGATGCGCGAGAGGGCATCGAGCAGCGGCCGGCCGGCGGTCGCGGGGATGGACTCGTCCTGGCTGAGCACCGACACGTCGCGCTCGTCGCGCAGCGCCTGCACGCCTACGGAGCCGGCGGCCGACACGGCCAGCTCGAACTCGTCGGGGTCGGCGTACTCCCCCGCGTTGCGCGAGAGCGTGACGACGATGTGCGAGCGACGGGTGTCTTCGAACTGTCGCACCATGAGCTTGCCGGTGCGGGCGGTGGAGCGCCAGTGCACATGCCGGCGGTCGTCGCCCGGTGCGTATTCGCGCAGCGCATGGAACGAGACGTCGTCGCGCGAGAGATCGCGGGTGGGAAGCCCCTCGAGGTCGCGCAGGAACCCGGCGGACATGCTGCCCAGGCCCACGGTGTGCGGATGCACGAAGAGCTCGAGCGGATCGCTCCAGGCCTGGTCTCGCTGGAAGACGCCGAGCGGATCGCCGCGGACGGCGCTGACCGGGCCGACGGTGAGCACCCCGCGACGCGTGGTGGGGATGGCGAACAGATCGTCATGGGTCGCTCCCGGCCGCAGCCGCGGCACCTCGAACACCGGCCGCGCCTGGCCGACGGGGAGGATGACGCGGGCGGGGAGGATCGCGCGGGTGCCGGGGTTGCGCAGCTCGAGGCTCCCCACCGCCCGTTCGCCGACGACCACCCGCTGACGGGTGAGGTCCAGCGAGACGTCGTACTGGGTGCGCCCGATGAGGAACACCGCGCACACCGCCAGCAGCGCGGCCCCGCACATGGCGAGAGTGGTCAGCTCCCACCAGCCGAGCGTCATCCCGGCGATGCCGGCGACGGCCGTGACCGCGAAGACGCCCCAGCCGAGCGGGGTGACGACGCCCGCGATGCGGCCGACACGCCGCGCCACCGGGGTGACGGCTGGGGCGACGGATGCCTCGTAGCGCGCCCGCAGCGACGGGCGCGCTGCCGCCGGCGCACGCCGAACGCCGCGGCGCGCAGTGGCCGGAGCGGCCGGCTGTGCGGCGGCCGTCATGCCGCGCGGGCCTGCGGCGCCGGGGTGTCCTCGAGCACGCGCTGCACGATGCTCTCGGGGGTGACGCCCGAGAACTCCGCTTCGGGGTCGAGCACGATCCGGTGGCTCCACACCGGCAGGGCGAGGGTCTTGATGTCGTCGGGAAGCACGTAATGGCGGCCTTCGGATGCGGCGCGCACCTTGGCGGCCCGCACGATGGCGAGCATGCCGCGCACCGAGACCCCGAGCATGGTCTCCCGGCTCTCGCGGGTGGCCTCGGCCAGCTGGGCGGCGTAGCGCAGCAGCACCGGGTCGACGTGGGCGGACGCAGCGAGGTCGGCCATCTCGGCGACGGCGTGGGCGGTGACCACCGGCTGCAGCCGGGCGGTGGGGTTGCGGTCGGCGGAGCCGGAGAGGATGCGCTCGGCTGCCGCCAGGTCGGGGTAGCCGATGGTCGTCTTCAGCAGGAAGCGGTCCAGCTGCGCCTCGGGCAGCTTGTACGTGCCCGCCTGCTCGATCGGGTTCTGGGTCGCGATCACCAGGAACGGCCGGCCGACTTCGTGGGCGACGCCGTCGACGGTGATGCGGGATTCCTCCATGACCTCCAGCAGCGCCGACTGCGTCTTCGGCGAGGCGCGGTTGATCTCGTCGGCCAGCACCACCTGCGCGAACACAGGCCCCTTGTGGAATTCGAACTTGTGCGTCGCCTGGTCGTAGATCGTCACACCGGTGACGTCGGACGGCAGCAGGTCGGGGGTGAACTGGATGCGGCTGCTGGTGCCCTGCACTGTTGCCGCCAGGGCGCGCGCGAGGCTCGTCTTGCCGGTTCCCGGGGCATCCTCCAGCAGCACGTGGCCCTCGGCGAGCATGGCTGTCAGCACGAGGCGCACCACCTCGTCCTTGCCCAGCACGGCCTGACCGACGTTGTCGGCCAGGCGTGTGAAGGTGTCACGGAACCATGCTGCCTGCTCCACGGTCATCGTCATCCGGGTGTCTCCTTGTTCGTCATTCGGTCACCAGGTCGTCGGTTTGGCTTGGCTGGCTCCGGGGATGCCGTTGAGCTGCACCTGCACCGTGTGGCCCGCGTTGCCGTACCAGCACTGGATCTGCGTCGTCGTCCCGGCCGCGATGTGCACCGGCCCGTCCCAGTCGTTGAACTTGCGACCGTTGGCGAGGCAGCTGTAGGTGTAGCTGCCGGCGGGGAAGTCGCGCTCGGTGGTGACTGCCAAGTAGTAGCACGCGGTGTTGCAGCCGGACTTGTACGCACCCTTGACGGTCTGCGCGCCGTTCTGCGGGGCAGGCCGCGGCGCCGTGGACGCCTGGGCGGAACTCTCCCCGCTCACCTGCCCCTCGGTGTCGACGGCCCGCGCGCGGATGGAGTGGGTCTGGTCGTAGTCGTTGCCGGCGCGACTGCTGCCGTTCCCGCCGACGCTCTGCCAGTCGCCCCCGTTGATGCTGATCTGCACCGTCACGTCGCGACCGTTCAGCGCGGGCTTGGACCAGTTGAACACCACCGAGGTGCCGTCGCGCTGGGCGCTGACCCCTGGGGCGTTCGGCGCGCCGTAGGGAACCACCTGGTTGGATGCCGGCGAACCGGGCCCGGCGTAGTTCTGCCCGTCCATGCGGTTCACCGCCCGGACGGCGACGGTGTATCCGGTGCCGTTGGCTACGCCCCCGATCGTGCCGGTGATGGTCGCACCCTTGTTGAGGCTCGCCCACGCCCCGCTCCAGCCGCCGCCGTTGAGCGAGAACTCGTAGTCCAGCTCGCCCGGGTTGGCTCCGTTGCCCGCGCCGGCGGGGACGCTGATCGAGATCGAGCGGTCGCCCGGCGACGCGCTGACCGCGCCGGGTGCGCCGGGAGGGGTGAAGGCGCGCCGAGGGGCGGAGGGGGCGCTGAACTCCCCCTGGCCGGCCTTGTTGGTCGCGGCGACCGTGAAGGTGTAGTCGGTCGTCGAGGCATCCACGTTGACGGCCTGCGACGTCTGTCCGCCGGCGACGGGGATCGTGTTGACCACCGTGCCGCCGCGCAGCACACGCAGCGTGTAGGAGCTGATCGCCGCTCCGTTGGTCGCGGGCTGACCCCACGACACCAGAAGCTGGGCCTGGGCGCCCACGGGCGACAGGCGCTCGGTCGACGGTGCGCCGGGGGCGGCGGGGGGACCGGCAGGGATCTCGCTGGGCGACCAGCTGCTCCAGCTCGACGGCTCCGGCGCCCGGTTCACGGCGCGCACGCGCACCTGGTACGCCGTGCCGTTCTCCAGCCCCTCCCAGCGCAGCGCGTTGCCGGTGACGCCGGTCTTCTGCGTCGCGCCGGAGGGCGGCGCAGGCGAGATCTCGAGGTCGAACGACTGCACGGGCGACCCGGGCGTCGACGGCGTCGTCCATGCCACGTCCAAAGCCCGGTCGGCGAAGCGGAGCGTCGGCGGCTGCGGCGTGTCCGGACGCGCGTCGGGGCGAGCCGTGGCCGACGGCGCGGACGGGTCGGACGTGCCCACCCGGTTGGTCGCCGTCACCGTGAAGTTGTACTCCACGTTGTTGGTCAGCCCGTCCAGCGTGCACGTCGTCGACGCGCAGGTCTTCGTGTAGTTCCCCGCCGTCGAGGTCACGGTGTACGAGGTGATCTCGGCGCCGTTGTTCATCGGCGACGACCACGACAGCACCACCGTGCGGTCCTGCACGCTCGAGACGGTGGGCGTGCCCGGAACGTCGGGCCGCCCCTGCACCGTCAGGCGGATGCGCCCGTCGACGAGGCGGTCGGGGTCCTCCGTGGCATCCTGCACGCGATAGCGCACCACGAGGCTCCCGACGAAGTCGCCGGCCGGCGTCACCTCCACGCGTCCGTCGCCGAGCACGCGCGGCTGCCCCTGCGTCTGACCCACCTCGAGCTGGGCGTCGATCACGGTCAGCGGGTCGTTCGGGAACGGGCTCTGGTCGTTGGCGAGCACGTCGATCACCTGCGTGACACCCTGGTGCGCCTCGGGAAGCACGTCCTCGGTCGTGACCGCCAGCGGACGGGTCGAGGCGGCCACGGCCGCCGTCACCGTGGCCGTCACCGGGTCGCTGTCGCCATCGGTGACCGAGACGTCGATATTCGCGGACGTGCCCTTGGGGGTCGACGCATCCGTCGAGACGCTCAGCGTGCCGTCCGAGACCGAGGCGCTGAAGCCGTTCGGGACCTGGCCGGCGAGCGCGAACCGCAGGTTCGGCACGTCCTCCTCATTGGGGTCGGAAGCGAGGCCCCGAAGGTCGAGCGTCGTGGGATCCTCACCGGGCGAGACGGTGATCGATGCGCCCGACAGCGTCGGCGGCTCGTTGTCGGGCGGCAGCACCGTCACCGGGAGTGTGAGCGTCGCGACCCGGCCGTCGGGGTCGTCGGGGCCCGTGCCGTCGGTGACCTCGAAAGTGATCGCATCGGCGCCGTGGTAGCCGTCGGCCGAGGTGTAGACGAGGGTCTCGGCATCCTTCACGAGTCCCGCGCCGTCGGAGTGCACGGCCGACACCTTCGCCGCCTCCGTGACGATCGCCCGGCCGCCCCCGGCGACCACGACGTGGTCGGCCAGGGGGATCTCCACGGTCTCGCCGCTCATGACCTCGATGCCGCCGGTGGAGCGCAGCGACGGGCGCAGATCGGCGAAGCCGGGCACGTGGATGAAGGCCGAGGCCGTCAGCCCGTCGACGTCGGTGACGTCGTAGCGCACGATGCGCGCCGCATCGGCGATCGGCACCCGCACGACGCCCGCCGAGAGCACCTCGACGTCGACGTCGGCGGTCGAGATCTCGAGCTCGTCGCGCACGCCGTCGGGGTCTTCGTCGTTGAGCAGCACCTCGACGTCGACCGTGGGGCTGTCCCCCACGTTGGCGATCGTCACGCGGTCATCGCGTGCGATCGGCGGCTGCAGCGGAACCTCCGGGTCCACGGTGACCACGAGCGAGCCGATGGCGGAAGCGCCCTGGGCGTCGCGGATCGTGTAGCTGAGGGTCTTCGTGCCCGCCTCTTCGGCGCTGGAGATCACGACGCGGTCGCCCTTGACCTCGGCGACGATGCCCTCGGGCACCTCGAGCCCCGACGCCACCAGCGTGAGCTTGTCGCCCTCGGGATCGGAGTCGTTGACCATGACCGGCACGGCCACGGTGCGGTCCGGCCGCATCAGCACGACGTCCTTCACCGCGAACGGAGCCTGGTTCACGCCGGTGCCCGGCGCGATGCCGACGCGCACGGTCGCGGTCGCCGAAAGGCCGAGACGGTCCTGCACCTCGTACGTGAATTGGTCGGCGCCCGCCGCGTCGGCGAAGGCCTCGTATCGCAGGAAGTTCTCGCCGATCTCGGTGATGCGCCCCTTGGCGGGCGCCGAGGACGATCCGACGATCTGCACCGAGTCGCCGTCGGGGTCGATGCCCTCCAGCGGGATCGGGATCTTCACCTCGGCGCCGCTGAGCACGCGCGCGGTCAGGTCGCGCGGACGCGGGGCCTGGTTGTTCTCGACGTCGACGTCGAGGATCTGGATGGTGACGTACCCGGCATCCTTCTGTCCGAGGGAATCCGCGATCTCGTAGGTCACGTACACGGTCTTCGCCTCGGGGCCGGCGCGGAAGCGCAGGGTGTCCTCCGACACGAACGCATCGCCGTCGGCAGGAGCAGGCAAGGGCTCGATGAGGTCGGGCAGCAGCGTGATGAGGTCGCCGCTCGGGTGGTAGTCGTTGGCGAGCACCGGGATGCTGACGACGTCGCCGGCCCGCACGACCACGGTGTCGTCGGCGGCCACGGGCGGCCGCAGCTGCGTCGGCGCGGGGATCGGGATGACGACGACGTCGCCCTGGGCCGAGTGGGCTCCGTTGGAGATCTGGTACTGGATCGTGACCGGCTGCGAGAGACCGGACTGGTCGGTCACCAGCAGGTACCGGTGGTCGATGACGGCGACCGAGACGCGGGCGTCGGGCGGAACGGTCACCGACTGCACGACGAGGATGCCGCCGGCGGGATCGGAGTCGTTGGCGAGCACGTCGATGCGCACGTCCTTGCCCGACGGCAGCAGCGCGACGTCGCGCACCGCGATGGGCTTCTCGTCGGGGTCGGCGGCGGCGAGCACGTCGACGCGCACGAGCCCGATGACGGTCTGCGGCCCGTCGGTGGCGAGGTACTGCACGTAGTACACGCCGGGCGTGGACGAAGAGAACGAGAAGGTGCCGGCGTTGTAATCCGGCGAGAGCTGGGCGCCGGCGACCTCGGTGACGCGGGCGAGTCGCAGCGGCGCACCGCTGGGCGAGATGTCATTGTCGAGCGGCGAGATCGTCGTCTTCTCGCCCACGCGCACCACGACGTGGTCCGGCGACGTGATCGGCTTGGTCGAGCCCACGGGGCGCACATCCACCTGCACGACGCCGACAGTGTCCTCCTGGCCGTCGGAGACCGTGATCGTCACTTCCCGCCGGCCCTGCACCGAGCCGATGGCGCGGAAGGTGATCTCGCCCGCAGAGGTGAAGTCGACCTCGTCGCCGCCGTCGGTGGTCGCCGCACGCAGGAACATGTCGTCGCCGTCGGGGTCCATCCAGTCCAGCAGCGTGTCGTACGTGATCTGACCGCCCTGCTCGACGATGACCACCGGAATTTTGCGCTGCAGCGGCGGCTGGTTGACCGACCACGGGCGCACCTCGAGCGACACCGTCGCCTGATCGGTGCCTCCCGGCCTGCCGTCGTTCACCTCGTAGGTGAAGGTGTCGCTCCCCGTGGCGTTCTCGGGCACGGTCACCTGCAGGGCCCGACCGCCGTAGATGGGCGAGAGCTCGCCCACCGACACCCCTCCCTGCGCGGTCGCGGTGAGCACGTCGCCATCGGGGTCGTTGTCGTTGTCGAGCACGGGCAGAACCGTGGTTCGGCCCGGGCGAACGCCGAAGTCGTCGTCCTCGGCCACCGGCGGGTGGTTCACCTCGGTGCGCTCGGGAAGCGAGGTCTCCTCCGACACCTCGGTGGAGGTCTGCTCGGTCTCGTCTCCGCCTTCGGGCGGGATGATGTCGTCCCAGTTGTCGATGAGTTCGAGCGACTGGGTCACCGTCCAGGCCGAGCCCGTGGCGACGTCGTTGAGCACCACCACGTCGCGGTTCACGCGGAAGACGGCCGTGGCATCCGGGCTCATGCCGGGGATGTCGGCGACGAGGTCGTCGCGGTCCTGCGGGCAGTCGCGCACGAACCGGGCCGAGCCGCCCCACGCACCGTACACGCACCCCTTCAGCGACACGGGGGCGGCCGGTGAGCCCGGGGCTCCCGCCTCGGTTTCGGCGACCGGGCCGTCGCCGAGTGGCACGGTGACCAGGCTTGTGGCGGTGGCGTAGCTGACGTGCTGTGCGTAGGGCGACGGATGCTGCAGCACCGCGTCATCGACATCGTCGAGGTCCCGCATGCCCAGCCCCTGCACCCACAGTCGCGCGTCGGTGAGGTTCAGCACCACCGGCGTGGCACCGGCGACCGTGATCGCCAGCGCATCGCCCTCGTCGAGACCCTCGACGGTCTCACTCGAGGACTCCGGCACCTCCTGCCCGAGCCGCAGGGTGGTGACTGTGCCCTGCTCGGGGGAGGCGACGTAGACCGTGCCGTCGGTGCCGGTGGCAGACACGGCGCCCTCGCCGAACTCGGCGACGGGGTCGTTGGTGGGGGCGATGGCCTGCAGGCCCGAGGCCGGAGCCATCCACAGCGTGCCGTCCTGCGGCTCGAGCACCGAGACGGTGCCAGCGCCGACACCGACGGTGGCCCCGGCGGGGATGTCGATGTCGCCGACGGTCGCGACGGTGGTCACGTCGACGGGCGCGAGGGTGGCGTTGGCCTCGTCTACGACGATCACCGTGCGGCCGTCCTGCACGATGTCGTAGGTGTCCGAGACGGTGCGCAGCCCCGCGTCGAGCACCTGCGAGGCGTCGTTGTAGCGGCCGACGAGGTAGCTGTCCTGCTTGGTGACCCAGACGGAGCCGTCGTTCAGCTCGACGTCGGTGGTCGGGAAGCCCTCGTAGAGGAAGGCCATGGTGGTGATCGCGACGGCTGAGACCGTGATGACGCTCGCCGACGCGAGCGTACGCGGACGCGCACGCAGCCACGCAAAGGACCTCACGAAGACAGGCCCCCTTGTCTCATCGGCGATGTGCGTGGCGTCGGTCCGACCAGGGGTCGGCGCCTCGTCCACCCTAGCGGGACGCCGCACCCCCTCGCGGTGGGGAGAACTCCCCATGCGGGGTCGCGCTCCCCGCCGGCGGTGCTATGCCCGCCAGCACCCCGCGACGTGATCGTCGACCATTCCCGCCGACTGCATGAGCGCGTACATGGTCGTCGGCCCGACGAACCGGAAGCCGCGGCGGCGCAGCTCCTTCGAGAGGGCGACGGACTCGGCACTGGTGGGCGGCACCTCGGCGAAGGTGGCGGGCCGAGGGTGTCGCGGCGGCGCGAACGACCACATCAGGGTGTCGAGCTCCCCCGCAGCCATCTCTGCGACGAGGCGGGCGTTGCCGATGACAGCGAGGATCTTCGCCCGGTTGCGGATGATGCCGGCATCCGCCATGAGGCGCTCGACATCGCTCTCATCGAAGGCGGCGACGGCGGCGGGGTCGAAACCGGCGAAGACCTCCCGGAACCGCGGGCGCTTGCGCAGGATCGTGATCCACGACAGACCAGCCTGGAACCCCTCGAGGCTCGTCTTCTCGAACAGTGCACGATCGCCGTGCAGGGGCCGGCCCCACTCCTCGTCGTGGTACCGCACGTACTCGGGGTCATCGCCCGCCCACGCGCAGCGGGCGAAGCCGTCCGTGCCGAGGCGGATGTCGGGATTCACCCCGCCACCCTATGGCCCTGTCCGTGCCACGGCTGCCCGGCCGGTTGCCTGTGCGGCCGGGGTGGGGCGCTCGCCTGCCAAGGGGCGCGGCATCCCCCTTCCCCAGGCTCACCTGTCGCAAAGTGCGGCTGGGCGGGACGCTATACCGCCATTTGCGACAGGCGAGGCCGACGGCGCGTCACTTCTTGCGCAGCGACTTCTCCGACACCGGGGCGTTGCCCGCGGCGGCGAGCGCCGCGTAGTGGGCGCGCGCCTCTTCCTGACGCTCGTGCTCCGCGCCCGACGCGATCGGCGCGCGCAGGTGCTCGGGCTCGAAGCCGAACGCGTCGACGAGGTCCTGGGCGTGCGGGCGCAGCCGGCCACACAGGCGGTCGATGTACCGCGAGACCGAGGCGGCGCGCTGCGTCGACAGCCGGCCGTGGATGAGGTGCCAGGCGAGGTGCTTCTCGATGAGCGACAACCCGAACAGGTCACGCAGCCACGTGAGCACCTGGCGGGTGCCGTCGTCGGCGGCGCGGTTCACACCGTCGGTGAAGGCCTCCCACTGCAGCAGCTCCGCGTGAGCGCGGGCGGCCTCGATGAGCTCGGACTGGTTTTCGTTGAAGAGCGCCGCGGCATCCGTCGGCGACATCTTCGCCGCGGGACGCAGCCGCCCGGCGATGTCGGCGACCATCTGCTGCACCCGTCCGGACAGCAGGTCGTGCTGCTGGTCGGCGCGCAGGCCCAGCTCGACCGAGCGGGCGGTGGAGCCGAAGTCGGTGACGGTCTGGCCGAGGCGGCGCAGGCCTGCGCCGTGGAAGACCTTGCCTGCGGTCTGACCGACGGCGAAGCGGGCGAGCGCTGCGGCATCCGCGCCCTTGAACTGCTTCGCGAAGTCGCTCAGCAGGCGCTTGCCCACCAGCTGCAGCAGCACGGTGTTGTCGCCCTCGAAGGTGGCGTAGATGTCGAGGTCGGCGCGCAGGCCCACGAGCCGGTTCTCCGCAAGGAAGCCGGCTCCGCCGCACGCCTCCCGGCACTCCTGGATCGTGTCCAGCGCGTTCCACGTCGACATCGACTTCAGTGCCGCCGCGAGCGTCTCGAGGTCCTCGCGTTCGTCAGGGGTGTCCTTGCGTCCGCTGAAGACGCCATCGAACTTCTTGATCAGCTCGTCGCCGGCGAAATGCTGCGCGTACACCTCCGCCAGGCGCGGCAGCAGGCGACGCTGGTGCTGGGCGTAGTCCAGCAGCACGACCTCGTCGGTGCCGCTACCGCTGTCGAACTGGCGACGCTGGTTGCCGTAGGTCACCGCGATCGTGAGGGCCGCGGCGGTGGCGTTGGTGGCCGCGCCCTCGATGCAGACGCGCCCCTGTACGAGTGCGCCGAGCATCGTGAAGAAGCGACGCCCAGAGCTGGCGATCTCGCTGGAGTAGGTGCCGTCGGGGGCGATGTCGCCGTAGCGGTTGAGCAGGTTCGTGCGAGGGATGCGCACCTGGTCGAAGTGCAGGCGGCCGTTGTCGATGCCGTTGAGCCCGCCCTTGACGCCGTCGTCCTCACCGCCGACGCCGGGGAGGAACTCGCCGTTCTCGTCGCGCAGCGGCACGAAGAAGCAGTGCACGCCGTAGTTGACGCCGCCGCTGATCAGCTGGGCGAACACCGTCGCCGCCCGTCCGTGCAGGGCCGCGTTGCCGAGGTAGTCCTTCCACGCGCCCCGGAACGGGGTGTGGATGACGAACTCCTCGGTCTCGGGCTCGTAGGTCGCCGTGGTGCCGATCGCGGCGACGTCGGAGCCATGGCCGGTCTCGGTCATCGCGAAGGCGCCGGGCAGGTCGAGGGTCATCACGTCGTGCAGCCATTTGTCGTGGTGGGGCTTGGTGCCGAGGTGATGGATCGCCGAGCCGAACAGGCCCCACTGCACGCCCGCCTTGACCTGCAGGCTCGGGTCGGCGAGCACCAGCTCCAGGTACGCGGCGACGTTGGCGCCGTTGTCGTCGAGTCCGCCGTACTCCTTCGGGTAGGCGCGTCGCGAGCCGCCGTGGCTCACCACGATGCGCAGCTGCTCGAGCACGCGTTCGCGGTGCTCGGCCATCGACAGGCCATCGACGCGCCAGAGGGCGGGGTCCTTGACCATCTCGCGCGCTTCGCGCCGCGTGTCGGCCCAGGTGCCCAGCAGCAGATCGGTGACGGCGTCGATGTCGATGCGCGCTTCGTGAGCCTCGTCGGCGGTGTGCGCGGCGGTAGGCGCGCCACCGGCGGGCGTGCGCTTGCTGGTGGCGGGTTTGCGGGGACGGACGGCAGCGTCGGTCATGATGCACCCTTCGGCGAGGTGGGACGGAATCCTCCGACCGTAGGTGTCCCACAACAACCCCTCAAGCCGTTTGGACAGTCTCCACACCGGCATCCGCCGCCGTGCCGCCCCCGCGTTGTGTCACCCCCACACCCTCCGCTCGCGACTGAGTATTCGCGGTGCCGAGTATTCGCGGTGCCGAGTGAGTATTCGCGTGGCGAGCCGACGACCCCTCGCTCGCCAGGATGCCTGACCGCGGATCGAACCGGCCTGCCGTTCTCCTTGTCAAGACCTCGATCGAGGTTGGCGACGGCGACCGGCATCCCTCTAGGTTTCTGTGTGGCGCTCCGCGCCCGGTGAGGTGCCACAGGGTCTTCGACGGCTGAGAGCCGACAGGGAGGATGTCCGCAGTGAGGTCGTCGAAACGACACGGGGATGCCGGAAGGCGCGCAAGCCGCGCAGTCGTCGTTGCGCTTGCCGCCGCGCTCGTGGTGGTGGGGCCGTCCAGCGTGGCCACCGCATCGACCGCGCCCGCGCCGTTGTGGTGGTGGGACACCTACGGGATCGACGCGCTGCATGAGCAGGGTTGGACGGGCGACGGCGTGCGGATCGCCGTCATGGACACGCAGATCAATCCCGACGTCCCCGCCTTCGAGGAGCGCGATCTGACCGTCGCCGACGGCACGCTGTGCGCGGAGGGCGAGTCCGCTGTCAGCGCCGAGGCCACCCGCGGCGCCGTGCACGGCACAACCGTGACCGCGATGCTGATCGGCACGGGAGAGGGCGCGGGCGGGGTGCGCGGCATCGTTCCCGACGCCGAGGTCACGTTCTATGGGCTGGGCGTCGAAGCCGCCGGCAACGGCTGCACCACGAGGGAGCGTCCCGACGAACTCAGCCCCTTCGGGCTCGCACTGCAGCGCGCCATCGACGACGGCGCCCAGATCTTCACGACCTCGGTGGGTTCGCCGCTGGAGAGCGAGGTCGGCGACGGCGCGGTCATCGCCGAAGCGATCGCCAAGGGCATCGTGATCCTCAATTCCACGGCGAACCCCGGCTCCGGCCTCACGCAGAACTCCCTGGGACTGATCAACGGCGTCCTCGCCGTCAGCGCGGTCGACAGCTCGGGCGAGCTTCAGACCGACGACGCCGGGCAGCCGTTCGCACTGGAAGAGACGCACGTCGTCTCGGCGGGGGTGGCCCTTCCTTCGGTCGGCGTGACCGCCGGAGCCTGGGAGCAGAGCGGGTCCACATCCGGCTCCTCCCTGGCCACCCCCCTTGTCGCGGGCATGCTGGCCCTGCTCGCGCAGCAGCACCCGGAGGCGACGGGCAACCAGCTCGTGCAGGCGCTCCTCCACTCGACCAACGGCAGCATCCATGCGCCCACCTACGAGCCCGAAACCGGCTACGGCTACGGTGCAGCATGGCCAGCCTCGCTGCTGCAGAGCGACCCGACGAGCTACCCCGATGAGAGTCCGCTGATGGATCGGCCCTACGGCATCCCCAGCGCGGAGCAGGTCGCCGACGCCGTCGCTCGCGAATCGGGCGCTTCGCCCGAGGAGGATGCCGCCCCGGTCCCTGCCGACGAGGATGCTGCGACCGCACCGGTTCAGGCGGACCCCCTCGGGCCGCTCGGCCCCGCGGGGATCGCCGTCTCCGTGGGCCTGGTTGCGGTCGTCGTCGCGGGGATCATCACCGCACTGGTCATCGTCGTGCGCAGGAAAGGACCCCGCCGAGGAGCAACGCCGTGACCGTCCGGTGCACACTCTGGCAGTGATCGCCGCGATCGGGCTTCAATCGGTCCCGGGAGGGGGCAGCGGTGGTGGTGACTCTCGAACGCTGGCATCCGAATGACTTCGACCTGCTCGTGCGGATGAACACCCTCGAAATGAGGAGTATCTCGGCGGGGCTCACTCGGCGACGCGAGTACTCACTCGGCGGCGGCGATGACGGCGAGCACGGACTCGCCGTAGGCCTCGCGCTTCTTGGCGCCGATGCCCGTGATGCCGTCCAGGTCCGCGAGCGTGCGGGGGCGGTGCTCGGCGAGCGCCCGCAGCGTCGCGTCGCCGAAGACGATGTACGCCGGCACGCCCTGCTCGCGAGCGGTCTCGGCGCGCCACGCACGCAGGGCCTCGAACAGCCCGCGATCGCCCTCGCCGAGGCTGTCGGCCGCCGACGCCTTGCGCACCCGCGCAGCCGCCGCCGGTCGCCCGATGGTGTCGCGGCGCAGCGGCACGTCGGCCTCGCCGCGCAGCACGGCGGCGGCGGGTTCGCCCAGCGCGAGCGTGCCGTAGTCGCCGCGCGCGACGAGGATGCCGCGGGCCAGCAGCTGCCGCACGATCGAGCGCCAGTCCTGGTCGGTGAGGTCCGCCCCCAGCCCGTAGGTCGAGAGCCGCTCGTGGCCCTGCTGCCGGATCCGCTCGGTGTCGGCGCCGCGCAGGATGTCGATGAGGTGCCCCGCGCCGAACGACTGGTTGCGCTCGCGCTGCAGCCGCACGATCGTCGACAGCAGCTTCTGCGCCGGCACCAGGCCGTCGTACGTCTCCGGAGCTTCGAGACACGTGTCGCAGTTGCCGCAGCGCTCGGACTGCTGGCCGAAGTACCCCAGCAGGTTCTGCCGGCGGCACTCGACGGTCTCGCAGAGGGCCAGCATGGCGTCGAGGTGCTGCCCCATGCGCATCTTGAAGGTGCGGTCGCCGGGGCTCTGGTCGATGAGCCGTCGCTGCTGCACCACGTCGCCGAGGCCGTAGGCCATCCACGCCATCGCCGGCTCGCCGTCGCGCCCCGCGCGGCCGGTCTCCTGGTAGTACCCCTCGACCGACTTCGGCAGGTCGATGTGCGCGACGAAGCGCACGTCGGGCTTGTCGATCCCCATTCCGAACGCGATCGTCGCCACCATCACGACGCCGTCCTCGCGGAGGAACCGGGACTGGTGCCGCGCCCGCATACCGGCATCCAACCCCGCGTGGTAGGGCAGCGCGTCGAGGCCCTGCGTGCGCAGGTACTCGGCGGTCTGCTCGACCGACTTGCGGCTGAGCGCGTACACGATGCCGGCGGAGCCCTCGGGCATGGACCGGATGAACGACACGAGCTGGCGGCGCGGGTCGACCTTCGGCACGATGCGGTACTGGATGTTGGGCCGGTCGAAGCTCGCGACGAAGTGGCGCGCCTCGGGGAGGTGCAGCCGCTGGGTGAGCTCCTCATGCGTCGCGCGCGTCGCCGTGGCGGTGAGCGCCATGCGGGGAACCCCGGGGAAACGCTCCGCAAGATCGCCGAGGGCGAGGTAGTCGGGCCGGAAGTCGTGACCCCACTGCGACACGCAGTGCGCCTCGTCGATCGCGATGACGCTGAGCTTTCCGCGCTGCAGCAGCGCGGTCGTCTGGGCGCGCGAGAGCCGCTCGGGCGCGACGTAGATGAGGTCGAGCTCGCCCGCGAGGAAGTCGCGCTCCACCGCCTGGCGCTCGGCCGGCGACTGCGTGGAGTTCAGGTACGCCGCCCGCACGCCGTTGGAGATCAGCGCGTCGACCTGGTCGTGCATCAGCGCGATGAGCGGTGAGATCACCAGGCCCGTACCGGGCCGCACGAGGGCGGGCACCTGGTAGGTGATCGACTTGCCGGCACCCGTGGGCATGAGCACGACGGCGTCACCACCGCCGACGACATGCGCGACGACCTCGCCCTGGTCGCCGCGGAAGGCGTCGTACCCGAAGACCTCCTTGAGCACGGCCGCGGGGTCTGCACCGGTGAACTCCCGGCGCGGCGGCAGGTCCAGACCGGCGGATGCCGTGACGTCCGGGCCCCGGCGCGACGGCGCCGCAGCTCGCGACGGCGTAGCCCGCGGCGGGGTCCATGCCTCGTCAGGCGGAGGCATCCACCCATCGTCGGGGGGCGGTGCCCACTCGTCGGGCGGGGGTTCGAAGTCATCGAACGGGGGTGCGTCGACCGGCGCCCAGCCGGCATCCGTCGTCTCTCGCCCGTCCCTCACCCGAATACCCTACCCAGCGCCGCTGACACGGAGCTGGAGTCATCCCCCGAAGCCGCCGCCGCCGTCGAATCCGCCGCCGAAGCCGCCGCCGTCCATCCCGCCGAATCCGCCGTCACCGCCGAAGCCGCCACCGGCCCCGTCGGCCGGCACGCCCGCGATCTCGCCCACCCACGCGGGTTCGCCCGCAAGGGCCAGCGACCCGGCGCCGACGGAGAAGTACGAAACGAGCGTCGCCGACGTCAGAAAGTGCCCGGCCACGAGGGCGATCAGGATCGGATCGTCGAACGGCCAGATGCCGGGGTGCTCCGCACGCCCGCCGGAGCCGTCGGCGCGACGGTCGCCCTCCGCTACGGCGAGACTCCCGCGCGCGCCCGACGAACCGGTGACCGCCAGCCGCTGCAGCACGCTCGCCAGCAGGGCCGGCTGAGGCTCACGCACCCGCTCCCGCTCGGACATAAAGGGCCGCAGCTTCGCGAACATCTCCTGCCGCTGCTCGAGCGGCAGACGGCCGAACGCCGCCTCATGCGCCCGCTCGATCACGGTGGGCGGGAGCGTCCCGAGCAGGTACACATAGCGCGACATACGCTCTTCGTCCGTCACCGCGGCATAAGGCTCGCGCTGTCGTCGCCGTCTCCACCGGGCCATCGGATCACCTCCGTCGGTGGCGACAGGTTACGCCGCGGCCCGCCGGAAAGCCACGGTGTGCGGGCGGTGCATTCCCACACCCGTGCTCAGCACCATCGCTCGGCGATGGCGGCCACGACATTCGCGTTGCGGTTGGTCCCAACCCCCAGCAGCTTCGCCGCCCCGAGCGGATCGACGGCGCCCTCCTGATAGCCGGGCCGCAACAGCGCGTGCGCTGCCCGGCCGCGCACCACCATCTCGCCGAGGTCCGACGGGGCGCCCTCGATCGCGGCGATCGCCTCGGCTGTGAGCTCCTGCTTCAGCAGGTAGACGTAGTGGCGCGCCAGGCCGGGGTGGGATGCCGAAAGCTCTCGGGTGACGTCAGCGATCTCTGCGAACTCGTCGCGGGAGAACACGATCGCGGGCACGTCGAACCCCCGGTCCGCCGCGAAAGCCCGCTCGAGCCGGTCTTCGATGCGGGCGCGCGAGCGCATGGCGGTGGTGAAGCGCACGTTGCCGGTGTTGATGTACGTCGCGGCATCCGCGAAGCCCGCCTCTTGGACCACCCGACGGATGTCCTCCTTCGGGAAGACGCGCCTCGCGCCCAGGTTGATCGCCCGCAGGAACGCCAGGTAGGTCGCCACGGCCCCATTCTGCTCGCGTCGGCCCGTCGGCGCACCGCCGGGCCACCCCACCGCTTCCACCACGCGCTCGCCTGTCGCGATTCGTCGCTTCCCGGCGCCCGAAGCGACACATTGCGACAGGCGAGCCGCCCGCAACGGCCGCTACAGCCGCACGACCTCGGTGACGCGTACGACGGCGGCGCCCTCCTCGGCGGATGCCGCGAGGTCCACCTCCGCCCGGATGCGCCAGTCGTGGTTGCCCGCCGGGTCGTCGATGATCTGGTCCACGCGCCAGAGGCCCTCGGCGGCATCCGACTCGTCGATCATGCAGAGCCCGGGCGAGCGCGCCGGCCCGCCCACCAGGATCTCCTCGTGCTCGTCGTAGTACGCGTCGAGGCGATCGGGCCAGCCCACGTCGGGGTCGAGCGCCTCCAGCGCCGCGTCGTCCTGCAGCGCGGCCAGGCGCACGCGCCGGAACATCTCGTTGCGCACGAGCACCGTGAACGCGCGCCGGTTGGTCAGCACCGACGGCGGCGCGGGCGGAACGACCGGCGCGTCGGGGTCGTCGGTCGGGTGGGTCAGCGCCTCCCACTCGTCGACGAGGCTGGAATCCACCTGGCGCACCAGCTCGCCGAGCCATTCGATGACATCGAGCAGGTCGTCCGTGCGGGCTTCGGCCGGCACGGTCTGGCGGATCGCGCGGAACGCGTCGCTGAGGTAGCGCAGCACGAGCCCCTCGCTGCGGCCGAGTTGGTAGAGCGCGACGAACTCGCCGAACGACAGGGCCCGCTCGTACATGTCGCGCACGATCGACTTCGGCGACAGGTGGAAGTCGCGCACCCACGGCTGGCTCGACGCGAACACCTCGAACGACTGCCCGAGCAGGTCGGCCAGTGGCTTGGGGTAGGTGATCTCCTCGAGAAGCTCCATGCGCTCCTCGTACTCGATGCCGTCGCGCTTCATCGCCGCGACCGCTTCGCCGCGCGCCTTGTACTCCTGCTGGTTCAGGATCGCGCGGGGGTCGTCGAGGGTCGCCTCGATGACGCTGACGACGTCGAGGGCGTAGTGGCCGGTGCCGACCCCGCCGGCGGCGGCATCCGCCCCCCGCCCGAGCTCGACGTCGCGGTCGAGCAGCTCGATGGCGGCGAGCGCGAACGGCGACAGCGGCTGGTTGAGCGCGAAGTTCGGCTGCAGGTCGACGGTGAGGCGGATGCCGTCCGGCCTCGATTCCACGATCCCCGCCGCCACGAGCGTGCGGAAGATCGCCAGCGCGCGGCGGGCGAGCTCGTACTGCCGCCAGCGCGGCTCGTGGTTGTCGAAGACCAGCGACCGCACGTTGCCGAAGACGTCGCCGCCCCGGCCGATGACGTTGATGAGCATCGCGGCGGTGAGCTGCAGGTGCGGCACGAGCGGCTCGGGCTGGGCCTGGATGAGCCGCTCGTACGACCCGAGACCCCAGTTGACGACGCCGGTGGGCGCCTTCTTGCGCACGATCTTCTTGCGCTTGGCGGCGTCGTCGCCGGCTCTGCGCAGCGCCGCCTCGTTCTCGATCTCCCACTCCGGCGCCATCACGACGACGTTGCCGTAGGGGTCGTAGCCGGCGCGGCCCGCGCGTCCGGCGACCTGGTGGAACTCGCGGGCGGAGAGCTGGCGCATCTTCGTGCCGTCGTACTTCGACAGCGCCGTGATGACGACGGTGCGGATGGGGACGTTGATGCCGACCCCGAGTGTGTCGGTGCCGCAGATGACCTGCAGCAGACCCCGCTGGGCGAGCGTCTCGACGAGGCGCCGGTACCGCGGCAGCATGCCCGCGTGGTGCACGCCGATGCCGGCACGGACGAGCCGCGAGAGGGTCTTTCCGAAGGCGGTGTTGAAGCGGAAGCCGCCGATGGCCTCGCCGATGGCATCCCGCTGCTCGCGCGAGGCGACCTTGCCGTTGGCGAGGGCCTGCGCCCGCTCGAGAGCGGCGGCCTGCGAGAAGTGCACGATGTACACCGGGCGCTCCTTCTCGTCCAGGAGCGACGCGACCACCTCGTGCACGGGGCGCCGCTCGTAGGAGAAGTGCAGCGGCACGGGGCGCTCCACCCCGGTGACCATCGCGGTGGGGCGGCCGGTGCGCCGCGTGAGGTCGTCGGCGATGTGGGTGACGTCCCCTAGCGTCGCCGACATGAGCAGGAACTGGGCGCGGGGCAGCAGCAGCAGGGGCACCTGCCACGCCCACCCGCGCTCGAGATCGCCGTAGTAGTGGAACTCGTCCATCACGACCTGGTCGACGTCGGCATCGGCGCCCTGACGCAGGGCGATGTTCGCGAGGATCTCCGCCGTGCAGCAGACGATCGGCGCCTCTGGATTGACCGACGAGTCGCCCGTGACCATGCCGACGTTCTCGGCGCCGAAGATGTCGACCAGCGCGAAGAACTTCTCGCTGACGAGTGCCTTGATGGGGGCGGTGTAATAGGTGCGCCCGCCCTGGGCGAGGGATGCCGCGTGCGCCGCGATCGCGACGAGGGACTTGCCGGTGCCGGTCGGTGTCGACAGCACGACGTTCGCGCCCGAGACGAGCTCCATGACGGCCTCGTCCTGCGCCGGGTACAGCGCGAACCCACGCTCGGAGGCCCACGAGACGAAGGCGTCGTAGACCCCGTCGGGATCGGGGGCGGCACGGACGGCGTCGAGAAGGCTCACCCTGTCGAGTCTGCCTGACGCTCGGGCCGGTGACGGCGCGCGAGGCGGCGTTCGGCCCACGCTCGCCCCCGGCGCCGTTGCGCGAGCACCCTCACGCCGGTCGCACGAGTCGCTCCCGGACGCTGCGCGCCAGACGGCGGCTGACCGGGAGTTCGATCTCTGCGAGCACCAAGGTGGGCGCCGCACCGGCCAGGCGTATCTCGACCACAGCGTCGCGCTGCACCAGGTACGAGCGGTGCACGCGCACGAACCCGGCATGCGCCCATCGCCGCCCGAGCTCCGAGATCGGGATGCGCACGAGGTGCCCGCCCGATGGCGTCCACAGCCGCGAATAGTCGCCCTCGGCGTGCACCCAGCGCACCTCGCTGCGCCGCACCAGCCTCACGGCCTGACCGACCGTGACGGCCACCGTCTCGTCGGCCGGCGCGGGCCGCGGCGCCGCGACCGCCGCGACGATCCGGTCCACCGCGCGCCGCAGGCGCTCGGGCCGCACGGGTTTGAGCACGTAGTCCAGCGCGTGCACGTCGAACGCCTCCACGGCGCCGGTTGCGTCGGCGGTGACGAACACGATCGCGGGTCGGGGTTCGTGCCGGTCGAACAGGCGGGCCAGGTCCAGGCCCGACATCCCCGGCAGGCGCATCTCGAGAAACGCCGCGGCCACAGGGCGGCGTTCCAGCAGACGCAGCGCCTCCGCTGCCTCGGCCACCGCGTGCACCGTGCCGATGCGCTCGTCGCTTCCCAGCAGCGCAACGAGTTCGGCGCGGGCGGGTGTTTCGTCGTCGGCGACGAGCACGTCGATCACGCCCCCGATGCTACGCACGCGGCGACGGCGACCCGGTCAGCAGCAGCGCGCGCCGGGATTGCGGTCCTGGTCGTCCATCCGCTCGCGCCAGAACTGCCGCTCCGTCAGCGCCAGCTCATCCGGGTGCTGCTGACAGTGGTGCGCGAGGTAGGTCGCGTAGGCGCGGTCGCCCATGAGCGTCTCGACATACCAACGGATGCCGCGGCCCACCCGCCGCACGAGGGCGATGAGTCCCTCGTGCGGCGTGGCTGCGGCATCCGCCCGGCCCGTCACCGGTCCCCCGATCAGTGACGGCCGCCTTGTACCGGCCGGCGATCAGCCGGAAGCTCTTCCCACTCGCGCTCGATCTCGCGCTCGGCCTTGGTTGCGATGAACCCGGCCGGGGCGAAGCGACGCGACGGCACCGGCGGGTCTTCGTGGTCGTCGCCGCCGCCGGCGCGGACGGCCTTGACCGTGACGATCGCCGAGGTGGCGATGACGATGATCGCCAGCGTGACGAAGATGATCGACAGCGTTCCCTGCACTGCGGTGTTGCGCACGACCGCCTCCATCGCCGCGACCGTCGGGGCAGTGCCGAACGACGTCTCGCCGTCGGCGAGCGCCTGGCGGAATGCGGTGTTGTTGGCCCAGTAGCCCACCTGCGGAACCGGGGAGAAGATCTTGTACATCGACGCGGTGATCGTGACGACCGCCGTGAATCCCAGCGGCAACACGATGATCCACAGCCACTTCGCGTAGCTCTTGCCCCGCTTGGCGACGATGGCCAGCACCACGGCCAGCGCGATGGCGGCCAGCAGCTGGTTGGCGATGCCGAACAGCGGGAAGAACGTGTTGATGCCGCCGAGCGGATCGGTCACGCCGAGGATCAGGATCGCACCCCAGCCGGCGACCATGACCCCGGTGCAGATCCACACCCCGGGTCGCCACGACACGTCGCGGAACTTCGGGATCACCACCCCGATCGAGTCCTGCAGCATGAAGCGGGCCACGCGCGTGCCGGCATCCACCGCCGTCAGGATGAACAGCGCCTCGAACATGATCGCGAAGTGATACCAGAACGCCATCATCGCCTGGCCGCCCACGGCCTGCTGCATGATGTGCGCGAGGCCGAGCGCCAGGGTCGGAGCGCCGCCGGTGCGGGAGATGATGCTCTCTTCGCCCACCGCCGCGGCGGTGGAGGTGAGCATCTCGGGCGTGAGGTTCACACCCGACAGCCCCAGCCCGTTGACGAAGGCGACCGCGCCCTCGACGGTGCCGAGGGTCGCCGCGGCCGAGGCGTTCATGGCGAAGTAGATGCCGCGGTCGATCGAGATCGCGGCGACCAGGGCCATGATCGCCACGAACGACTCCATGAGCATGCCGCCGTAGCCGATGAAGCGCGTCTGTCGCTCCTTCTCGATGAGCTTCGGCGTGGTGCCCGACGCGATCAGGGCGTGGAACCCCGACAGGGCGCCGCACGCGATCGTGACGAAGAGGAACGGGAAGATCGGACCGGAGAAGACCGGCCCCAGCTCTCCGCCGGCGAACTCGCTAAACGCCGGCGTGGTGATCTCCGGGCGCACGAACACGATCGCAGCGGCGAGCATGACGATGACGCCGATCTTCATGAAGGTCGACAGGTAGTCCCGCGGCGCCAGCAGCAGCCATACCGGCAGCACCGCGGCGATGAAGCCGTAGATGATGATGCCGACCGCGATGGTCGTGCGGTCGAGGGTGAAGATCGCGGCGCCCCATTCGGTGTCGGCGATCCAGCCGCCCGCGACGATCGCTGCGATCAGCAGCACGAAGCCGATGATCGAGATCTCGGTGATGCGGCCCGGACGGATCCACCGCAGGTAGCAGCCCATGAACAGGGCGATGGGGATCGTCATCGAAACGCTGAACACGCCCCACGGGCTCTCCCCGAGGGCGTTGACGACGACCAGCGCCAGGATCGCCACGATGATGATCATGATGAGCAGAGAGGCGAGGATCGCCGCTGTGCCGCCGATGCGACCGAGCTCGTCCCGCGCCATCTGGCCGATCGTGCGGCCACCCCTGCGCATCGAGAAGAAGAGCACGAGGTAGTCCTGCACGGCACCGGCGAGGATGACGCCGACGATGATCCAGATCGTGCCGGGGAGGTATCCCATCTGCGCCGCGAGCACCGGGCCGACGAGCGGTCCTGCGCCGGCGATCGCGGCGAAGTGGTGGCCGTAGAGCACGCGACGATCGGTGGGGACGTAGTCTTTGCCGTCCTGCCGGTACTCCGCCGGGGTCGCCCGACGGTCGTCGGGGCGGGTGATGTGCTTCTCGATCACCTTGGAGTAGAAGCGGTAGCCGATCAGGTACGTGCAGACGGCGGCGAACACGAACCAGATCGCGTTGACCGTCTCGCCGCGTACGACCGCGAGCATGACCCACGCGAGGCCGCCCAGCAGCGCGATCGCGGCCCACAGCAGGATCTTGGGCAGCGTCCAGCGCGCTTCGCGCTCGAGCTCGGCTTCGGGGACGGCGACGGGCGGAAGGTCGGCGGCGAGGGCCGCCGAGGAGCCGTCTGGGGGCGTCTGGGAACGAGAGGTCATCGGATCTCCTTGGGCACGCGACGTTGCGTCGGTCCACGGTAGAGATCGCTGCGGCGACTGCGACCGGGCGGTGCCGCGGTCATGCGACGAACGGTCGAGGTTGCGCGACGAACGGCGGTGGCGCGCGAGGAACGGCTACCCGCCGACCTCGCGGAACATCCGTCCACCCGCCTACGTTGGGACCACAGACCGGAAGGAGCCACCATGGCCCAGCTCGACACCCCCACCTCCGTGATGCGCGACGACACCGAAAGCCGCTACGAGATCCGTGTCGGCGACGTGCTGGCGGGCTTCGCCGGGTACGAACCCGACGAGCACGGCCGTCTGCGCTTCGACCACACCGAGATCGATCCGGCGTTCCGCGGGCGCGGACTTGCCACCACGCTCATCGCCGAGGCGATGACGGATGTCGCTTCCCGCGGCCAGGAGGTCGAGCCGCTGTGCCCCTTCGTCGCCTCCTATCTCAAGGAGAACGACGTGCCTGGCCTCACCGTGCACTGGCCGCTGGTGGCCGACCTCGGTCGCACCGATCCGGACGACGCCGACTCATGAGCCGCTGGGACGCCGAGGCCGCACCGGCCGACGCGTCCGCCGATGTGCCACCGGCCACCGGCCGAGACACCGGCGTGCTGCTGCTCGAGGCGCGGGAGGTGCCGCTCGGAGGCCTGCGCGCCATGCGGGTTCACCGCAGCCTGCCGCAGCGGCAGCTGCCGATGGTGGGTGCGTGGTGCTTCCTGGACCGCTTCGGGCCGCAGTCGACCGTGATGCGCGTCGAGCCCCATCCGCACATCGGCCTGCAGACGGTGACCTGGCCGCTCGCCGGCGAGGTGCACCACCGCGACACCGTGGGCAGCGACGTGATCGTGCGCCGTGGCGCGCTCGACCTCATGACCAGCGGCGCCGGCATCGCCCATTCCGAGTACTCACTCGGCGACGACCCGATTCCCCTCGACGCGTTGCAGCTGTGGGTGGCGCTGCCGGAGTCGCGCCGACATGGCCCGCCCACGTTCGAACAGCATGAGCCGCTCCCGCTGGTGACGCTCGGCGACGGGGCCGAGGCGACCGTCGTGATGGGCTCGTTCGCGGGCACCGCGTCGCCGGCATCCGTCTACACCCCCATCGTCGGCGCGGAGGTGCGCCTGGACGCCGGGGTCCGCGTGCGCCTGCCCCTGGAGCGGCCATGGGAGCACGGGCTGGCGGGCGTCAGCGGCACGGTGCGCGTGCACCCCGATGGGCAGGATGCCGTCGACGTCGCGCCGCAGCAGCTGCTGTACGTCCCGCCGGGCGCTGCCGGGGTGGAAGTCACGACCGACGAGCCGGCGACGCTCTTCCTCTTGGGTGGGGAGCCCTTCGAGAGCGACATCGTCATGTGGTGGAACTTCGTCGGCCGCACCCACGAAGAGATCGTCGAGGCGCGCGAGGCGTGGGAGGCCGACTCCGACCGGTTCGGCCACGTCGTGGGACACGGCGCCGAGCGCGTGCCCGCGCCGCCCCTGCCGGGCGTGCGGCTCACCCGCCGGCGGCGCCGGATCTGAGCGACACTGCGGCGGCATCCCGCCGCCCGCTCTGAGCGGACGCCGAGCGATCTCCGGGTTTTCTCCGGTCTCGCTCACGCCCGCCGCCAAGGCGCTGCGGGATAGCCTGGACGGGTGTCCACGGCATCCCGACTCTCGACGCGCGTTCTGCTGACCTGCGCGGCGATCGGCGTCGCCACCGGGATCATGGCCGCCATCGGCAGCTGGCTGACGCCGCTGGTGATCGCGAGCCTTCCGATCATCTACGGCATCGTCCTCGGCGTGCACGTGCTGCCAGGCATCATCGCCCAGGAGGCGCTGCGCCTGCCGTGGGTCGCGCTCCTCGCGCACCTCATGGCCGCCCTCGTCGGCGCAGCGATGGCGCCGCACTGGGCGCTGCGGTTCATCGGCACCGCCCTGCTGTTCGGCGGCATCCAGGAGCTCGTCGCCGCCGCCACCCGCTACCGGGTGTGGCAGCCGTGGCGCTTCTTCATCTCGGCGGTCATCCTCGGCGCCATCGTCGCTGTCGTCGTCGCGATGGTCGCCGACCTCGGCTCGATGGCGCCGTGGGCGCAGGTGACCTACCTGACCGTGTCGGTGCTGGGACCGGTGGCGTGGACGGCGGTCGGGCTCGCCGTGGGTCGCGGCCTGCGCAACGCCGGCGTCGCCCGCGCCGTCGCGCGCTGAGCGAACTTCACGTTTGCGCCACCGCAAGCACGGCCCGCCGCGCCTCGACGAAGGCCTCCACGCAGGCGCGGATGTCCTCCTCTGTGTGCGCCGCCGACAGCTGCACACGAATGCGCGCGGCGCCCTTCGGAACGACCGGATACGAGAACGCCGCGACGTACACCCCGCGCTCCTGCAGCGCGTCGGCGATGCGTGCCGTGACGGGTGCGTCGCCGAACATGACCGGCACGATCGGGTGCTCACCGGGCAGCAGATCGAACCCCGCAACCTCCATGAGCTCCCGGAACAGCGCGGCGTTCGCCTTCAGCCGCCCCCGCAGCACGCCGGAGCCTGCGAGCAGAGACAGCGCCTCGATCGTGCCGGCGACGATCGCAGGGGCGAGCGTGTTAGAGAAGAGGTAGGGCCGTGCACGTTGACGCAGCAGGTCGACGATCTCCTGGCGGGCGGCGACGTAGCCGCCCGACGCCCCACCGAGGGCCTTGCCGAAGGTGCCGGTCGTGATGTCGACCCGGCCCTCGACCCCACAGTACTCGGGGGTCCCGCGGCCGTGGTCGCCGATGAAGCCGACGGCGTGCGAGTCGTCAACGAACACGAGCGCGCCGTACCGGTCGGCGAGGTCGCAGATCTCCCGAAGCGGCGCGATATAGCCGTCCATCGAGAAGACGCCGTCGGTGACGATGGTCTTACGGCGGGCGTCACCTGCCGCAACAAGTTGCGCCTCGAGGTCGACGAGGTCACGGTTCTTGTAGCGGAACCGCTTGGCCTTCGAGAGGCGGATGCCGTCGATGATCGACGCATGGTTCAGCTCATCGGAGATGATCGCGTCATCGGGTCCGAAGAGCGTCTCGAAGACGCCGCCGTTCGCGTCGAAGCACGACGAGAACAAGATCGTGTCGTCGTAGCCGAGAAACCGAGACACCTGCCGCTCGAGTTCGAGGTGCAGCTCCTGCGTGCCGCAGATGAACCGCACGCTGGCGAGTCCGTAGCCCCACTCATCGAGTCCACGGTGCGCTGCCGCGACGATGCGCGGGTCATCGGCCAGGCCGAGGTAGTTGTTGGCGCAGAAGTTCAGCATCTGCCGACCCGCGACCTCGATCCCGGAGGACTGCGGCCCGCGGATGCCGCGCTCTCGCTTGGTGAGCCCCGCGGCCTCGATCTCATCGAGCTCGAGGCGCAACTGCTCCTTGACGTCTCCGTACATGTTCAGTCCACCCGTTCCTATACTTCGGTCCAGTCGAGGATCATCTTGCCCGCACCGGCGGAGGCGGCGGCATCGAACGCGGTACGCCATTCCCGCGCGGGAAAGCGGTCTGAGATGACACTCGCGACCGCATCGCGCAGCGGCTCGCTCGTCTGCAGCATCGCGGACATCGAGTTCCAGGTCTCGAACATCTCGCGCCCATAGATGCCCTTCACGGTGAGCATGTGGGTGACGACCTTGCCCCAATCGACCGCGAAGGGCTCGCTGGGCAGCCCCAGCATCGCGATGCGACCGCCGTGATTCATGTTCTCCATCATTTCGGGCAGCGCCTTCGGCGATCCCGACATCTCGAAGCCGACGTCGAAGCCCTCTCGCATGCCGAGCCGGACCTGCGCCGCGCTCACGCGTTCGCTCGAGACGTCGACGACGTCGTCGGCGCCCATACGACGCGCGAGCTCGAGGCGTGCCGGCGACACATCTGTCGCGACGATGAAGCGCGCACCCACGGTGCGGGCGACCGCGATCGACATCAATCCGATCGGCCCGCAGCCCGCGACCAGCACGTCCTCGCCCACGAGCGCGAATGCGAGCGCGGTGTGCACCGCGTTGCCCAACGGGTCGAAGATCGCCCCCACTTCGGGGTGCACGGGCGCGTGGTGCACCCACACGTTCTCGGCCGGAATCACGACGTACTCGGCGAACGCCCCGTCACGGTGCAGGCCGACGCCCTGCGTACGGATGCACATCTGCCGCCGGCCGGCGCGGCAGTTGCGGCACGTGCCGCAGACCACGTGACCCTCCCCCGACACCAGATCGCCCACCGCGACGTCGCGCACGGATTGACCAACCTCGACGACCTCACCGTAGAACTCGTGTCCCGGCACGAGTGGCGTCTTGATGGTCGACGCGGCCCAGTCGTCCCACTTCTCAATGTGCAGGTCGGTACCGCAGATGCCGGTGCGCAGCACCCGGATCTTCACATCGGCGGTGCCCGGGTCGGGTTCGGGGCGGTCGACGAACTCGAATCCTGCACCGGGGGCGGATTTGTAGAGGGCCTTCAATGGATCTCCAACTGGTTAACGCACCGCTTCGTACGGCTACGCGTTTCGCAAAGTGGTGGCATGACGGTGAGGGGGGCTGCGCGGACGTCGGCACGGGCGGGGGTCAGGCCGTCGCCGTCGCCTGTTCGACCTGTCCGGCTTCGAAGTAGGAAACCAGGTCCGGGTCAAGCGTCGGAACGCTGCAGGTTTCGCCGTCCCCCCGGAGGCACGCGGTGGCGAGGATCCCCACCGCGACAGCCTCACGGGCGGCGACCGGCGAGGTCTCGGTCAGACCTCCGACTCGCACGAATCGCAGGAACTCCGCGATGAGCAGCGCGTCGGCGCCGTCGTGTCCGGTGTCCTCGGGTGCGGCCGGGACGATGAAGGTCTCGTCGGCCGGCGCAGCGCCGTGGTGACGGCGGTTCCACAGGCGCACCTCCGATCCCGACACATCACCGAGGTTCTCGATGCGGCCGGCGGTACCGATGACCGTGTAGTTGCGCCAATAGTCCGGCGTGAAGTGGCACTGCAGGTAGCTCGCGAGCACGCCGTTGGACAGGCGCATGTTGACCATCGAGATGTCCTCGACATCGACGACGGGGTTGAGGCCGGTCTGCGCGGTCGGCGGCCAGTTGTCGAGGCTGAACCAGTCGCGCATGCGTTCGCCAGAGCGGTCACGGCGATCGTCGATGTCGCCGTAGACGCTGAGCGCACCCATGGCCTGCACCTCGGTCGTGTAAGCGCCGGCGAGCCAATGGATGACGTCGAGGTCGTGCGCGCCCTTCTGCAGCAGGAGGCCCGTCGTCTTCTCGCGCTCCGCGTGCCAGTCCTTGAAGTAGTAGTCGCCGCCGTTGCCGACGAAGTGGCGGCACCACACCGCTTTCACCTCCCCGATTCGGCCCTCGAGGATGAGCCGCCGCATGAGCAGCACGACCGACATGTGTCGCATGTTGTGGCCGACGTAGAGACGGGTGCCCGTCCGGCGAGCGGTCTCGAGAATCGCATCGGCGTCGTCGAGGGTCACCGCGAGCGGCTTCTCGCAGAAGACGGGGACGCCCGCCTCGAGCGCCGCGATCGCGACGGACGCGTGCTGGTGGTCCGGAGTGAGCACCATCACGGCGTCGATTCCGCTCGCGAGAAGCTCATCGAGGGACGCGGTCACCAGCGCCTCCGGAAGCGCTTCGCGCGCCTCGGCGCGCGAACGCTCTGCGAGGTCGCACACGGCCGTCACCCGCGAGCCGCGACCCGGCTTGTGCGCTTCCTTCCACAGGGTGGAGCGCGCACCGAAACCGACGATGCCGATGTTCAGATCCACGGGGTGTTACTCCTTTTATGTACGCCCAGTCGCGAAGGGTGACGGGGGGCTACTTCTCAGATCCAGCGACCATTCCTGCGATGAACTGCCTCTGCAGGAACAGATACGCGATGAGTACGGGGAGAACGGCGAGCAATGACGCCGCCGCAGCCGCACCGAAATTCGAGCCGGACGCGCTGAAAAAGGTACTGATCGACGGGGCGATCATGCGCGTGTCGGGCTTCGCGAGGATGAAGTTCGACAGCGCGAACTCATTCCATACCCCTACCGAACTGAGGATGATCACGGTGGCGGTCACCGGCTTGAGCGTGGGCACCACGATCTGCCACAGCACCTGGATCTGGCTGGCCCCGTCCACCCGTGCCGCCTCTTCCATCGAGATCGGCAGCGAACGCATGAAGGCGGCGTAGAGGAAGATGGCCAACGGCAGCCCTCCTGCCACCATGACGAGAATCAATCCCCAATACGTGTTGAGTGCGCCCATGTCGCGGAGCAGGGTGTACAGCGGCACCAGCGTCGCGAGCGGCGGGATCATCATGAGCCCCACGATGCCGAGCAGCAGCATCTTGTTGCCGATCGTGGTCCTGCGCGCGAGCGGGTAGGCGGCGGCCGCCGCGATCACGCAGATCAAGACGGTGCTGACGACCGTCACGATCGCCGTGTTCATGATCGCGGTGAGCACGTGGCCGTCTTCGATGGCCGTCGCGAAGTTCTCCCAGGCGATCTCACCCTGCGGGAAAAGCCAGGAAGAGCTCCGGTCGGTGCGCGGCTTGAGCGCCGTCGTGAGCGTGACATAGAACGGCACGAGCTGCACGACGAGCACCAGGGCGACGAGGACGCTTATCGTGATCCGGCCGAGAGGACGAGTGTCGTTCACGACTGCACCTGCTTCCGGTTGAGCGCGCCGTGCAGTCCGATGGTGAGGACGGCGATGATGGCGAACAGGACGACACCCATGGCCGATGCGTACCCGGCGGACTGATTGTCGAAGTATGTCTTCGCCAGAAGTGACGAAACGGAATGGGTGGAATTGCCGGGTCCGCCGCCCGTCATCACGGTGATCACGTCGAACAGCTTCAGCCCGCCGATGAGGTTGAGGACCATGCTCGTTGCGAAGGCCGGCTGCAGCAGCGGCAGCGTGATGTGCCGGAACCGCTGCCACGGGCCCGCGCCATCGAGGGCGGCGGCTTCGTAGTACTCGTGCGGGACGGCCTGAAGCCCTGCGAGATAGATGACCATCGAGATGCCGACGAACTGCAGCGAGTTCACCGCGACGATGACGATCATGCCGAGCGTGGCGTCGCTGAGCCACAGCACCGGTGAGCCGCCGAGCGCTTCGGCGATGTCGTTGAGTGCACCCCCCTTGTACCGGAACAACTGGTAGTACATGGTGCCCATCACGATGGGCGAGACGAGCACAGGGAGGTAGATGATCGTGCGGGCGATGCCGCGCCCGGGGATCACCCTGTTGAGTGCGAGCGCGAGCCCGAGCCCGAGCACCTGCTGCAGAATGGCCGACCCGATGCCGTAGACGAAGGTGTTCGCCAGGGCGGTGCGGAAGTTGAGGTCCTCCAACAGGCGAGCGTAGTTCGCCAGCCCGACCGGTGCGCGCTCCCCGCTGTAGCCGTTCCAGTCCGTGAACGACAGCTGCAGACCTGAGATCAGCGGATAGACCGTGAACACGGCGAACAGAACGAGCGCCGGGATATAGAGAGCGTTCAGGCTCGCGCCTGACGGTCGTCGCCGACGCGGGACGCGCGGCGCGCGTACCGCGATGGTCACTGCAGTGTCCATGGATGTCTCTTCCTTGGTAGCGCAGGCAGAGGCGCGCGACCCCGCGCGCCTCTGCCTGGTCAGTTGGACTGCGCGGACAGGGTTGCGAACTCGGTAGCCACCTGCGTCGTGGCGTCCGCAGCTTGCTGCTGCCCCGTGATGACGGCGTCGGTCGTCGTCACGAGAGTCGACCACATGCCGTTGGGGAGGTAGACGCGATCGAAGTAGGGCTTGAGGACCGTTGCAGAGTCGACGACGTACTTCTGGTAGGAGCTCGCGATCGGCCCGGCGAGGTCGACGTCTGCGGTCAGCAGCGACGGGGCGTCACCGTGCGCGGACGCGAGCTCGGAGATGCGATCGGGCTCAGCGAGGAAGTCGAGGAACTTGATCGACTCGGTCAGATTCTCGCCGTCACGTGCCGTGCCGTATGCCACGTCCTCGCCGCCGATGAGGAACGGCTCGCCGCCCTCCAGCGTGGGCACCGGAATGTAGCCGAGGTTGGCCTCCGGGTTGTAGCGCAGTGCGGCCGTGATGTGGCCATTGCCGGTGAAGGCAAACGCCGCGCCGGCGTCCGCGAGGGCGCGCGCCATGTCGTCACTCGTCGCCGACGAATAATCCTCGTTGAAGAGCTCGTCCTCGCTCCATTGCGCCACCTGCCCCAGCATGTCTTCGTAGGGCTGGCCCACCCATGTTCCACCCTTGAGCTGTTCCAGCGACGCGTCGTCGTAGTAGCCGGCAAGCATCCAGTCCGCGATGTTTCCGGGGTAGCCCTCTTTGCCCCCGACGACGATGGGTCGAATCCCGGCGTCAGCGACCTTCTGAGCCACTTGCGTGAACCCTGCCCAGGTCGTGAGGTCGTCGGCGGTCGCGCCGACGCTGTCGAGGACGTCGTAGTTGACGACCATGCCTGCGACGGCGGTCACGATCGGGAGCGCGTAGATCTCGCCACCCTCTCCACGCATCGCGTCGTCGAGCGCAGGATTCACGTCGTCGTTCCACGGCTGAGCCTGCAGAGGCTCGAGGAAATCGGAGTACCGCGCAAGCGACCAACCATGCGTTCCCAGGATGTCCGGAACGTCGTTCGCCGCCAGGCGGACCTTCATGTCCGATTCGTACGAGCTCGCCCGCGGGATGACGTCGATCTTGATTTCGGGGTTCTGCTCGGTGAATTCCTCGGCGGCAGCCTCGAGTGCGTGGAACAGGGCCGAGTCGGATCCGATGGCGGTCTGGAACTCCAGGGTCGTGGTCGACCCCGAGTCGCTGCCCGAGCATCCGGCCAGCGAGAGTGACAACACCACGACAGTGGCTGCGGCAGTGCTCATAACTACTGGTGACTTCATCGTCTTCACCTCTGGTTCGTGCGGGTCGGCCCGCTCCCGGTCCTCGCTTTTTGCGACGTCGCGATGACCGTACCCGAGTAAACATTGCGAGCGCAAATACGCCCCTAAGCCTGTCTTTCCGCGTAATTATTCGAATTGACGCGGGTAGTTCATCCGTGCCAGGATCGCCTGTCGTCGGGCACAGGGCACGGCACCGCATGGAAGCGAGAGCACATGTCTTTCTCTCTGGGCATCGTCGGCGCCGGCCAGTTCGCCGGGCACTTCGCGCGTCTTTTCAAGATCCACCCCGGCGTCGACCGGGTCGTGATCACCGACCTCATCTCCGAACGAGCGCGTGAAAACGCCGAGCGCCTGGGCCTCGACGGTGTCGCAGGGTCGTTCGAGGAGATGCTCGCCGATCCGACCATCGACGCCGTCGGTATCTTCACGCAGCGCTGGACGCATGGTCCGCTCGTCGAGAAGGCGCTCGAGGCAGGCAAGCACGTCTACTGCGCTGTGCCGATGGCGATGACCCGGGATGAGATCGGCCGCATCATCGAACTCGTGGAAGAGACCGGCTTGACCTACATGATGGGCGAGACGAGCTTCTACAACCCCGCCACCGTGTATGCACGTCGCCGCCACGCAAACGGCGACTTCGGCCGTGTCTTCTACAGCGAAGGCGATTACGTCCACGACATGGACCTGGGCTTCTATTCGGCGTACGAATACTCCGGCGGCGAGGATTGGCGCGCGACAGCGAGCTACCCTCCGATGCTCTACCCGACGCATTCGATCGGCGGAGTCCTGGGTGCCATCGGCGGCCATGCCGTCAGCGTGAGCTGCATCGGCGTCCGCGATGAACGCGGCGACGGCGTCTTCGACCGCACGATAAGCAACTTCGACAACGACTTCTCGAACGCATCTGCCCTCTTCGAGCTCGCCGATGGCGGCGTCATGCGCATCAATGAGATGCGACGCGTCGGCTATCCCTCTCCCATCCGCGAGTCGCGCTTCCGGTATTTCGGAACCGAGGCGAGCTTCGAACAGCTCGCCAACGTCGCCGTCTGGCAGAACAAGGAGGGGGTGGAAGACATCTCCGGCTTGGTCGCCACGAAATCCTCGATGTCGCTCGACGATCCGGCGCTCGCACATGTGGACCCCGCGTTGCGGGAGGCCTTCGCGTCGGGCTACGCGTTGGTGCACGATCGCTCACGGTTGCCCGAAGAGTTCGCGCACGAGCGCAACGGGCATGAAGGCAGTCACCACTTCCTCGTCGATGACTTCGTCACGGCGGTGAACGAGGCGACATTGCCGACCATCAACGCATGGGTCGCGGCACGGTTCACGCTGCCGGGGATCATCGCCCACGAGTCGGCACTGCGCGGCGGCGAACGCCTGGACATCCCGGACTTCGGAGACGCACCCACCGTTTTGCCGCCCGGTCCTGGCGTTGCGACCCTATGAGAGACTGAGCACGTGAGCACGCAGTCGTCTCGAGGCGTCACGCGTGCGGACGTTGCGAAGCTCGCGGGAGTCAGTGTCGCCGTCGTGAGCTACACGATGAACGGTGGACCCCAACCCGTCGCCCCGGCAACGGCCGCGCGGGTGCGCGACGCCGTGCGCAAGCTCGGGTACCGGCCGAACGCGGCGGCACGTGCACTGAGCCTCGGTCGCAGCGAAGTGCTGGGGCTCATCATCCACGACATCAGCAACCCGCACATCGGCCGCCTCGCCCGCGCAGTCGAGACCGAAGCGGAGCGACGAGGGCTGCGAGTGATGATCGGCAGCACCCTGGGAGACCCTTCCAAAACCGTGGATCATGTCCGCGAGCTCGACGCCCGGCAGGTGGCGGGAATCATCCTCGCCTCGCCGCTCGACGAGAGTGCGACGGGTCAGCTTCAACGCATCTCGGCCCCACTCGTACTCCTCGATACGAACGCCCCCACTGCGTCGCGCGCGCAACTACAGCCGGACCTGCGCTCAGGCGCCTTCCTCGCACTGGAACACTTGTTCGCGCTCGGACACGACTCCGTGGCCTTTCTCGGGTCACCGCTGGGCTCAGAAGAGCGGCACCTCGCCTGGCAAGAGGCGCATCGGCTCTCCGAGAGGACCCCGGGCCCGGCCTTCGAAGTTGATTTCACTCGCGAAGGCGGCTACCACGCTATGCAAGAAATGCTCGCGACGACCGTCCCCACCGCGGTTTTTGCCTCCTCCGACATGGTCGCCGTGGGCGCGCTCCACGCGATCCGTGAAGCCGGTCTGCGGGTACCCGAGGACATATCGGTAGTGTCAGTCGACGACTCGCCAGAGGCGAAGTTCGCCGCCCCGCCTCTGACCACCGTGCACCAGCCCATCGAAGATATGGCTTCGGATGCTGTCGCCGCCCTCCTCGACAAGGCCCCGAAAGTGACGGGCCGACGCGTCTACCCCGCTCCGTTGATCGTGCGTGAATCGACAGGTCCGAAACGCGACAGCCTTCCTTCGAAATCGGAGACCCGAGCGGACTCGTGAACCGGCCTAGATCACTCGTGGTCATGAAGTGCACGCCGCGCGCTGTTGCCACTCTGGCCCGTCGTCCCGGCGGCAGCGGGTCCGAGGTCTGCGCAGGGCTCCGCGGCGCGGAGCATCCCCGACGGGCTGACCAGCCAGATTGGCAGCGAAGTCAGGGCGGGCTACCGTTGTAGGAGACCCCGTCCCCCCTGCGCTCTGGATGCCTGTGACCTCCGCCCCCCGCGACGAGTCCGCCGCGTCCACCCCGGCGGCGCTGCCCGACCAGGCGCCACCGCTGCTGCGGGTGCGCGACCTCGGCGTGCGCTACGAGGGCGCAGCCTCGTCGGCGCCGATCTCGGCGAGCCTGTCGGTCGACCCAGGCGAGGTGGTGCTGCTGCTCGGGCCGAGCGGGTCCGGCAAGTCGACCCTCGCGCTGACGCTGAACGGATTGATCCCGCAGGCGGTGCCCGCCGCGGTGACCGGGAGCGTGCGCGTCGCCGGCCAGGATGCCGCCACCACCCCCGTCGCCCGCCTCGCGAGCCGCGTGGGCATGGTCTTCCAGGATCCCGACGCCCAGCTGGTGACGGGGACGCTTCTGGACGAAGTAGCCTTCGGGCCCGAGAACCTGCGGGTACCCGCCCCCGAGGTGCTGTCCCGCGCCGAGTCGGCGCTGCGCCGGGTGGGGCTGTGGGAGCGCCGGGCCGAGAACCCCGACCACCTCTCCGGCGGCGGCCGCCAGCGCCTGGCGATCGCCTGCGCGCTGGCGCTGCAGTCCGAGCTGCTGGTGCTCGACGAGCCGACCGCCAACCTCGACCCTCAGGGCATCGAGGAGTTCTACCGGGCGCTGGGGGACGTCGCCGCGACGGGCGACCGGGCGATCGTCTTGATCGAGCACAACCTGGATGCCGCGATCAGCCTCGTCGACCGCGTGGTCGTCCTCGACGCCGGGGGTCGCACCGTGATGGACGGGCCCGTCGGCGAGGTGCTGCGGGGGCGAGCCGCGGAACTCCACGACATGGGCGTGTGGCTGCCGACCGCGACCCTGGCGGCGCTGCGGCTGCGCCGCGCCGGGTACGCGCTCGACCCGCTGCCGCTGTCGCCGG
Source organism: Microbacterium sp. zg-Y818 (assembly GCF_030246905.1). Lineage (NCBI taxonomy): Bacteria > Bacillati > Actinomycetota > Actinomycetes > Micrococcales > Microbacteriaceae > Microbacterium > Microbacterium sp. zg-Y818. The sequence continues at coordinate 142,275 of NZ_CP126741.1, read as the reverse complement.
GTGAACTGCGCGACGCACTGCAGGCCGAGGCGCCGCCGCTCACGGCGACCGGCACGGCCGACGACGCCGCACCGGCATCCGTCCACGCACGTCGCACCACCGCACCGGTCGTGCGGGCGCGGGGGCTCACCGTGACGCGCGGTCGCCGGGAGGTGCTGCACGACGTGCGCCTCGAGGTGCGCGCCGGGGAGTTCGTCGCCGTCGTCGGCGCCAACGGCGCCGGCAAGACGACCCTCGTGCAGGCCCTCGCCGGCGTGGTGCGCCCGCCCCGCGGTCAGGTCGACCTCGGGGGCATCGACCCCGGCCGGGCCGACGCGCGGACGCTCCACCGCCGCATCGGGTTCGTGTTCCAGAATCCCGAGCACCAGTTCATCGCCGGCACCGTGTTCGACGAGTTGGCCCACGGGCTGCGGCTGCAGAAGCTGCCCGAGCCGCAGGTACGCGCGCGCACCGACGAGCTGCTGCAGCGCTTCGGGCTCGCGGACAAGGCCGACGTGCACCCGTTCCTGCTGTCGGGCGGCCAGAAGCGGCGGCTGTCGGTGGGGACGGCCCTCGTCGCCGGAGCGCCCGTGCTGGTGCTGGACGAACCCACGTTCGGCCAGGACCGCGCCCGCGCCGACGAGCTGCTGACGCTGCTGCGCGACCTCAACCGCCAGGGCACCACGATCATCGTCGTGACCCACGACATGCAGCTGGTCACCGAGTACGCCGACCGCACGGTGGTGCTCGGCGACGGCCGGGTGCTGGCCGACGCCGCGACGGCCGAGGTCTTCGCCGACGACGCGCTGCTTGCGCGGGCAGGGCTGCGCCTGCCGCCGCTGCGCGAAGCCCTGCGCGGTGCGACGCGGCATCCGCGCCTGCAGTCCGTCGTGCGCCTGGCCGACCTTCCCGGAGGCGGCGCGTGACCGCCGTCGCCGATCCCTACGCCGAGGCCCGGCCGGCGCCGGCGGGGCGGTTCCTCTACGGACTCAACCCGCTGGCGAAGTTCGCCGCGCCGCTGCCCGCGATGGCCGCGCTCGTCTTCGCGCGCGACCTCACGACGCCGCTGGTGTTCCTCGTGCTGGCCTACCTCGTCGTCATCGTCGGCTCGCGGTGGACGTGGCGCCTGGCGGCGGTGCTGGTCGCCGCCGTGCCGCTCGGCGTGCTGCTGGTGGGGTTCGGGATGAGCGTGTGGGTGGATGCCGCGCGCGTCGACGGCACCGCACCGGTGCTGCAGGTGGGCGGGTGGACGCTCTACTCCGGGGCCCTGCAGATCGGCATGGCCACCGCGCTGCGGCTCGGTGCGATCGTCGCGCTGGCGCTGATGGCGGGCCTGACCACCACCGGCCCCGACCTCGTGCGGGCCCTCGTGCAGCAGCTGCGGGTGCCGTACCGCGTGGGGTACACGGCGCTGGCGGCTTTCCGATTCGTGCCGCGGTTCCGCTACGAGCTCGACGTCATCCGTCAGGCGCACCGGGTGCGCGGCTCGTACGGCGGTCGCGGGCCGTTCGCGGCGGTCGCCCGCGGCGGCGGGTACCTCGTGCCGCTGCTGGCCGGCGCGATCCGCCACGCCGAGCGGGTGGCGCTGGCGATGGACTCCCGCGCCTTCGGCGCCTACCCCGACCGCACCGAGCGGCACCTCGTGCCCTGGCGGGTGCGCGACACCGTGTTCGTCGTGGTCTTCTGGATCGTGACGGCTGCGCTGCTCGTCGTGTTGGCGCCCTGGAGCGCCTGAGAAATCACTTCTCGGATGGGAAACCACGCAATGCGTGGTGTCTCATCCGAAACGCGGTGTCTCGACGGGCGGATGCGGCGGCGGGCGCGGGCGCGGAGCGCGGGCACCGGCACGAACGACGGATGCCGCGACCCCCGGAGGGACCGCGGCATCCGGTGCGTCAGGTGCGCGTCAGCGCTTGCCGGCGATCTTGCGGCTGACGATGTCGCGCATGATCTCGTTCGTGCCGCCGTAGATCCGGTGCACGCGCGCGTCGAGGAAGGCCCGGGCGATGGGGTACTCGGTGATGTACCCGTAGCCGCCGTGCAGCTGCACGCAGGTGTCGAGGATCTCCCACTCGCGGTCGGTGGTCCAGAACTTCACCTTCGCGGCCTCTTCGCCCGTGAGCTTGCCCTCTTTGTAGGCCATGAGCGCCTTGTCGAGGTAGGCCCACATGACGTCCACCGTCGTGGCGACGTCGGCGAGCTTGAAGCGGGTGTTCTGGAAGTCGATGATGCGCTCACCGAAGGCCTCGCGGCTCTTGGTGTACTCCACCGTCCACGCCAGCGCGGCCTCCGAAGCGGATGCCGCGGCGATGCCGATCGACAGACGTTCGAGCGGCAGGTTCATCATCAGCTGGACGAAGCCCTGGCCCTCGGTGCCGCTGATGAGGTTCTCCTCGGGCACGAACACGTCGGTGAACGACAGCTCGGCGGTGTCGTGACCGTGCGAGCCCATCTTGTTCAGCTTCTTGCCGTGGTCGAAGCCGGCCATGCCGTTCTCGATGATCAGCAGGCTGAAGGCGTCGGGGCGCGTGCCTTCACCGGTCTTGACGAAGGTCACCACGATGTCGGCGGTCTTGCCGGAGGAGATGAACGTCTTCGCGCCGTTGACGATGTAGCCGCCGTCGACCTTCTTGGCGGTGGTCTTGATGCCGCGCAGGTCGCTGCCGGCGCCGGGCTCGGTCATCGCCAGCGCGCCGAGCACCTCGCCGGTGGCCATGCGGGGCAGCCACTTCTCCTTCTGCGCCTGCGTGCCCATGTGCACGATGTAGGGCACCGCGAGGTCGTCCTGAATGCCGAAGGCACCCGCGAGCGACCCGGCACCGGCGCCGATGACCTCTTCGTTGACGATCGTGCGGAAGCGGTAGTCCTGCAGCATGCCGGCGCCGCCGAACTCCTCCGGCACCGAGAGCCCGATCAGGCCCGACTCGCCCGCGGCGAGCATGGTCTCGCGGTCGATCTCGCCGTCGGCATCCCACTTCTCGCGCTTCTCGTTCGTCGCGTACCGCTTGATGAACTCGCGGACGACCTCGCGGAATGCCTCGTGGTCCTCGTCGTAGATGTCACGCTCCATGCGCAAACCCCCTTCGGTTTGTGGGCGGACGGGCCGCCATGCTGCTCACAGTCTCGGTGCGGCCGCGCGCTCGGATGGGCGGCGCCGCCATGCCCTGAGTCTAGGCCGTCGGGCGTCCGGCGCGTAGACCTTCGTGAGATCGGATGCCGCGACCTGCGGCACTGAGTACCGCCGCATGAGTGGGCGCTTCGCTTCCGAAAACAAGTGGTGCGCAGGCGTCTCCCAACTGCTAGCGTGTGGTCTGACCACATAGACCGAAAGGCGATCATGCCCTCCCTGTTCGATGAGTTCCAGCTGAAGGACCTCACTCTCCCCAACCGAATCGTCATGGGTCCGATGACCCGCGCCAAGGCGACGCCCGAAGGCGTTCCCACCCCTCTGATGGCGCTGCACTATGCACAGCGAGCCTCGGCGGGGCTCATCATCTCAGAGGGGACCTGGCCCGAACGGCGCGGGCAGGGATACTTCGACATCCCCGGCATCGCGACCCAGGAGCAGGAGGATGCCTGGCGGGTCGTGACCGACGCGGTGCATGCGAAGGGCGGCCGGATCTTCCTGCAGTCCGAGCACACCGGCCGCGTCGGACACGAAGTGAACAACGGCGGACTGCAGATGGTCGCGCCGAGCACCGTGCCTGCCGACGCGATGATCTTCACCCGTCAGAGCGGGTACTCCCAGATGACGACCGACCTGCACGCATTGACCACGGCGGAGACCTGGGACCTCATCGAGGACTACTACAAGGCCGCAGTGCGCACCAAGGCCGCCGGCTTCGACGGCATCGAGCTGCACGGCGCCTCCGGCTACCTGCCTCACCAGTTCCTCTCGGACGAGGCGAACCAGCGCACCGACGAGTTCGGGGGCACCCCCGAGAAGCGCACCGAGTTCATCATCCAGGTGCTTCGCCGCCTGATCGAGGCGTGGGGCACGAGTCACCGTATCGGCGTGAAGATCTCCCCGAACATCCGGTACAACGGCATCGCGGAGAACGAGGTGGAACAGACGTACTCGGTCCTCCTGGACCGACTCAACGACCTCGACCTCGCGTACGTCGCCTTCCAGACCCCCGAGAGCCTGCGGACACTTGCCAACCAGCCGAACGACGAGATCGTCAACGGTGAGATCTGGCACCGCTTCCCTTACGAGTTCATCCGGGAGCGCTACAACGGCACGGTGATCGCCTCCGGCGACCTGACGAAGGAACTCGCCCAGAACGCCCTCGACGCCGGCAAGGCGGATCTGTTCGTCTTCGGTCGCGCCTACATGTCCAACCCCGACCTGGTCGAGCGGATGCAGAACGACTGGCCCATCAACGAGACCGACCTGAGACGCGGCTACGGCGGCGGCGAAGAGGCGTACACCGACTACCCCACGTGGGAAGAGCAGCGGGCCGCGTCGGAGCTGACACCCAGCGGCGCCTGAGCCAGGCGTCGGCACCGATCCACGCCCCCGCCCCCGGGCCGCGCGCCGACTAGTCGGCGTAGTCCGGGGCGGGGGCCAGCTCGAAGAATTCCTCGAGCGAGTGGAACCCGCCGTCGTGGTACGCCCGCGCGAGGTCGACGCCCACGTAGCGCAGATGCCATGGCTCGTAGGCGTAGCCGGTGATGGGGGTGTAGCCATCCTCATACCGGACGATCCAGCCGTGCTCCCACGCGTGCGCGCGGATCCACTGGTCGGCGGCCGTGCCGGCGAGATCGTCGAGGCCACCACAGCCGTTGCCGCACGGGACGACGTCGATGGCGAGCCCGGACTGGTGCTCGCTGTATCCCGGCCGCGCGCTGACCAACTCGGTCGCCGCCACCCCGCGCTGTTCGACGTGCGCGTTGTAGATCGACTGCTGCATGCCGAACGAGCGGTATCCGCTCTGCACGCCGAACTCGGCGCCCGCGATGCGCGCGGCGTCGGACATGCTCTGCAGGGCCGCCGCGGCATCGGCCCGCAGGATCGCCTGATTGCCGCCGGGGACCGACCCCGCTGCCACCAGCGACGACGGCGCGTAGTCCGGCACGGCGTAGGCGCGGAGCTTGTTGACGACGACCCAGATACGGCCCGGATCGGCGAGGTCGATGCAGGGCGCCGCTCCCCGCGCCACGGCCTCACGGAACGCGGGCGCACCCCCGGCTGCGGCGATCACGGCGACGTCGTCGCCGGCCGCCAGGGCCCCCGCCACCGCAGCGTCGGCGCAGATGCCCTCTGTCGGCTCTGCCGATGGCTGCGCGTCGGCCGAGGGGGCAGCCGTCGCGGTGCCGACCATCGTCGGCACCGGAAGGGCCGTGGCCCAGGGCACCGGCGCCGCGCTTCGAGCGGACTGGGCGTCGACGGCGTCTTGTTCGCCGGCCGCGCCCAGCAGCGCAGATGTCAGCGCGATCACGCCCCACAGCACCAGTGCAGCCGCACCACCGAGCACCAGCGCTCGTCGCCGACGCGCGGCCCGACGGGCGCGGCGGCGTGACGACGGCGCGCCGACTCCCGCCGTGCGCAGCGCGCGGCGGGATGCAGGCGGTTCGGGGTCCGTCACGTGTCCATTGTCCCCCGCGCCGGCGCGACGCGGGAGCACCGCCCGCGGGCGCGTCCGCGTTCGACTCCAACAAGGGTCCGCATTGACATAGTGTCGAAGTTCTGTTCCCATGGAGCGATGCGGTGGCAGGGGCAGGAACTCGGAGTCGTGGATGCCGATGCGCTCCCTGGGATGGAGCGCATCGACGGCCTGGTGCGTTCGGTGACGACCCCCGAGTTCGCCGGGATGACATTCCACGAGGTGCAGTGCAAGAGCGCTCTGAACCGCGTGCCGGCGGTCTCGGCGATGCCCTTCGACTGGACCGTCAACCCCTACCGCGGCTGCAGCCACGCATGCGTGTATTGCTTCGCCCGCGGCACGCACGAGTACCTCGACATGGATGCCGGGAGCGACTTCGACTCGCAGATCGTCGTCAAGATCAACGTGGCCGACGTGCTCGCGCGCGAGGTGCGGCGCGGGTCCTGGACGCGCGAGACGGTGGCCCTCGGCACCAACACCGACCCCTATCAGCGAGCCGAGGGGCGGTACGCTCTCATGCCCGGCGTCATCGGCGCGCTGACCGAGTCGGGCACGCCGTTCTCGGTGCTGACCAAGGGCACGCTGATCCGCCGCGATCTCCCCCTGCTGCGAGAGGCGGCAGCGCACGTTCCGGTGTCGCTGGCGATGTCGATCGCGGTGGCCGACGAATCGCTGCGTGCGGCCATCGAGCCGGGGGCGCCGTCGTTCCAGGCTCGACTGGAGACCGTGCGCGCTGCGCGCGAGGCGGGCTTTCGGGTGACGGTGTTCCTCATGCCGATCGTGCCGCACCTGACCGACTCGGTCGCCGTCCTCGACGACGCGCTGCGGCGCATCGCGGAGGCGGGAGCCGGACGCGTGGTCTGGGGGGCGATGCACCTGCGCCCGGGCGTGAAGCCCTGGTTCCTGCAGTGGCTCGCCCGCGAGCACCCCGAGTTGGTGTCGTCCTACCACGGCCTCTACCCCGGGGCATCCGTCATGGCACCGAAGGCCTATCGCACCTGGCTCGCCCGGCGCGTGCGCCCCCTGTTGCGGCTGCACCGGCTGAACGGCGCAGAGGAGGACGACGAACCGCGCCGGCCGCCGCGGCCCGGCCCCGTCGTGACAACCTCGCGGGGCAAGGCGGCGGTGACGGCGGCGGCTGCCGCACCCATGCTCTTCTGACGACAGACGCCGCACGGGGGCCGCCCGGCGCGCCTCATACCGGCCACGCCAGCGGGATGCGGAAGCGGATGCCGCCAGCTCCCGTCGCCGGTGCAGGAGAAGTCACCGGCGCAGGACGAACACCGCCGGAATCTCCTGCACCGCGCAGATCGCCTGCAGCGGAGACGAGGCAGCGCCCCGGATCGCGAAAGATCCGAGGCGCTGCGTTCAGGTGTCGCTGTTACGCGACGACGTCCGCCAGCTGGCGGCCCGACAGCTCTTCGAGCAGGTCGTCGCCCACGCGCACCTCGTCGAAGGGAGCCTCGATCTCGGCGCGGTCCAGCATCTCGGTCATGCGCCGACGGCGCTGACGCGGGATGAGGGTGACGACGGTGCCCGCGCGACCCGCGCGGCCGGTACGGCCGGAGCGGTGCAGGTACGTCTTGTACTCGTCGGGTGCGTCGGCCTGGATCACCAGGTCGATGTCGTCGACGTGGATGCCGCGCGCAGCGACGTCCGTCGCGACGAGCACACTGACGCGCCCGTCGGTGAGACGCTGCAGGTTGCGCGTGCGCTTGGCCTGGTTCAGGTCACCGTGCAGGGCGACCGCGGGGATGCCCTGGTCGTCGAACTGCTCGGCGAGCATCTCGGCGTACGCGCGGGTGCGGGCGAAGACGAGCGTCTTGCCTTCGCGGTCCACCAGCGACGACAGGATCTCGGCCTTGTCGCGGTGGTCGATCACGAGCACGCGGTGGTTGATCGTGCTGGAGTCCTGGTCCTCGCCGGCGACCTCGTAGACGGCCGGCTCGACGAGGAACTCGTCGACCAGTGCCGCAACCTCGCGGTCGAGCGTGGCCGAGAACAGCAGCTTCTGCGCGCCGTCGGCGACGAGGCGGAGGATCCGCTGCATGGGCTCGAGGAATCCGAGCTCCGACATGTGGTCGGCCTCGTCCAGCACGACGATCTGAACCTCGGAGAGGTCGAGCTTGCCCTGTGCAATGAGGTCTTCGATGCGACCCGGGGTGCCGATGATGATGTCGACGCCCTTCTTCAGCGCACCGACCTGACGCGCCTGGGGCACGCCGCCGTAGATCTGGGTGGTGAAGATGCCGACGCTGCGGGCGATCGGCTGGATGGTGCGGTCGATCTGCAGCGCGAGCTCGCGCGTCGGAGCGAGGACGAGCGCCTTCGGCTTGCGGCCGAACTCACGACGCTTGCCGTCCTGCGAACGCAGCAGCGACTCCACGAGGGGCGCGCCGAAGGCGATGGTCTTGCCGGAGCCGGTGCGGCCGCGGGCCAGCACGTCCTTGCCCTCGAGGATCGGGGCGATCGTGGCCGCCTGGATCGGGAAGGGGCTCGGCGCGCCGAGGTCCTTGAGCACGCGGACGATGTTGTCGCCCAGGCCAAGGCTCGAGAAGCTCACATCTGCGACCTCGACGGCCTGCACGGCCTCGGCCTGCAGACGCTCGTGCACGACGTCGACGTGGTCCTGCTGGGCCTTCGTCTTGGACTCGGCGTTCCAGTCCGAGCGTGCCGGACGGTCACCCGAATCGCGGCGGGGACGGTCGTCGAACGAACGCGCCGGGCGGTCGCTGAACGAACGAGCGGGACGGTCACCCGCGTCGCGGCGGGGACGGTCGTCGTACGAACGAGCCGGGCGGTCGCTGAACGAACGGGCCGGACGGTCACCCGCGTCGCGGCGGGGACGGTCGTCGTACGAACGAGCCGGGCGGTCGCCGAACGAACGGGCCGGACGGTCATCACGCTGCGGGCGGTCGAACGAACGCGCCGGGCGGTCGCTGAACGAACGGGCCGGACGGTCATCGCGCTGCGGGCGGTCACCGAACGGACGAGCCGGGCGGTCACCCGCGTCACGGCGGGGACGGTCGTCGTACGAGCGAGCCGGGCGGTCGCTGAACGAACGGGCCGGACGGTCATCACGCTGCGGGCGGTCACCGTACGAGCGGGCCGGACGGTCGTCGTGGGAACGGGCCGGACGGTCCCCGGCATCGCGGCGGGGACGGTCGTCGAACGAGCGAGCCGGGCGGTCATCACGCTGCGGGCGGTCGAACGAACGCGCCGGACGGTCGTCGTACGAGCGGGCGGGACGGTCGGCCGCGTCACGGCGGGGACGGTCGTCGAAGCGGCGGGCGCCGCGGTCATCGCCCTGAGCGTGGGCGCGGATTGTGCGGGCCTCGTCGCGGCCGACCTTCTCCTGCGCCGACCAGCGGCGCTTGGGCGCGGCATCCGTCGTCTGCTCCGGGGCGCGGTAGCCGCGGTGGCTGGGGCTCTTGGAACCGGCGGTGCCGGTCGATGCCTCACCGGGACGGCGCTTGCGGTCCTGGAAGCTGGTCTTCGCGCCGTAGCGGGGCTCGAAGTTCTTGGCCGGACGGCCGCCTGCGGGCTTCTTGCTTTTGGGCATGGATATGTCCTTCTGGGTTCTCTTTCACACGAGAACAGCACCCGCTGGCACGCAGGTATAACCCGGACATCCGTCGGCCGGGGCCATTATCGATAGTGGTCATGCACGTCGATCGACGCCCACCATCGGCCCCTTGGACTCACAAACCCATCCACGCGCACCACGCGCAGTGTCCGAAGCCGACCAAACGAGTATATGTGTGCCACCTGTGAAAGTGCCCAGCGGCCTACCATGACGGGATGACCACCCACTTCCCCTACGACCCGACCGGCCGCCGGTTCACGGTGCAGCACGGCAACACCACGGCGGAGATATCGCAGGTCGGCGGCGCTTTACGGGCCTTCTCCGTCGATGGGTTCGACTACGTGCCACGGTACCCCGACCGTTCGCCGACTCCCGCAGCGGCGGGCATCGTCTTGGTGCCGTGGCCCAACCGCGTGCGCGACGGAAAGTGGACGCGCGACGGAGTGACACGACAGCTGGCGATCACCGAGCCGCAGACCGGCAACGCCTCACACGGCCTGCTGCGCTTCGTCGGCTACCGGCCGGCGGTGTACACCGAGCACACCGTCACGCTGACGGCCGATGTGTACCCGCAGACCGGCTACCCGTTCTACCTCGCCACCGAGGTGACGTACACCGTGACCGACGGCGCCCTCGCGGTCACCCACCGCGTCCTGAACCTGGGAGACATGCCCGCGCCGGTCGCACTGGGCACGCACCCCTACTTCTGCATCGGGGGCGTCCCGACGGGCGAGCTGACGGTGCAGCTGGATGCCGCGACCCGCTTCCTGCTCGATGAGCGGAAGCTGCCGGTGGACGAGGTCCCCGTGGACGACGCCACCGACCTGCGGACGCCGCGCCCGGTGGGCGAGCTCGACCTCGACACCGCGTACGGCACGGTCGCGCGGGACGGCGCCGGCAACGCCCACGCCGTCCTCACCGCACCCGACGGCAGGAGCCTCGACCTCTGGGCCGGCCCCGGCTTCGACTACCTGCAGGTCTTCACGACCGACCGCTTCCCCGGGCAGGACGTGGCGATCGCCATCGAGCCGATGACCGCCCCGCCCGACGCCTTGAACTCGGGCACCGGAATCCGCATGCTCGAGCCGGGCGAGGAGTGGCTGCTGCACTGGGGTGTGATCACCCGGGCCGACTGACGTCAGCGGCGGTCGGCGTCCGCGTCGTCGACCGGGGCTTCTGCTTCGGCTTCGGCTTCGGCTTCGGCTTCGGCTTCGGCTTCGGCTTCGGCTTCGGCTTCGGCGGGGGCATTCTCGCCCACGCGGGCTGGCTGCACGGCCTTCGTGAGCGCAGAGAGCCGGGCGCCCTCGGTCGCCGTGTCGGTCGCGGCATCGGTGGGCGGATCCGTCGGTTCGGCGGTCACGAAGGGCTCCGCAGCATCGGGATCCGCGATTGTCGGATCCACCGCGGCGGGCTCGGCGCCGGGCGCCGTCGTTGCGTCGTCAAGCTCGGTACCTGCGTCGACGGGCGCGGATCCGACCGGTCCCGTCGCGTTCGCGATCACGACCGGGAGCGACCCCGTCGCGCCACGCTCACGAAGGTCCCGCCGACTCTTCGGCACAGCGACGGCGGCGGCACCCGCGGCCGCGGGAACGAGCGCGCCCGACCGCCGCGACTGGCGGCGCTCACGGGCGCCCTCGACGAGGTTGTAGAGGGTCGGCAGTACGAGCAGCGTCAGCACGGTCGACGAGATCAGTCCGCCGATGACGACGATCGCGAGCGGCTGCGAGATGAATCCGCCGCTGCCGGTGATCCCGAGCGCCATCGGGGTCAGCGCGAAGATCGTCGCCAGCGCGGTCATCAGGATGGGACGAAGACGTCGCGCCCCGCCGGCGATGGTGGCGTCGTGCGCGGAGAGCCCCTTCACGCGGTACTGGTTGACGAGGTCGACCAGCACGATGGCGTTCGTCACCACGATGCCGATCAGCATGAGCACGCCGATGAGGGATGCCACGCCCAGCGGCACCCCGGTGGCGATCTGCAGCAGGATCGCGCCCGTCGCCGCGAACGGCACCGAGATCAGCAGCAGCAGCGGCTGACGGAGCGACTTGAAGGTGGCGACCATGACGATGTAGACGATGAGGATCGCCGCCAGCAGGGCCAGGCCCAGCTGGTAGAAGGCATCCTGCTGCTGTGACAGCACGCCGCCGACGGTGGCGTCGGCCGAGGCAGGCAGGTCGGCGCCCGCAAGCGCCTCACTCACGACCGTAGAGGCCGCGGTGAGGTCGTCTCCGGAGGGGGTGACCACGACGGTGGCGGTGCGCTGGCCGCCCTCGGTGGTGATCGAAGTGGGGCTCTGGCTCTCTTCGACCGTGGCGACCTCCGACAGCGCGACCGGCCCCGCGGCGGTCGGCACCTGCAGATTCTGCAGGTCCGCCAGCGTCGTCGGCGTCTGGGAGGCGGCGAGGTAGACCGTCAGCGTCGTGTCGTCGATCTCGACCGATCCCACCTGCTGCGGCTGCATCGCACCTGACACCAGCGCGCCGACGGCGACCTCCGACAGCCCCAGCCGTGCCGCGGCGTCACGGTCGACGACCACGGCGATGTACGGCAGCGAGGCGGCCAGGTTCGTCGTGACCTGCTCGACACCGTCGCGCCCCTCGATCGCGTCGACGACGGCATCCGTCGCCTCTTGCAGCGTCGTCTGGTCGGGTGCGGTGACGTCGATCTCGATGTCGCTCGACCCGAACCCGCCGCCGGTCGACAGCGCGACGGTTCCGACGTCGGACAGATCCGCGACCGTGTCGAGCACGTCTTCGCGCACGGTGAGCTGGTCGGCCTCGGGGTCGGTGGTGACCGAGAACGTCGCCCCGCTCGCCCCACCTGAGAACGCGTCGGCCAGCGCCGATCCGCTCGAGCCGATCGACACCTGCACGGTCTCGACGCCGTCGACACCCAGCAGCGCGTCTTCGACGATCGCGGCCGCGGCATCCTTCGCCTCGAGCGACGCGGCCGGACCGAGGTCCTGCGTCACGGTGAAGGTGTTCTGCCCGGTGTCGCCGAGGAAGTTCGTCTTCATGAACGGCGCAACGGCGACAGTGCCCGCGAGCACCAGCAGAGCCAGCAGCAGGGTCACCGCCGAGTGGCGCAGGGTCCATCGCAGCACGGGCAGGTAGGCCTTCTGCAGCCGCGAGGGCGGGGCGGCCGGGTCCTCGGGGTCGATGGGCTCGCCGTCGGGGCCGATGAGCTCCTTGCCGGGGCGCAGGAACCAGTAGGCCAGCACGGGCACGATCGTCAGCGACACGAAAAGCGACGCGGTCATCGCGATCGTCACCGTCAGCGCGAACGGCCGGAAGAGCTCGCCGGTCACGTCGCCGAGGAAGGCGATGGGCAGGAACACCGCCACGGTGGTGATGGTCGAGGCCGTGATGGCCGCCGCCACCTCTCGCACCGCCAGCAGGATCGACCGCATCTTGTCTGCGGATCCGACGTAGTGACGCTTGATGTTCTCGATCACGACGATGGAATCGTCGACGACCCGGCCGATCGCGATCGTCAGGGCGCCGAGGGTCAGGATGTTCAACGAGTAGCCGAACGCCTGAATGCCGATGAACGTGATGAGCACGCTCGTGGGGATCGAGATGGCGGTGACCAGCGTCGAGCGCACCGAGAGCAGGAAGACGAGGATCACGAGCACGGCGAAGGCAAGCCCGAGCAGACCCTCCTCGGCGAGCGCCGCGATGGACTCCTGGATGAAGGGCGCTTGGTCGAACACCACAGTGAACGTCGCGGCGCCGTCGAGCGCATCCTCGAGGCCGGGAAGCGCATCGAGCACACCCGTCGACACCTCGACCGTGTTGGCCGACGGCAGCTTCGTGACCGCGATCGTCAGCGCCGGCTCGCCATCCACCCGCGAGATGGACGTCTGCGGGTCCTTGCCGGCTTCGACGGTGGCGACGTCGGCGATCGTCACGACATCGTCGCCGAACTGGGCGGCGTCGGTGGGGACCAGTGGCAGGTTGCCGATCTCCTCGACCGACGTGATCTTGGCCCCCGTCTGCACGGTCAACGTGCGGTCGGCCTCGGTGATGCCGCCGCCGGGAAAGAGGATGCCGTTCTGGTCGAGGGCGTCGTTGATCGCCTGCTGGCTGAATCCGGCCGCGGCGAGCGCGGCCTGGTCGGGTGTGATGGTGATCCGCTGGCCGGCACCCCCGACCACCTCGGCGGAGTTGACCCCGGGGACGTCCTCGAGGTCCGGGATGACCGTGGACTCCAGCAGCTCCTGGATCGCCGCTTCATCGTCGTACCCGGTGACGGCGAGCTGGATGACGGGGAGGTCGTCGATCGACAGGCTGAACACCTGCGGGTCGACCGACTCGGGCAGCTGGCCCTCGATGCGGTTGATCGCCTGCAAGATCTTCTGCTCGGCGGTGGCGAGATCCGTGCCGTAGGTGAACGAGGCCTGGATGATCGAGGCGTTCGTCGTGCTCGTCGCGGTGGTGGATTCCAGCCCGGGAACCGCCTGGATCGCGTTCTCGATCGGGAGGGAGACGTCGTTGGACACCACCTCGGGCGATGCGCCGGGGTAGGTCGCGACGACCGTCAGCGCGGGGAACTCGATCGAGGGGATCAGTTCCTGCTTGAGGTTGGTCAGCGCCAGTCCGCCGAAGACGGCCGCGACGATGGTGATGAGGGCGATGAGCGCGCGGTTCTTCAGGCTCAGGACGGCGAGGTTCGACACGGGCTGCCTTTGCGAGCGTTGTTGCGGGGGTACAGAACGCCGCGAGCGCGGCCGATACGCGGATGTATCGAGTCCTAGTATCCCACGCGGCATACGCGCCGGGTCAGCGCGGGATGAGGCCCCCGACGACCATGCCGGTCGCGGCGCCGACCACCGCCAGAGCGGCGGTGGTCGCCAGGTTGACCACGGCCCAGTCCCTCCGACCGCTCTGGGCCAGAAGCACAGCGTCGACGCTGACGGTGCTGAAGGTGGTGAATCCTCCGAGCAGTCCCACCCCGATGATCGTCCCCCACTCCGGCGAGACGAGGGTGCCGAGGCCGACGAGGAAGCCCAGTGCCAGGGATCCCGAGACGTTGATGAGCAGGATGCCGAGCGGGAACGCGTCGGTGCGCCCGCGCATCACCGCGGCATCCACTGCGTAACGCGCGCCGGCACCGACCCCACCGGCGGCGACGAGGGCGACGATGTCCCAGTTGATCATGCCGCCGCCTCCACCTCGTGCCGCGCAGCACGCTGCCTGCGTCCGATCACCAGACCCCAGGCCGCCGCCACGGCACCGCCGACCACCGCCACCGCTGCCAGCGCGACCCCGGTCACGGGCGCGGCCCCGAACACCTCCACCGACTGCACGGCGAAGGCGCTGTAGGTGGTGAACCCGCCCAGCACACCGGTGCCGGCGAAGGCGCGCAGACGCGGCCTGCGCTCTCCGAGCCGGCCCACGAGCCACCCGAGCGCAAAGGACCCGGTGACGTTGACGAGCATCGTCACGCCCGGCACGACGAGCGGGTGCGCGTCGGTACCCCACGGCACGACGAGAGCCGCACGGGCCGCGACGCCGAGGGCGCCACCGAGCACGACCACCGCCAGGGTCACCCATGAGAACCGTGCCACGCGCTCAGGCTAGGGAACGCTCTGCAGGATCAGCGCGCGGATCGCCGATTCCGGCGAGACGGAGGTGTCCAGCAGCCTTCCCGCCCGGTAACGGCTGAACACGCGCGGGTCGATGTACGAACCGCGGGCGACCGTCGGGGTGTTGCCCAGCGCATCGGAGGCGCGTTTGACCGCGAGGACCTCCGCGCGCTTGCGGTCGCGCTTGCGGTCGACCGTGCCGATGCGGGCGAGGGTGTCGGCCGCGAGAACCGTGCCTCGCAGGGTGCGGAAGTCCTTCGCGGTGAAGTCGCCGCCGGTCAGCGATCGCACGTAGGCGTTGACCTCTTTCGGCGTCAAGGGCTGACGTTGCCGGCCCCGATCCCAGGACAGCAGCGGTGATCCGGGCCGGCCGGCGGTCAGCACGGCGAGCACCGCGGCCAGGTCGGCGTCGTCGAATTCGATGAGCTGACGCTTTCCGCTCTTGCCGGGAAAGCTCAGCGTGACCGTCGATCCGTCAACGGTGGCGTGGCGGCGCTGGAGCGTCGTCAGCCCTCGATTTCCCGTCCGCGAGAGGTGACGCTCCGACCCGATGCGCACGGCAGCCTGATCCAGCAGCCGGAACGCGGTAGCCAGCACCCGCTCCCGACTCAGATCGTCTGTGCGCAGGGCCGCCGTCACGCGTCCCCGCGCCCGCGGCAGCGCCTCGGCCAACAGCAGCGCGCGAGCGTACTTGCCCTTGTCCCGCTTGGGCGCCCAGTCCGCGTGGTAGAGGTACTGACTGCGTCCAGCCTCATCAACGCCCACCGCCTGGATGTGCCCGTTGGGGGCGGCGCTGATCCAGACATCCCGCCAGGCCGGCGGGATCACCAGGGCCAGGATGCGCTCTCGGTCCTCTGCGCTGCACGGTTCACCCTGACCATCGAGGTAGCGGAACCCGGATCCCGAGCGCACACGCCGGATGCCCGCGTCGACCCCGGGGCGCACGCGCCGAAGACGCGGCACCGTCAGTGGTTGCGGAGCATGTCGATCAGCTCCGCCTTGCGCTTGCCGGAGTATCCGGAGAGGCCGAGCTCCTTCGCCCTGCCCCGCAGGTCCGTGACGGTCCAGTCGTCGTAGTCGCCCGCCTTGCCACCGCGCCCACCGACGCTGGAGCGGCCGTCGCGAGCGGCCGCATTGGAGATACGCGCGGCCTTCTGCTGGGAAGCCCCGCCCTCGCGCAGCTCTTCGTACAGCTCGGGATCCTTGAGACTGTTCGCTCCTCGACCCTGCGGCATGTTGCCTCCTCGTCAGCGGGTTCCTTGACGTTAGGCGCCGGAGGATCTGCACGCACGGGGTTGACAGCGGACGCGCGCACGTTCTATCAGGGTGCGAGCTGCGCCGTCAAGGGTTCGTCGGCTAACACACAGGATCGCTAGCGTGATTGCGAGCGCTGACCCGCGCTCAACGCCCGCTCCCCGGTGGGTGTGGGAGACATAACAAGGAGCCCCCATGAACATCGCACTCCTCATCATCATCGTCGTCGCCATCATTCTGGCCATCGTCGGTGGTATGAACACCGCGCTCAGCTGGCTGCTGTGGGTGGCACTGATCGTCGGTGTGATCGCACTGATCGCTTTCCTCTTCCGCGTGATCAGCGGCAACAAGAGGGTCTAAGACCTCACCCGAACAAGGGCCCGGCGCATCGCGCCGGGCCCTTGTGGCGTCTGCGGGATCAGAGCGCGTGCTGCGCGTACACGCGCAACACGTCGCGCACGAACTCCGCGCCGGCCTGACCCCCGTAGTTCGCCGCGAACCGCGGGTCGGCGACATACATCTCGCCCAAGCCGAGCACGTATCCCTTCACCTGGTCGCGCGACGTCGGCGCGCCGCGCACCCCGGTCAACCACGCCACGTGACGCGCCGCGAGCTGCTGGGCCTCGTCGGATTCGGGGGCGATGCCGCGCGCGGCGGCATCCTTCCAGTCGCTCGCGAGCCGCGCCGTCTCGTCCTGCCACTGCGCCCGCTCGTCCGCACCGAGCCCCCGCCACCAGCGGTCGCTCTGCGCATACGCCTCGGACCCCCAGCGCTGCACCACTTCGGATTCGTACTGCGTGTGGTCGAAGCCGTCGAACATGCCCTGTGCCATGAGTTGTTCACCTCCTCTCAGTGCTCCGATCGTCGATTCGACTGCCGCGATCTGCCGCGTCAATCTGTCTTGCTCCTGCCGCAGCAACGCCAGGTGCGCCTCGAGGGCATCCTGCTCGTCGGCCTGGCGGGCCAGCACGTCGGCGATGCCCGAGAGCCCCAGCCCCAGCTGGCGAAGGAGCAGGATGCGCTGCAGTCGCACCAGCGCCGCCTCGTCGTAGCGGCGGTAGCCGTTGGTGCCGACGCTCGAGGGGACGAGAAGCCCGATGTCGTCGTAGTGCCGGAGTGTGCGGCTGGTCGTCCCGGCGAGCCGGGCGACGTCTTGAATGGACCATTCCATGCCCATCTCCCTTCGGCACCGACGCTACGGGTTGACGCCGCGTCAAGGTCAAACCCTCCAGCACCCCGCTCGAAAGGCGTTCCACACCCCACCCCTGGCATAGTCGCGATATATCGTGTTACCCTCCTGCGAAACGCGATATATCGCACCACCGAACCCAGGAGCAGACATGGCCATCGAGAAGTGGATCATCCATCCCGGCGAGACTCGCGTGATCGACGTCGACGGCATCCGCACGCTGAAAGTGGGCCTCGTCGGTGGGCAGGTCGACATCGTGGCCCACGATGAACCCGGGGTACGCATCGAGGTGCACGGGGTCACCGTGAAGGATCTGCGCATCGAGGCGACGGACGGTGCGCTCGAGATCGACCACCCGCAGTTGCGCTGGGACAACTTCGTGCAGGTCTTCCGCAACTTCGGTGCCGGCGGCCCCAAGGCCGAGATCAGCGTCGCCGTGCCCCGGACCGTGAGCCTCACGCTGGGCGTCGTCAGCGCCAGTGCCCTCGTGACCGGGCTGCGGACGGACGCCCGACTCAACACCGTGTCGGGCGACATCATCGTCGACGGGCTCGAGGGCGACGTGTCCGTCAACGCCGTATCCGGTGACACGCAGATCCGGGGCCTCGTCGGCGCCCTCAGCGCCAACAGCGTGTCCGGCGACATCGCGGCTTCCGGGTCCCTGCGCACGGCAGGCATCGACACGGTGTCGGGTGCGCTGATGATCGACTCGACCGGACCGACCGAAGCCGTCACCATCAACACCGTCGCCGGCAACGCCACGGTGCGACTCGACCCGGATCTCGCCGCCAACTACGCCGTGCGCAGCGTCCGCGGCACGGTGCTCATCGACGGCGTCACCCGTTCCAGCGCCAGCGGCGTCGGCGTCAACTTCACCGGCTCCACGGGTGAGCTCAGCGGCTCGTTCGTCGACGTGCGCGCGCACAGCGTCTCGGGCGACGTCACGGTGCTGCGCCGCCCGGCGGCCGGTACGCCCGACGCGGTCGCGTCCGCACCGGACTCGGAGGTGTGGTGATGCCTCCGGTCTTCTCGCACGGCGACCTGCGACTGTACCTGCTGAATCTGCTCGCGGAGGCCCCGAGACACGGCTACGACCTCATCCAGGCACTGTCCGACCGCACCGGGGGCACGTACACCCCCAGCGCCGGAACGGTGTATCCACGCCTTGCGAAGCTGGAGGAGGAAGGGCTGGTGACGAAGTTCGCCGACGGCCGCAAGACGGTGTACGAGATCACCGACGCCGGCCGAGCCGAGGTGACCGCCCGGGCTGGGGACCTCGAGGGCATCGAGGAGGGATTGGCCGACAGCGTGCGACTCATCGCCGACGAGGTGCGCGGCAACGTGCGGGAGGCCATGCGCAGCCTTCGCGCCGACCTCGCCGCGGCCGCGAAGACCGACCGGTCGTTCGCATCACACGCCCCGGTCGACGACTCCCGCGCCGACAGCCGGGCCCAATTGCAGCGCGCCGATGCCGCCCTGACCGAGTTCCGCTCCCGCGTGCGCAGCACCCTGCGCGTGCACGTCGCCCGCGGGGGCGCCGTGCCCCCGAGCGTCGTCGACGACCTCACCGCGGCATTGGATTCCGCCGCCCGCGAGGTCGCCCGCGCGCTGGGTGACTGATCAGGCTTCGGGCCAGAGTTCCTCGTCGTCGCGAGCCGGCTCGCCCAGCGGCACGACGAGGATCGGGCGGTGCTGACGGTGCGCCAGCCGTGCGGCGACCGATCCGGTGAAGAACTCGCGGATCGACTCGCCGATGCCGCGGCGGCGCGTGCCCACGACTATCAGGCGCGCGTCGGTGTGGTCGGCCAGGTGCTTCATGGCCAGGGCCGGGTCGCCGACCAATTGACGGACGCACCAGTCGACGCCCGTGCCCGCGAGGGCGGCCGTGGCGGCGGCGGTCACCGCGGCGAGGTCGCCTTCACCGGTGGCGATGTTGAGGTCCAGGGGAGCGGAATGGACGTAGCCGTCGGGATCCTCGTAGGTCACGAACCTGGTCACATCGACGTGCACGACCACCAGCGGCGCGCCGAGGAGCGCGGCATAACGCGCGGCTTCCTTCAGAACACGGGACGGCTGCCCCGGAATCGCACCCACCAGCACGGCGTGTTCGGGTGTCGCGTCGGTGGACTCATCGGCCATGGCGTCGTCGCCCCTTCCCCACAGGCCGGGCACGAGGCGCCGTGGTACCCTGAATCCTACTCTTCCCGGCTTTCTGCCGGATCGTGATTACGTCGGGCTCAGTCGCACAGCCCGCGGCTCAGACAAATGAGGGGGTCTCGCATGGGGCGTGGCCGTCAAAAGGCGAAGCACACCAAGATCGCCAGGGAACTCAAGTCGTTCAGCCCGAGCGTTAACTACGCCGCGCTCGAGCGTGAACTGGGGCACCCAGACGACGACGAGAAGGAATACGTCGACAAGTGGGCGGACCAGTACACCGACGAGTATGAGGACGAGAAGGCATAGGCCCCTCACCAGGGGCCGTGCCGTCTTTCCCAATCCTCTTCGATCGTGCGCGCGCGCGTGATCACGTAGCCGGCGGGTATCGCGGCGAGGACCACACCCACGAGCACCCACAGGGGCGCCGTCCAGGCTCCGGTGACGTCGTGGAGGAGTCCGATCGCGAACGGGAACACGGCGGCGATCGCGTACCCGACGCTCTGCACGAACCCGCTGAGGGCGACCGCTGTCTCGTGACTGCGGGTGCGCAGGCCCAGCAGCACCAGGATCATCGGGAACAGCAGCGGCGCCACTCCGAGCAGCGCCACCCAGACGACGGGGGCGGCGGCGGGGACGAAGAGCAAGCCCAGGAGCCCGGTGAGTCCGGCGCCCACGGCGACGACGACCAGCACGCGCTCCGCCCGCAGCCTCGCCACGAGAAGCGGCACCGCGAGCGATGCCGGCAGTCCCATCACCGCGAACAGCGACAGCAGCGCCCCGGCCATCTGCGGCGTGACGCCCGCGGTGTCGATGAGGATCGTCGGCAGCCACCCGAACGAGGTGTACGCCAGGATGGACGAGACCGCGAACGCGACGGCCAACGCCCACGCCAGCGGCAGTCGCCAGAGCCGGGCGAACAGGCGCGGGGTGGGCGCCGCATCCTCGCCGCCGACATCCTGGGCCCGCTGCGGGCCCCGCGGCGCGCGCGTCAGCATGAGCACCCACGGAACGGTCGCCACGACCGCGAACAGCGCCCACGCACCCAGCGACACGCGCCATCCGGCCACGTCGGCGAACGGCACGGCGACCAGCGGCGGGGTGAAGGTCGCGACCGCCATCGTGGTGGTGTAGACCGTGGTCATCAGACCCACGCGCCGCGGGAAGTACTTCTTCACCAGCGGCGGAAGCAGGATGTTCCCGACGCCCACCCCGGCGAACACCAGTGCGGTGGCGGCGAGCAGGGTGAGCGAGTCGGCCGCGAAGCCGCGCGACACCAGGCCGACCGCGACCACCGCGATCGCCGCCACGGCCACCCGCTCGAGCCCGAACCGGCGCTCGAAGCGCGGGGCGAGCAGCCCGAAGACCGCGAAGCACACCGGCGGCGCGGTGCCGATGAGCCCCAGCAGGGGAGCCGGCAGCGCGAAGTCGCGCGAGATCAGCGCCACCAGCGGTGACAGCGAGGCCACGGCGCTGCGCAGCGAGAACGCGAAGAGCACGATCCCCACGAGAGCCAGCGCCCCGCCCGGCCGCAGCGGGTGGAACGGCGAGTCCTCCGCCGGGGAACGCGTCAAGAGGCCTGCGTGCCCTCGACCCAGGCGAGGTACTCGTCCGAGACGGTCCCGGTGACGTAGCGGCCGTCGAAGCAGCTCATGTCGAGGTCGTCGACGTCGGATCCCTCGAGGATGGCGGCCTTGAGGTCTTCCACCTCCTGGTAGACGAGGCGGTCGCATCCCAGTTCCGCGGCGATCTCGGGGATCGTGCGGCCGTGCGCGACCAGTTCGTGGCGGGAGGGCATGTTGATGCCGTAGACGTGGGGGTAGCGCACCGGCGGGGCGGCCGAGGCGAAGGTGACCGTCTTGGCGCCGGCATCCCGCGCCATCTGGATGATCTCCTTCGAGGTCGTCCCCCGCACGATCGAGTCGTCGATGAGCAGCACGTTCTTGCCCTTGAACTCGCTCGACATGGCGTTGAGCTTCTGGCGCACGCTCTTCTTGCGCACCGCCTGGCCGGGCATGATGAACGTCCGGCCGACGTAGCGGTTCTTGTAGAAGCCCTCGCGGTACTCCAGCCCCAGCTTGCGCGCGACCTGCATGGCGGCGGGGCGGGCCGAGTCCGGGATCGGCATGACGACGTCGATCGACCCCGCCGGAGTGTGCTTGGCGATCGTGTCGGCGAGGCGCTCGCCCATGCGCAGCCGGGACTCGTAGACGGCGATGCCGTTCATGATCGAGTCGGGCCGGGCGAGGTAGACGTACTCGAAAGCGCAGGGGGCGAGCTTGGCCTCTGCCGCGCACTCCCGGGAGTGCAGCACACCGTCGAGGTCGATGAAGACCGCCTCGCCGGGCAGCACATCGCGCACGACCTCGTAGTCCCCGTTCTCGAGCACCAGCGACTCGCTCGTGACGATCCACTCGTCGTGGCCTGCAGCGGTGCGCCGGCGCCCGAGGATGAGGGGACGGATGCCGAAGGGGTCGCGGAAGGCCAGCAGGCCGTAGCCCGCGATCAGGGCGATGGCCGCATACGAGCCCTCGACGCGGCCGTGCACCCGGGTGACGGCGGTGAAGACGTCGTCGGGGCTGAGCCGGTCGCCGTGGATCGTGTGCTGCAGCTCGTTGGCGAGCACGTTCACCAGCAGCTCGGTGTCGGAGCTGGTGTTCAGATGCCGCCGATCGGTGCGGAACAGCTCCTCACTGAGCTCACGCGTGTTGGTGAGGTTGCCGTTGTGCACCAGCACGATGCCGTAGGGGGCGTTGACGTAGAAGGGCTGCGCCTCTTCCTCGCTCGAGGCGGTGCCCCTGGTGGCGTAGCGCACGTGGCCCAGGCCGATGTTGCCCAGCAGCGTGCGCATGTCGCGGGTGCGGAAGGCCTCGCGCACCATGCCGCGCTGCTTGTTCATGTGCACCACGCCGCTGGCCTCCGCGGTGGCGATGCCGGTGGAGTCCTGCCCGCGATGCTGCAGCAGCAGCAGTGAGTCGTAGATGTCCTGGTTGACCAGGGCGTGGCCGACGATGCCGACGATTCCGCACATGGGGTGTCAGTCCGCTCCCTGCTCGCCGTACGAGCCGACCAGGCGCACGGCGCCGCCATCGACGCCCTTGGCGCCCTGTTCGTAGTCGCCCTCCGGGCGCGCGCCTTCGTGCACCACACCGACCTGCCACGCGGGGATGCCCGCCGCGGTGAGGGCGGATGCCGCGGCATCCGCCCGCTCGGCCGAGACGACGGCGAGGAAGCCGACGCCGAGGTTCCACGTGCCCTCGGTGGCGGTCAGATCGAGGTCGCCGAGGTCGGCCAGCACGCGGAAGAGGGGCGGCGGGCTCCAGGTGGCCCGATCGACGTCGACCCATGTGCCCACCGGCAGCACGCGTGCGAGGTTCGCGGCGATGCCGCCGCCGGTCACGTGGCTGAGCGAGTGCACTGCGTCGCCGAAGTCTGCGACCAGCTGCAGCAGCGGCGCCGTGTACAGCCGGGTGGGCTCCAGCAGCGCCTCACCCCACGTGCTGCCGAAGTCGGCGGCGTTGTCGCCGTAGCCGATGCCGGCACCGGCGACGATGTGCCGCACGAGGGAGTAGCCATTGGAGTGCAGGCCGCTCGAGGCCAGGGCCAGCACGACGTCACCGCCGCGCACCCGCTCGGCGCCCAGCACACGGTCGGCTTCGACGACCCCGGTCGCCGCACCCGCGACGTCGTAGTCGTTGATGCCGAGGAGCCCGGGGTGCTCCGCCGTCTCGCCGCCAACGAGCGCCGTGCCCGTCTGCGCGCAGCCGAGTGCGATGCCCTTGACGATGTCGGCGATGCGCTCGGGGACGACTTTTCCGCACGCGATGTAGTCGGTCATGAACAGGGGCCTGGCCCCCACCACGACGATGTCGTCGACGACCATGCCGACGAGGTCCAGGCCGATGGTGTCGTGCTTGTCGATGGCCTGCGCGATCGCGACCTTCGTGCCGACGCCGTCGGTGCTGGTGGCCAGCAGCGGCTTCGTGAACCCGGTGAGCGCGCTGGCGTCGAACAGGCCGGCGAAACCGCCGACGCCGCCCAGCACTTCGGGACCGTGGGTGCGCTTCACCGCCGCCTTCATCAGCTCGACGGCAAGATCGCCCGCGGCGGTGTCGACACCTGCGGCGGCATAGGGATTGTGGGAGGGAGAGGCCACGGGTAAACCCTACCGGGGCGCGGGACGGTGTCCGCCCCGCGTGACGGTCCCCGCGAGAAATCGATCCGCCCCCTCGGGCGGGGCGCCGCCTACAATGGCCGAATGGTAGCGGGGGCTCCGGAGTGGGTGGTGCGCGAGGACGCGAGCCCGTCGGTTCTCGTCGCCCTCACCGTGCGTCAGCTGCTCGGCATCCGCTCCCCCGCCGAGCTGCCGCCGCTGCGGAACCTCCCGGCGGCATCCGTGGCGCGCAGCGACCGGTCGCAGGCCGCGCTCGAGCGGCAGTGGCGCGAGTTCTGGGCTCTGACGGTGGAGCCCCTTGCGCACCCCTCGCCGGTTCCGCTCGACCTCGTCGATGGCTTCGGCCTGCTGGCCGCGCTTCCCACCGAGGGCTTCGACGAACTGCGCGACGCGATGATGCCGCACGCCGGCACGGCCGTCGCCTACGCCAACTCCTCCCACAGCCGCTATCGTGCCGACGCCGCCGCCGGCGCGCGCGTGTCGTATCGGGCCTACGCGGGGGCGATCGCCGAGCACGAGCGCCGGGTGGGGCGCCGCGCCCACTCCTTCGAGCTGAACGTGCAGGTGCTGCCGCTGGCCCAGCGTGGCGTGTGGTGGATCGGCTCGCTCACGATCGCGGTCACCGACGGGCTGCGGGGAGACGTCGTCGCCTTCGACGCGGCCATCCACCCGATCATCGCCGAGCTGGCCTGAACCCGCTCGTCAGTCCTGGGTGCGGATGTGCTCGTGCTCGATCTGCACGTCGCGGGCGCGCCCTGCCAGCACCCGATCCAGGACGACCGCCACGATGCCGCCGATCGCAATGCCGATGGGCACGGCGAACAGCGCCAGGAAGCCGAACACCTGGGTGGGCGAGTAGACGACGCCGGTGTTGGCGCTCTGCTCCGTGTCCCCGCTGCCGAACGCGAAGGTCAGGATCAGCGCCGCCAGCAGCCCCAATGCGGCACCGAAGCCGATGAACACCGCGAACTTCGGGCTGCGGCGCAGGCGTGCGGTCTCGGTCATGGTTCCATTGTCGCACCGCGCGGCCCGAGGGGGACCGGGCGGCCGTCGTGACCTGCGACGGGCCAGCCGGCGATCAGGGACGAAGCGGCAGCAAGGCCGACAGGTCCGCCCGGGTCCCCGACGCGTGGATGCGGCCGGCGGCCGCGGCATCCGCCCATTTCTCTGCCCCCGTCGCGAGGGCGACCCAGGTGTCGGCGTCGGTCTCGACCACGTTCGGCGGCGTCCCGCGGGTGTGTCGCGGACCCTCCAGCGCCTGCACCGCCCCGAAGGGCGGCACCCGCACCTCGACGGAGTTACCCGGCGCCTTCTCGGCCAGCAGCTGCAGCAGGTAGCGCACGGCCGTCGCGCGGTCGGTGCGGGACGGGGAGGTGTCAGCCGCGAGAGCGGCGAGCGCGGCGCGGCCGGCATCGGTGCTGATCTTTCGCGGCATGCGGCCACGGTACCCCCGCGGCGGGCGAGCACCCCTCGCTAGGCTGGCCCGGTGAAGATCCTGGTCCTCGGTTCGGGCGCGCGCGAGCACGCCATCATCCTCGCCCTGCGCGCCGAAGAGGCCGGGCACGAGCTGTTCGCGGCCCCCGGCAACGCCGGCATCGGCGCCGACGCCACCCTCGTGGACCTCGATCCGGCCGATCCCGGCGCGGTCACGGTCTACGCCAACGAGAACGCCATCGACCTCGTCGTCATCGGGCCCGAAGCGCCGCTGGTCGCCGGCGTCGCCGATGCGCTGCGCGAGCGCGGCATCCCGGCCTTCGGCCCGGGCAAGGCGGCGGCACAGCTCGAAGGCTCGAAGACCTTCGCCAAGCGCATCATGGATGCCGCGGGCGTGCCGACCGGCCGCGCGGTGCGGGCCCGCACCCTCGCCGAGGTGGAGGCGGCTCTCGACGAACTCGGGTCGCCGCACGTGGTGAAGGCCGACGGCCTGGCCGCGGGCAAGGGCGTCATCGTCACCGAGGACCGTGCGGCGGCGCTGGCCCATGCCGAGGCCTACCTGCCCGGCGGACCGGTGCTCGTGGAGGAGTTCCTGTCGGGCCCTGAGGTGTCGCTCTTCTTCGTCTCCGACGGCGACCGCGTCGTGCCGCTGTCCCCCGCGCAGGACTACAAGCGCGCCCACGACGACGACGCCGGGCCGAACACCGGCGGCATGGGCGCGTACTCGCCGCTGCCGTGGCTGGCCGGCGCCTTCGGGGGCGAGGACGAGTTCGTCGCCGAGGTGACGCGCACCGTCGCCCAGCCGGTCATCCGCCAGCTCGACGCCGAGGGAACGCCCTTCATCGGCCTGCTCTACGCCGGCCTCATCCTCACCGAGCAGGGCGTGAAGGTGATCGAGTTCAACGCCCGCTTCGGCGACCCCGAGACCCAGGTCGTGCTCGCCCGGCTGGCGACCCCGCTGTCATCGCTGCTCATGGCGGCCGCGTCCGGGCACCTCGAGGACGAGCCCGCGCCGGCCTTCGCCGAGGCGGCAGCCGTCACCGTCGTGCTCGCCAGCGAGGGATACCCCGCCGACCCCGTGACGGGGCGCGTGCTCAGCGGGCTGGATGCCGCGGCATCGGTCGAGGGCGTGCACCTGGCCCACGCGGCCACCGCCGAACGCGACGGCGAGCTCATCGCCACCGGCGGGCGGGTGCTGAACGTCGTCGCCCTCGGCAACACGTTCTTCGAGGCCAGGGAGCGCGCGTACACCGCGCTCGGGCGCATCCGCCTGGAGGGATCCCACCACCGCACCGACATCGCGCTGCGGGCCGTCGAGGGCTGAAACGGCCTGCGGCGGCGGCCTGGCCGCGCCCGTCGAGCGCGGTTCGCGTTATCGTTGCGCGAATCGTCGAACGCCGGGGGGCATCGGGTGGCAGAGCGCATAGGAATCATCGGGGGCGGAATCGTCGGGGTCGCGCTGGCGCGTCTCTTGGCGAGGCGGGGTGCGGCCGTGACCGTGCTGGAGAAAGAAGCGCGCCTCGCCCAGCACCAGACCGGGCGCAATTCCGGCGTCGTCCACGCCGGGCTCTACTACGCGCCGGGGTCGCTCAAGGCGACGCTGTGCGCGGCGGGCCGGGTGTCGATACGGGAGTTCTGCGAGGAGAAGGGCCTGCCGTACCGCGAGGTGGGCAAGCTGGTCGTGGCCGTGGATGAGACCGAGCTGCCGGCGCTGGCCGAGATCGAGCGCCGCTCCGTCACGAACGGGGTCCCCGACCTCGTGCGCATCGACGATGTGGCCCACCTGCGGGAGATCGAGCCGCACGTGGCGGGTGTCGCCGCCGTCCACTCGCCGCACACCGCCGCGGTGGACTACGCCACCATCACCGAGGCCATGGCGCAGGATGTCCGCTCCGCGGGCGGTGAGATCCGCCTGGGGCACGAGGTCACCGGCATCCGGGCCGAGAACGGGGCCGTGCGTGTCATCACGCCCGTGTCGGACGACGTCTTCGACCGCGTGATCGCGTGCGCGGGTCTGCAGTCCGATGTGGTGGCCCGGTTCGTCGGCGCCGACCCGTCGCCGAAGATCCTCCCCTTCCGCGGCGAGTACTGGGAGCTCGCACCGGAGCGCGCGGACCTGGTGAACGGCATGATCTACCCCGTCCCGGACCCGCGGTTCCCGTTTCTGGGCGTGCACTTCACCCGCGGCGTCTACGACAACGTCCACGTCGGCCCCAACGCCGTGCCCGCCCTCGCGCGGGAGGGATACACCTGGCTGCAGATCTCACCGAAGGACACGTGGGAGTCGCTGCGCTGGCCAGGTGCGGCATCCCTGGCCAAGCAGCACTGGCGGATGGGCGTCGACGAGATCAGCAGCTCGCTGGTCAAGCCGCTGTGGTTCCGCAAGGCCCGCCGCTTCGTGCCGGAGCTGCGGATGCGCGACCTGACCCACAAGACCGCGGCCGGCGTACGTGCGCAGGCCTGGGGGCGCAAGGGGGAGCTGCTGGACGACTTCGCGGTCGACCAGGTGGGCCCGGTCACCGTTCTGCGCAACGCGCCGTCGCCCGCTGCCACCAGTTCGATCGCGATCGCCGAGTATCTCGTCGAGCACTACCTGTCGGCACCGGTGAGATAGCCGGCGGAGATGGCTTCGCGCGTGCGGGCCGCAGGCGGGGGGCCGTCGGACGCAACTCCTCGAGAATCGGCCTCCGCAGTGGCCATCCGGGCTGTTTCGGAGGCCCCGGGCGGGTTTTTGAGGAGTTGGGGCGTCGGTGCGATCGCCACCGGCCTGGGGGCACCCCCGCGGCCACGACCGGTGCCATGCTCGGGGCATGGCGAACCGACTAGTGACCACGTTGCGGCGCCTCATCGCGCCCGTCACCCGCACGAAGACCTTCCGCCGCGTCGCCCCGCGGGCGCTGCCGGTGGCGGAGCGGGTGCTCAAGCGCGTCACCGGCGGCCGGCTGATCGTCTCCGGCATCCTCGTGCCTTCGCTCGTGCTGCACACCACGGGCGCGAAGAGCGGGCAGCCGCGCGAGACCCAGCTCATGTACACGCCCGACGGGCATGGCGGCGGCATCGTCGCCGGCACGAGCTTCGCGCGGGAGCGGCATCCGGCATGGACGACGAACCTCCGGGCGCATCCGGATGCCGAGGCGGACGTCCGCGGTCGCCGATACCGTGTGCACGCCGAACCGATCCCCGACGGCGAGCGCGACGCCGCGTGGGCGCTGATCGAAGCCCAGTGGCCGGGTTACCGGCAGTACGAGCGGGACTCCGGTCGTGTCGTGCGGCTGTTCCGCCTGACGACCGACACCACCCCGTCGCCGTTCACCGGACGCCTCTAGTCTGCGTGGGTGCGGGCGGTTCCGCGCGGGCGGGCGTTTCCCCGGGCGCGCGCACCGGCACGGGCCGGCGCAGGAACAGCACGGCGACCACTCCGAGCAGGAGCACCGCCGCCGGCAACAGGATCGCCTGTCCCATCGCCGCGGCGAACCCGGTTGCGGCCTCTGGCGGCAACGCACCCGAGCCGAGCCCTGCCCCCGCCTCCTCCAGCCCGGGGAGGTTGGCCTCCAGGCGCCCCTGCATCACCGCCGCGATCGCGGCCGATCCCAGCACCGAGCCGATCGTGCGCATCGTGTTGTAGACGCCGGAGCCGGCACCCGCCTGGCGGGGGTCGAGGTTGCGCGTCGCCGTCGTCGCCAGCGGCCCCCACAGCCCTGACTGCCCGATCCCCATGAGGGCGGCGGGGAAGAGGAACATCCACGTCGGCGTATCCGGGGTCATCAGCGACGCGTACCAGACGAGCGCGGATGCCACCGCGATCATCCCCGGCACGAGCAGGAACCTCGGGTCGGTGCGGTCGAGCAGACGTCCCGCCAGCGGCGAGAGGATGCCGGCGGCCACCGCCGTGGGAACCAGCAGCAGGGCGGCATCGGTCGGACTCAGCCCGCGCGCCAGCTGCAGGAAGAACATGTAGGGCAGCGACATGCTCGCCGCCATGAACCCCACCGCGGTGATGCCGATGCCGGCGACGGAGAAGTTGCGATCGCGGAACAGCGACATCGGCACGAGCGCCTCGCTGCGCGTGCGGGCCTGCTGAAGCACGAACAGCGCCAGCACGACCAGGCCGGCGGCCAGCAGCATCCACACCGTCACCGGCCCCCAGATGGCACCCCAGTCGTAGTGCTCCGCCTCCTGCAGGGCGAACACGATGAGGAACAGGGCGACGGCGCTGAGCACCACCCCCAGCATGTCGAAGCGGTGCGGGTGGGTCGGCAGCTTCGGCACCAGCATCCACGCCAGCACGAATCCGACGATCCCCACGGGGAGGTTCACGAAGAAGATCCACTCCCACCCGAGGCCGTCCACGAGCAGCCCGCCGGCGAGCGGACCGACCAGCATCGCGACGCCGGAGGTCGCACCCCATAGCCCCATCGCCGCTCCACGTCGGGCGGCGGGGAAGGTGCGGGTGATCACGGCCATCGTCTGCGGCGTCATCAGCGACGCGCCGATGCCCTGCAGCGCGCGGAAGGCGATGAGGCCGTCGAGGGTGGAGGACAGCCCGCACCCGAGCGAGGCCAGCGTGAAGACGGCCAGCCCGATCAGGTAGATGTTCTTCGGGCCGAACCTGTCGCCGAGTCGGCCCGTGATCAGCAGCGGCACGGCGTAGGCGAGGAGGTAGGCGCTGGTCACCCACACGACATTGTCGAGGTTGCCGCTGCCGGGATCGAGGGCCGCTTTGATCGCGGGGTTGGCCACCGACACGATCGTCGTGTCGACGAGGATCATGAAGAAGCCGATCACCAGCGCCCACAGGGCGGGCCAAGGGCTGGCGGCAGGCGGGGTCGGAGCTCGCCCCACGTCGCGGCGAGCGTGGATGTCGGATTCGGTCACGCCGTCAGCCTCTCCCTCCGCGGTCGTCGCGGTGCGGGTGACTCTACGCCCGCCGACCGACAGCGGGGCGTAGATCTCGATGGCGGTTGTGGATATTGCCTCGGGGTATTGTTTCCCGCGCCCCTTCCTAGTGTCGTATATATGTACTAGACTGCGTGCCATGGAGAACGGACTCCGAGACATCGCCGCAGCACTCGACGTGCTGGTCGCCGCCGGTGCAGACAGGCCAACCGAGTCGCTGACGCCGGGCGAACTGATCGCGGTGAACGACGCCTTCGGAGCACTGCGCCGCCGAGTGGATGCCGCATTCGCACCGGTGGCCGCCGAGATCGCTCGCCAATCCCGCACCGAGCTGGGCAAGGATTCGCTCGCCAAGAAGCAGGGCCACCGCTCTCCCACCGCGCTGATCTCGGCGACGACGGGTTCGACGGCCGCCGACGCGGTGCGCCTGGTGCAGGTCGGCGAAGCCACCGCACCGCGCATGACGCTCTCCGGCGAGCGCCTTCCCGCCAAGCACCGTCACGTCGCCGCCGCCGTGGCATCCGGCGAGCTCGGCATGTGGGCGGCATCGGCGATCATCACCCTTCTGGACCGTGTGTCGCTGCGCGCCGATACCGGGATCCTCGACGCGATGGAGCAGCGGCTCTCCGCCATGGCGCCGGGCCTGCGCCCTGATCAGCTGGGCACCCTGCTCGCCCGCGCCGAGGCGCACCTCGACCCGGACGGCGTCGAGCCGCGCGAGGCGGAGCGGCGCGGCGAGCGCAGCCTGATCATCCAGGAGCGGGACGGGATGGTCGTGCTGACGGCGAAGCTCGATGCCGAGACAGCGGCGCCTGTGAAGGCCGCCATCGAAGGGATCGTCACCGGCGTCCTCCGCCGCACCGAGCACGCCGACGACGCCGAGAAGGACCGGCGCAGCATGCGTCAGATGCAGGCGGACGCACTCGCCGACGTGTGCCGGCACGCGCTCGGATGCACGCAGCTGCCCACCCTCCCCACGGCGACCGTCATCGTGCGGATGAACCTGGACACCCTGACGGACGGCGTCGGCGTCGCGACCGTCGACGGAATCGATCAGCCGCTCTCGGCGACTGCGGCGCGACGACTGGCCGCCGACGCGGAGATCATCCCCTGCGTACTCGGCGGCGCCGGCGAGATCCTCGACTGGGGACGCGCCAGGCGGCTGTTCACCGCGGCGCAGAAGCTGGCGCTGGGCGAACGCGACGGCGGCTGCGCCTCGTGCGGCGCTCCCTCAGCGCGATGCGTCGTCCACCACATCCGATGGTGGGCACGAGACGGCGGGTCGACGGATCTGGGCAACGGCATCCTCCTCTGCGTCGGATGCCACCACCGCATCCACGAGGACGGCTGGAGGATCGAGGTGCAGGGCGTCGGGACGCGGGCGAAGGTGTGGTTCATCCCACCCGCGTGGATCGATCCGGCACAGACCCCACGTCTCGGCGGGCGACATCGCTACGACCTCGCCAGTTGACGACCCACGGTGCGAGCGGCGGCCTACGTCCGTCGATAATGGGCAGGTGACTTCCCCCGACCTGCCCGGCTGGCGCCACGTCTATTCCGGCAAGGTGCGCGACCTGTACGCCCCCTCCGCCGCCACCCCGGGATCGGAGGATCGGGTGCTGGTGGTCGCCAGCGACCGCGTGAGCGCGTTCGACCACGTGCTCGAGCCCGGCATCCCCGGCAAGGGGGTGCTGCTGACGACCCTGAGCCTGTGGTGGTTCGATCAGCTCGCCCGCGGCGACGGGGGCCGCGGCATCCCGAACCACCTCGCCGCGACGGTGGTGCTCGGCAACGACGACGAGCCGCACTCGCTCGTGCCCGATGCGGTCGCCGGGCGCGCCATGGTGGTGCGCTCGCTCGACATGCTGCCGGTGGAGTGCGTCGTGCGCGGCTATCTCACCGGATCGGGCTGGGCCGAGTATCGCGCGCAGGGCACGGTGTGCGGCATCCCGCTGCCGGCAGGCCTCGGCGACGGGGACCGCCTTCCCGAGCCGCTCTTCACCCCGGCCTACAAGGCGCCGATGGGCGAGCACGACGAGAACATCTCGTTCGACCAGACCGTGGAGCTCGTCGGACGCGAGCGCGCCGAGGAGCTGCGGGCGACGTCGTTGGAGATCTACGCCCGCGCCACCGCCACTGCCGAGCGGCACGGGCTCATCCTCGCGGACACGAAGTTCGAGTTCGGCCTCGACGACAAGGGCGTGCTGACACTGGCGGACGAGGTGCTGACCAGTGATTCGTCGCGCTATTGGGATGCCGCGGCCTGGCACTCCGGCACCACCCCCGCCGCGCGCATGGCGAGCTTCGACAAGCAGATCGTGCGCGACTGGCTCGCCGCGAACTGGGACAAGCAGGGCACCCCGCCGCCGCTTCCCGCCGACGTCGTCGAACGCACCGCCGCGCGATATCAGGAACTGCTGGAGCGACTCACGGGAATCTGACGTCACACACGCAGGACTTCACAGGTTTTTCCCAGATAATGGGATTCGTCTTCCCCCCTGTTCTTCTGACCCGAGGAGTCCCATGGCCATCTGGCGCCTGCACGGTGACGGCCGCCACGTCGAACGCGGAGCCGTCGTCAAGCCCGAGGAACGTCTGAGCTGGGGCGCCACCATCGCCATCGGCGCTCAGCACGTCGTGGCGATGTTCGGCGCGACCTTCCTCGTGCCGATCCTCACCGGCTTCCCGGTGTCGACGACGCTGCTGTTCTCGGGCCTCGGGACGCTGCTGTTCCTTCTCATCACGAAGAACCGCCTGCCCAGCTACCTGGGGTCGTCGTTCGCGTTCATCGCGCCGATCACGGCGCTGAACAGCGGCCAGGCGCTGGAGACCCCGCAGCAGTTGACGCAGGCGCTCGTGGGCGTCGTCGTGGCCGGTGCGCTGCTGGCCGCGGTGGGCTTCATCGTGCAGGCGGTCGGCACCGGCTGGATCGAGAAGCTCATGCCGCCCGTCGTGGCGGGCTCGATCGTCGCGCTCATCGGTTTCAACCTCGCCCCCGCCGCGTGGGACAACTTCCGCCTGCAGCCGGAGCTGGCCACCATCACCCTGGTGGCCGTCGTGCTGTTCAGCGTGCTCTTCCGCGGGTTCCTCGGGCGCATCTCGATCTTCCTCGGTGTCATCGTCGGCTACCTCGTGGCCGCCTTCACTGGTCAGATCGACTTCACCTCGGTCAACGAGGCGGCGTGGATCGGGCTGCCGGAGTTCCACCTGGCCGGTCTCGCAGACCCCGCCGCGTGGGCGCTCGTGCCGATGTTCCTCCCCGTCGTGCTCGTGCTGATCGCCGAGAACGTCGGCCACGTGCGCGGTGTCGCCACCATGACCGAGGACCCCTCGATCAACAAGCACACCGGCCGGGCGCTCATCGCCGACGGTGCGGCGACGATGCTCGCCGGCGGCTTCGGCGGTTCGGCCACGACGACCTACGGCGAGAACATCGGCGTCATGGCAGCCACGCGCGTCTACTCGACCGCGGCCTACTGGGTGGCCGGCATCGTGGCGATCCTGCTGGCGTTCTCGCCCAAGATCGGCGCCCTGTTCAACACGATCCCCGCCGGTGTGCTCGGCGGTGTGACGACGGCGCTGTACGGCCTGATCGGCGTCATCGGCATCAAGATCTGGGTCGACAACCGCGTGGACTTCTCCCGCCCGGTGAACCAGTACACCGTCGCGGTGTCGTTCATCATCGCGATCGCCGGCTTCACGATGGACTGGGGCTCGCTGCAGTTCGGCGCCATCGTGCTCGGCACCGTCGCGGCTCTCGCGATCTACCACGGCGGCAACGCCATCGCCCGCTGGCGCCGCACCGGCGCCGACGACGGCGGCCCCCTCCCCGCCGTCGGCCAGCTGGGCGGCGACCTGCAGGAGTAGCCCGCCGCGCGCGACGGCCCGCCGCACGCGAACCGTGAGACCTCATCTGGCGGCCGAGACAGTGGTTGTTCCCCACCGTCTCGGCCGCCAGTTGTCGTTTCAGCGGGCGCAGCGGGCGGAGCGGGCAGAGCGGGGGCGGCGGACCGGGCGCGGCAGGCGGGCGGGTCAGGTCGAAGCGCGCACCACGAGCTCGGTCTCGAGCATCTTCACCCGCCGCGGGTTGCGGCCGGCCAGCAGATCCAGCAGCGTCGCGGCCATCTGCTCGCCCTGCAAGAACGACGGCTGACGCATGGTCGTCAGGGGCGGAGTCAGCGTCGCCGCCACCGGAGAGTCGTCGAAGCCTACGATCGCGACGTCGTCCGGAACGCGCAGCCCTGCGCGGTCCAGCGCCACCAGCGCCCCGCGGGCCATGAGGTCACTGGCGATGAAGAGCCCGTCGAAGGGGGCGCCCGCCTCGAGCAGGCGCTGCGTCGCCTCCCGGCCACCCTGAGCGGTGAAGTCGCCGCCCTCGACTCCGACCTCCTCGAGCCCAGCCTCGGCGAGCGCCGCACGGAATCCCTCGAGTCGGTCGACGGATGCCGGCATGGTCAGCGGTCCCGCGACCGTCGCGAGCCTGCGCCGCCCGCGGGCGATGAGGTGCCGGGTCGCGGCGATGCCCGCCCCGACGTTGTCGACGTCGACGTAGTAGTCGTTCCCGCGCTCCCGGCCGGGCCGGCCGCCGTAGACCACCGGCACTGCAGCGGCGATGCGGTCGATGAACGTGTCGCTGGTGTGGTGCGAAACGATGATCGCGCCGTCGACCGCGCCGCTGCGCAGGTAGCTGGTGGTCTTGTCGCCCGGGTCGTCGTTGGCGATGAAGAGGTTCAGGACGTAGTCCGACCTGCTGAGGGTCGCGTTGATGCCCGACACGATCGCCGCAAAGAACGGGTCGCCGAAGAAGCGGGTGACGTCCTCAGGGACCACCAATGCGATCGCGAGCGTCTGCCTGCTCGCCAGCGACCGTGCAGCCCGATTGGGCACGTAGTTCAGCTCGGCGATGGCGCGGTTCACCGCCTCGAGTGCCGACGGGCTGACCGCGGTCGATCCGTTCACCACGCGCGAGACCGTCGACCGCGAGACCCCCGCGGCAGCGGCGACCTCCTCGATGGTGGCGGCGCCTCGCAGTTCGTCCGTGCCCATGCGTCTCCCGATGACGTCGCCGCTAACCGGCGGGCGGGACATCGAGCGCCCGCTCCGCGATGATCCGACTGTACTCGCGGCCGCTGTCCTTCACAGTCCGCGCCTGCGTGGCGTAGTCCACGCGAACGATCCCGAACCGCTTCTCATAGCCCCAGGCCCACTCGAAGTTGTCCAGCAGCGACCAATAGAAGTATCCGCGCACATCGACGCCCGCATCCTGGGCGTCGAGGATCGCCCCGAGGTGCCCGCGCACGAACTCGACACGGTCACCATCGTGCACCCGCGTCTCGCCGTCTTCCTGCACCTCGACGTCGTCGTAGGCCGCGCCGTTCTCGGTGACGTACAGCGGCATGCCGAGACGGCCGGTGTAGTCGTCCTGCACCCGCCGCAGCAGGCGGGTCAGCCCCTCGGGCTGCACCTCCCAGTGCATCGATGTGCGGGCAAGCCCGCGATCGTGCCAGTGGATGCCGTCGTGCGAGGGGAACGGCGAGGATCCCTGCCGCTCGGTGGGCGCGTCGCCACCGTCGACCGGGACGGCCGGCGGACGTCCGCCCACATACTCGCCGTGGTAGTAGTTCACGCCGAGGGTGTCGATGGGGGTGGCGATGGTCTCGAGGTCCCCGGGACGGGTGGCGGCCTCGAGCGCGGCGATGGCTTCGGCATCCACCCGGCGGATGTCCTCGACGGTGTCCGCCGGGTACTCCGCCCGGAAGATCGGGTCGAGGAACCAGCGGTTGAACTGGCCGTCGATGCGGCGGGCGGCGTCGACGTCGGCGGCATCCGCCGGGTCCACGGCATCCGCCACCGTCAGGTTCAGCGTCAGGCCCAGCTTCAGGGCGGGGTCGCGGCGGCGCAGCTCCTGCACGGCCTGGCCGTGTCCGAGCATCAGGTGGTGCGCGGCGAGCACACCCTCGCGCACGCTCTGATGCCCGGGCGCGTGAAGGCCCGCGGTGTAGCTGAGGAACGACGAGCACCACGGCTCGTTGAGCGTCGTCCACGCCTGCACGCGGTCGCCGAGGGCGTCGTGCATGTCGAGCGCGTACTCGGTGAAGAGGTCAGCGGTGTCGCGGTTCGTCCAGCCGCCCCGCTCCTGCAGCGCCTGCGGCAGGTCCCAGTGGTACAGCGTCAGCCAGGGAAGGATGGCGGCATCGAGCAGCTCGTCCACCAGCCGCTTGTAGAAGTCGACCCCCGCCGGGTTGAGCGCTCCGCCGTCCGGTCGCACGCGCGACCAGGACGCCGAGAACCGGTAGGTCTGCAGGCCCATGCGCTTCATCAGCGCGACGTCGTCACGGTAGCGGTGGTAGTGGTCGCAGGCGACGTCGCCGTTGTCGGCGTTGATGACGGCACCGGGAACACGCGAGAAGGCATCCCAGATGGAGTCCCGCCGCCCGTCCTCATGGGCGGCGCCCTCGATCTGGTACGCCGCGGTCGCGGCGCCGAAGAGGAAATCGCTGGGGAAAGGTCGGGGATTCACGGCGAAACCTCCGCCCGCCCGTCGACAGCCGTCACGGCGCGGTCGGGTCGACCGACCGGCGCGACCCGGAACGTACCCGGTCCGCGCACGCTGATGCCATCGGCTGTGCGTTCGACCACGTACTCCACATCGGTCCCGCCGGTAGGACGCACGCGAACCGTCGTGACTCCCTGCTCGCCCGGGGCCACGAACAACGTGAGGCCCTCGAGGTCGACGTCTTCCGCCGTGTCCTCATATGCGCTGACGGGGATGACCGCACCCTCTCGCACGTAGAGGGGAATCTCGTCGAAGCCGCACGTCCGTCTCACCCAACGGCCGCCCGAGAGCTGCTCGCCGGTGAAATAGTCCGTCCATTCCCCGGTCGGCAGGTAGAAGTCCACGTCGCCGACGGCGCTGAACACGGGGGCGACGAGCAGATCACCGCCGAGCAGGTACTGACGATCGAGGTTGTCCACGGCCGGGTCGCCCGGGAAGGCGAGCTGCATGGGACGCATGATCGGCAGGCCCTGGGTGTGCGCTGCGTCGCCGGCGGCACGGAGGTAGGGCGTGAGGGAGAGCTTCAGACGGACGAAGCGCCGAGTGACGTCGACGGCCTCGTCATCGAATGCCCACGGCACGCGGTAGCTCGTGGAACCGTGCAGGCGCGTGTGGCTCGAGAGCGCGCCGAAGGCGACCCACCGCTTGAAGACCGCGGCGTCTGGAAGGCCCTCGAACCCGCCGATGTCGTGACTCCAGTATCCGAACCCGCTGAAGGCGAGGGACAGCCCTCCGCGCAGCGTCTCGGCCATGGAGATGAACGACGACGAGTTGTCACCGCCCCAGTGCACGGGGAACTGCTGACCGCCCGCCGTGGCCGACCGTGCGAACAGCACCGCCTCGCCGGCGCCCTTCTCCTCTTCGAGGACCTCGAAGACTGCGCGGTTGTAGAGCTGCGTGTAGAGGTTGTGCATGGTCTCGGGGGCGGTTCCGTCATGCCAGACCACGTCGGTCGGGATCCGCTCGCCGAAGTCCGTCTTCAGCGCGTCGACGCCGCCGCGCACCAGTTCCCGCAGCTTCTCCTGGAACCACCGGGTCGCGTCGGGGTTGGTGAAGTCGACCAGGGCCATCCCCGCGACCCACCAGTCCCACTGCCAGACCGAACCATCCGGACGCCGCACGAGGTAGCCCAGCTCGGCGCCCTCGTCGAACAGCGCACTGCGCTCGGCGATGTACGGGTTGATCCACGCACACACGTGAAGCCCGCGCTCATGAAGCCGTTCGAGCATGCCCTTCGGGTCAGGGAACGTGCGGGGGTCCCACTCGAGGTTCGTCCACTCGAACTCCCGCATCCAGAAGCAGTCGAAATGGAAGGCCTCGAGGGGGATGCCACGCTCGGCCATCCCGTCGATGAAACTCCCGACGGTGGCCTCGTCGTAATCGGTCGTGAACGAGGTCGACAGCCACAGACCATAGGACCAGTCCGGCACGGCCGCCGGCCGGCCGGTGAGCGCGGTGTAGCGGCGCAGCACGTCAGCGGGGGTGGGGCCCGCGATCACGAAGAACTCGATCGACTCGCCTGCCGTGGCGAATTGCACGCGCTCGACCAGTTCGCTCGCCACCTCGAAGGACACGTGCTCAGGCTGGTTGACGAAGACCCCGTACCCGCGGTTCGTCAGGTAGAAGGGGACGTTCTTGTAGGCCAGCTCGCTGGAGGTGCCGCCGTCGGCGTGCCAGATGTCGACGGTCTGCCCGTTCTTGACCAGCGGACCGAACCGTTCGCCGAGCCCGTACACGAGCTCGCCGACGGCGAGGTCCAGCTGCGCGAGCGTGTAGGCGCGCGCCGGGGCGAGTCCGGTCTCGGTGACACCGGCGATGCCCGCGGGCTCCGTCGTCACCGCGGCGTCGGGGGCGAGACGCATGTGCGCCAGCGATTTGGACCCCGCCGACGTCAGCACCCTTCCGGTGTCGTCCACGAAATCGAGCTGGAACGACGTGCCGCGCTTCAGGCGCGCCGTCAGTGACCCCGAGCGCAATTGCACCGTCTCGGCATCCTCCGACGTCTCCACCTCGACCTCGCCGGCACCGGGGAGCTCGAAGCCGGGCGAGCGCCGTCCGCCCTTGTGGTGGCTGACGCGCACGCCGATCACACCCTCAGCGGGCGAGGACAGCGACACGGTGAGAGTCGGCCGGTTCAGCACGTCTCCGCGCGACGCGATGACGCGCGTGGGTGCGAGAACGGTGACCCGCTCCGGCTCGACGTCGATCGCATACGCCTCCTGGGCGTACAGCGCTTCCACACCCGGGCGCACGTGCCAGAGGCCATCGGTGAACTTCATGACTCGGTGAATCCAATCTGAGATGGCGCGATGAACACGCCCATACTCCTACGCGGCGTCGGGAACGGTCGACGCTCAGCCCTTGACAGCGCCCGCCATGATGCCGCTGACCAGCTGCTTGCCCACGAAGACGAACATGATGAGCAGCGGCAGAGTGGACAGCAGTGCTCCCGTGAGGATGAGCGGGAAGTCGGTGTAGTACTGCGACTGCAGCCCCTGCAGTGCCACGGGAAGCGTGCCGTTGCGGTTGTCGAGGATCACGTAGGGCCAGAAGAAGTTGGTCCAGCTGCCGACGAATGTGAAGAGGAACAGCATCGCGGCAGCCGGGCGCGCGGCCGGCAGGGCGACGTGCCAGAACGTCTTGATCATCGACGCGCCGTCGACGCGGGCTGCGTCGATCAGCTCGTCCGGCAGACCTTCACGAAGGTACTGCGTCATCCAGAACACGCCGAACGCGGTGACCAGGCCCGGAAGGATGACTGCGAGCAGGTTTCCCTGCAGGTCGAGTTCACCCATGAGCAGGTAGAGCGGCACGATGCCCAGCTGCGTCGGGACAGCCATCGTCGCGATGACCGCGATCAGAAGAGCGTTGGCGCCGCGGAACTTCAGCTTGGCGAACGAGAATCCGGCCAGGGTGGAGAAGAGCACCACCGAGAGCGACGTCGTCGCCGACACGATGATCGAGTTCAGCGTCGCTGCGGCGAAGTTGATGTCGGCACTGAGGACGCGGGTGATCGAGTCCCAGAGGTTGGGGCCGACCGTGAGCGTGATGTCGCTGGAGTAGATGATCTGGTTCGTCCAGCTGCCGACGACGATCGACCAGTAGAACGGGAAGGCGGAGATGACGATCACGAGGCCGAGGACCGCATAGGTCAACCACCCTGCGCGACGACCCTCGCCGTAGCTGCGAGAGGCCTTGCGTCGCGGGGAGAACCCCGGCTTACGCGCACCCGGCGTGGGGACGACGTCGGCAGTCTCTTCGATGACAGACGTGGCGCTCATCGCTTTCCTCCAGAGGACGAGATACGGCGGGTGATGAAGAAGTTGAGGGCACCGATGAGCACGATCAACAGGAACAGAAGCCAGGCGATGGCAGCTGAGCGTCCGAGGTTGGACTGGCGCCAGCCCACCTCCCAGAGGAAGAGGGTGATCGTCTTCCACTGACCGTCGGCGCCGCCGATGCCGCCACCGCCACCGCCACCACCGCCGAACATCTTCGCCTCGTCGAAGACCTGCAAACCGCCGATCGTCGAGGTGATGACCACGAAGATGATCGTCGGGCGCAGCATCGGAATGGTGACCGAGAAGAACTGGCGCATGCGCCCGGCGCCGTCGATCGTCGCCGCTTCGTAGAGGTCACGGGGAATCGCCTGCATCCCGGCCAGGAGGATCAGGGCGTTGTACCCGGTCCACCGGAAGTTGACCATCGTGGCGATGGCGACGTGGCTCGAGAGCTCGCCTGTCCACCGGATCGGGTCCAGGCCGATGCTCTGGAGGATGTTGTTGATGAGGCCGAACTCGTTGCCGAAGAGGTTGGAGAAGATGATCGCAACCGCCACCGGCGCCGCGACGAAGGGCAGCAGCACGCCCATGCGCCAGAACGTACCCGCGCGCAGATTGTTGTCCAGGGCGGCGGCGATGAAGATCGCTGCCAGCAGCTGCGGGATGGTGGCGATCAGGAAGATCGAGATGGTGTTGAACACCGACTTCCAGAACATCGCCTGGCCGAGGATCGCCGTGAAGTTGTCGAGTCCGACGAAGTCACCCTGGCCGCCGATGATGTGCCAGTCGTGAACCGCAACCCACGCCGTGTAGATCAGCGGAGCAAGGCCGAAGATCCCGAACAGTATGAAGAACGGGGCGATGTAGAGGTAAGGCGAGGCCTTGAAATCCCACTTGGCGAGGGTCTGGCGGAACCCTCCGCCGTCGTTGTTAGGCCGGGCGCGGGAGGCCGGCTCTGCGGGGGCCGTCGTGCTGCTCATCAGTGAGTTCCGATCCGTGGCGAG
Source organism: Microbacterium sp. zg-Y818 (assembly GCF_030246905.1). NCBI lineage: Bacteria > Bacillati > Actinomycetota > Actinomycetes > Micrococcales > Microbacteriaceae > Microbacterium > Microbacterium sp. zg-Y818. Next base: position 101,575 of record NZ_CP126741.1, on the reverse strand, counting down.
GAGGAGTGATAGACGATGGGCGGCGGGCGATCGACCCGCCGACCGGTGGCGGATCCCGCCCGGGAGGTACCGGGCGGGATCCGACAGCGGATTAGTTCAGTGAGCCCAGCTCGGACAGCACCTGGTCCCAGGACTCGTCGATGCCCTGCGTCTTCTCCACGTCGACACGGTTCATGCCGTTGACGATGACGTCGTGGATCTTCTTGTAGCTCGCGCCCTTGTACGGCACGACCGTCACGGCGTCAGCACGGTTCGAGAGGATCTGACCCACCGGCGCGTTGTTGAACCACTCGTCGGTCGCGCCCTTCAACTCCTCAGAGGCCAACGCCTCGACCGTCGAGGGGAGGGTGCCCTGGTTGAGGAAGAGCTGCAGCTGGACCTCGGGGGAGGTCAGGTACGCCGCCAGCTTCTTGGCCTCTTCGGGGTGCTTGCTCTGCGTCGGGACGGTCAGGAACGCGCCGCCCCAGTTGCCGCCGCCACCGGGAAGCACATCCGCGATGTCCCAGCCCGCGAAGTCGGCACCGGCGCGGTCCTTGATGATGTTGAGCATCCAGCCCGGTGCCATGATCGTGGCGAAGCCGTCGTCCTTGTTGTAGTAGGCGTCCCAGTCACCCGTCCACTGGCCGACACCCGCGGACTGACCGCCCTCGGTGCCGTGCTCGAGGATCGTCGTGAAGATCTCCTCGACATCGCTGCCCTCGAGGTCGATCGGCGTGCCGTCGTTCTCTTCGTAGGCGTTCTCGAGCTGGTTGACCTGGGCCATGTAGACACCCTGCACCGTGTCGAACCAGGTGGCTCCGGTCGGGGAATTCGCGACGAACTCCGCTCCGACCTCGAAGTACCGGTCCCACGTCGCGTCGGCGCCACCGAGGTACTCGGCGAAAGCTTCACGCTCGCTGGGCAGCCCCGCCGCCTCGACGAGGTCCGCACGGTACGCGATGCCCTGCGGCCCGATGTCGGTTCCGTAGCCGATCACACGGCCCTCGGCGTCGGTGGCCTGGGACTGCTTCCAATCGATCCAGCGACCCTCCAGCTCCGGGTCGGTCAGATCCACGAAGCGGTCGGAATACTGCATCAGCTCGCTGAGCCAGTCGACCTCGACGGCTTCGATGTCAGACAGACCCGAGTCCTGGCCGAGGAAGTTGAGCATGTTCTCGCGGGACTCGTCCGAGCCACCCGAGATCTTCTCCACGACCTTGATGTCGGGGTTCTCCTTCATGAACTCTTCGATGAAGGGCGCGTAGCCGAAGTCGTTGAAGGTGGCGACCGTGATGGTGACGGGTCCGTCGCCCTCGGTCGAGTCGCCGGCGTCGGCGCCGCCGGCACAGCCGGCCAGGACGATTGCTGTGGTCGCAACGCCCGCCAGCAGGGCGGTGCGTCGCAGTGCGCGTGATTTCACGGGTCACTCCTTTGTGGTGGTGGGTCTTGCGGGCCAACCGGCCGTCGCCCCCTTCGGGTGGGAGCGCTCTCACCGGTTGCTGATCACCGTATGGGATCGCTCCCACGAACGCAAAGCAACGCTCTCCACAAATCAGTCACGGTTCGATAACGGGCTGTGGGGCCCGGGACGATGCCGCGCAGGAGCGGCGATCACGCGGGCGCCCATAGACTGGGCGGGCACCCTTACCCGCGACATCCGGAGCCTCACCATGCCCACCATCGTCGTCGACGTCATGCCCAAGGCCGAGCTGCTGGATCCGCAGGGAAAGGCCGTGGCCGGCGCTCTCACGCGCCTCGGCGTCACGGGGTTCGGTGACGTCCGCATCGGCAAGCGCTTCGAGCTGACCGTCGAGGGCGAGGTCACCGACGAGACGCTCGCCGCCGTCCGCCGCATCGCGGACGAGGTGCTCTCCAACTCGGTGATCGAGGACGTGGTCGGCATCGAGGTCGTCGAATGACGGTGCGCGTCGGGGTCATCACCTTTCCCGGCTCGCTCGACGACGGCGACGCCCGCCGCGCCGTCCAGATCGCCGGCGGGGAGCCGGTCGCCCTCTGGCACGGCTCGCACGACCTCGAGGGCGTGGACGCCCTCGTGCTCCCCGGCGGCTTCAGCTACGGCGACTACCTGCGCGCCGGAGCCATCGCGGCGCTCGCGCCGATCATGGCCGAGGTGAAGGATGCCGCCAAGCGCGGCATGCCCGTGCTCGGCATCTGCAACGGCTTCCAGATGCTCGTCGAAGCGCACCTGCTGCCGGGCGGACTGATCCGCAACGCGCACCAGCAGTTCATCCGCCGCGACCAGCGCCTGCGCGTGGAGAACAACGACACCGCGTGGACGAGCGACTTCGCCTCCGGCCAGGAGATCGTCATCCCGCTGAAGAACGCCGACGGCGGCTACGTCGCGGCGGAGTCCGAACTCGACCGCCTCGAGGGCGAGGGTCTGGTGGCGCTGCGCTACCTCGGGGTGAACCCCAACGGGTCGCTCCGCGACATCGCGGGCATCACCAACGAGCGCGGCAATGTCCTCGGACTGATGCCGCATCCCGAGCACGCCGTCGAGCCCGGCTTCGGCCCCGGCACGCCCCAGGCCATGCGCTCGGGGGTGGACGGCCTGCCGTTCTTCACCTCGGCCATCGCCGCGGTGGTCGGCGCCGCAGCCTGATCGTCCGGGCCCGCGCGCCCCAGGGGTGACTATCGTCGGAGCATGACCACCGGCACCCCTCCCCTTCTCGTCAGCGTTCCCACCGAGCAGCTCGCGGAGGACCTCACCCCGGCGCCCGACGGCGCCGAGGTTGTCCTGTGGGATCTGTCGGGCGACGCGCCCCGCGATCACATCGACATCGTCGTTCCGCCGTACATGAACGGCGACACCCCGTACGAGCTGCTGGCCGCAGTCGCCCCGCGGCTCGTGCAGGGGCAGTCCATCGGATACGAAGGCGTCGCCGAGAAGCTGCCGAAGGGCCTCGTCTTCGCCAACGCCGCGAGCGTGCACGAGACCTCGACGGCCGAGCTCACCGTCGGACTGATCCTCGCCGCCCAGCGCCGCATCGACGACTTCGCCGTCGACACCCGCAACGGGGTCTGGAAGCCGCAGTTCACCCAGAGCCTGGCCGACCGCCGGGTGCTGCTGATCGGCTACGGCGGCGTGGGCAAGGCCACCGCCGCGCGGCTGCTGCCCTTCGAGGTCGACCTGACGGTCGTGGCACGCACCGCCCGCGAAGAGGACGGCGTGCGGGTGCACGGCATCGACGAGCTCGAGGCTCTCCTCCCCGAGGCCGAGATCGTCGTGCTGACCCTGCCGGGCGGGGAGGAGACTCGCGGCATCCTCGACGCCGAGACGCTCGCGCTGCTGCCGGATGGCGCGCTCGTCGTCAACGTGGGCCGCGGTTCCCTCGTCGACACCGACGCCCTCGTGTCCGAGACCTCGTCGGGTCGGCTGCGCGCGGCGCTGGACGTCGTCGACCCCGAGCCCCTGCCCGAGGGTCACCCCCTGTGGGGAACGCCCGGGGTGCTGATCAGCCCGCACGTGGGCGGCGCCTCGAGCGCGATGCGCCCGCGCATCGCCGCACTCGTCCGTCGGCAGGTGGAGCGCATGATCGCCGGCGAGGAGCCGCTCAACATCGTCGTGCGCACCTGAGCGGGGTGCGGTCCGGTCGCTCGCGTCAGCCGGTGAAGACCGAGTAGACGTCACCCACGGCCTCGCGACCGCCGAGGCCAGGGAGCTCCATGAGCACCGACGTCCCGATGACCACTGCGCCGATGGCGCCCATCAGCTCGTGCGCGGCCACCAGGGTGCCGCCCGTGGCGAGCACGTCGTCGACCAGCAGCACGCGGGTGCCCTCGGCGATGTCGTCGTGCACCTCGATGGCCGCAGTGCCGTACTCCAGCGAGTACGCCACCGACGCCGCCGGACGCGGGAGCTTTCCGGCCTTGCGGATCGGCACGAGACCCACCCCCGCGACGGTGGCCATGGCTCCCGCGAGCAGGAACCCGCGCGCCTCGATGCCGGCGACGACGTCGAACCGGCCTTCGAAGGGGGCGATCATCGCGTCGACCACGCTGCGGAGGGCGGCGGCATCCGCCAGCAGCGGGGTGACGTCGCGGAACAGCACACCCTGCTCGGGATAGTCGGGGATCGTGCGGATGAGCGAGTCGGCGCGCGCAAGGGCGGCGGGTTCGGGGGTCACCGGCCGATTCTACGCGCGGCGCCTCCGACGCTCCCTGGGAACGACCGCCCGCCCGCGCCCACTGCAAGCGCTTGCAGTAGCATGGTCGCATGACACTTCCCGACACCCTCCCCGGCGCCGCCGCTGCGGATTCCCGTCCCGGCTCCCAGTGGTGGCGCACCGCCGTCATCTATCAGATCTACCCCCGCTCGTTCGCCGACGCCTCGGGCGACGGCGTGGGCGACCTGCCCGGCGTGACCTCCCACATCGACGACCTGCAGGCTCTCGGTATCGACGCGATCTGGCTGAGCCCTTTCCAGCGTTCCCCGCAGAAGGATGCCGGCTACGACGTTTCCGACTACTGCGACGTCGACCCGCTCTTCGGCACGCTCGCCGACTTCGACGACCTCATCGAGGCCGCGCACTCGCGTGGCATCCGCATCATCGCCGACCTGGTGCCGAACCACTCGTCCGACCAGCACGTGTGGTTCCAGGAGGCGCTGGCCGCGGCGCCTGGCAGCCCCGAGCGCGCGCGCTACATCTTCCGCGACGGCAAGGGTGAGAACGGCGAGCTGCCCCCGAACAATTGGGAGTCGGTCTTCGGTGGACCCGCGTGGACCCGGGTGACCGAGCCCGACGGCACGCCCGGCCAGTGGTACCTGCACCTGTTCGACTCGTCGCAGCCCGACTTCGACTGGTCCAACCCCGTCGTGCACGAGGAGTTCCGCCGCATCCTGCGCTTCTGGCTCGACCGCGGCGTGGACGGCTTCCGCGTCGACGTGGCCCACGGCCTGGTCAAGGCGCCCGGCCTTCCCGACTACACCCCCGACCCGCACGCCGGCTCGATGGGCGGCGAAGAGGCCGATGTGCCCTACTGGGGCCAGGAGGGCGTGCACGACATCTACCGCGACTGGAACCGCGTGCTCGCCGAGTACGACGGCGACCGGGCGCTCTGCGCCGAGGCGTGGCTGCCGACGGTGGACATGACCGCCAAGTGGGTGCGTCCCGACGAGATGCACCAGGCGTTCAACTTCGCCTACCTCGAGACCCCGTGGAACGCCGCCGAGCTGCGCGCGGTCATCGACGAGTCGCTGCGCGCCTACCCCGCCGTGGGCGCCCCCAGCACCTGGGTGCTGTCCAACCACGACGTGGTGCGACACGCCTCGCGGCTGGCGCTGACGGCCGAGAACCCCCAGGGTCACGGCATCGGCCCGGACTCCCCCGGCAAGCCCGAGCCGGTCCTCGGCCTGCGCCGCGCGCGCGCGGCATCCGCCGTCATGCTCGCCCTTCCCGGGTCGGCCTACATCTACCAGGGCGAGGAGCTCGGGCTTCCCGAGGTCATCGACCTGCCCGGCGACGCCCGCCAGGACCCGACCTGGTTCCGCACCGAGGGCGAGCGATACGGCCGCGACGGATGCCGCGTGCCGATCCCGTGGGACGCCGACGCCCCCGCGTACGGCTTCAGCCCCACCGGCCAGTCGTGGCTGCCGCAGCCGACGGAGTGGACGACCCTCGCCCGCGACCGGCAGGTGGGCGACTCGGACTCGACGCTGTCGCTGTACCGCACCCTGCTGGCCGAGCGCCGCGCACACGGCCTCGGCGCTGGCACGCTGCGCTGGATCGACGGCTTCGGCGACGACGTGCTGGCCTTCACCAACGGCGACGTGACCGTCGTCTCGAACATCGGCTCCGAGCCGGTGGCGCTGCCCGCCGGCGACCTGCTGGTCGCGAGCGAGCCGGTGACCGACGGCATGCTGCCTGCCGACGTCACCGTGTGGCTGCGCACGGCCTGATCGACGCGACAGGAGACCCCACGCCATGGTGAGCATCGATGAGGTGGCACGCGCGGCTGGGGTCTCCACCGCGACGGTGTCGCGCGCGCTGAGCGGGCGGGGACAGGTTTCGGCCGGCACCCGCTCGCGCGTGCTCGACACCGCCGCGGCACTCGGGTACGTCGTCTCGGCGCCCGCGTCGAGCCTGGCGTCGGGCCGCGCTCGCAACATCGGCGTGCTGCTGCCGGTGGTCGACCGCTGGTACTTCTCCACCGTGCTCGCCGGCATCGCCTCGGGCCTGCAGAGTGCCGGGTACGACATCACCCTCTACCCCCTGACCGATGACCCCGTCGAGCGGGCGGCGGTGTTCGAGACGTTCCTGCGCCGTCGGCGCGTGGACGGCGTGATCGCCATCGCGATGTCGCTGGACCCATCAGAGGTGAGCCGCCTGGCCGATCTCGGGCTGCCGGTCGTGGCGCTCGGGGCGGCCCAGCCACCGCTGCCGAGCCTGTCGGTCGACGACGTGGCCGTCGCGCGCCTCGCCACCGGCCACCTCACGGGGCTCGGTCACCGCGCCCTCGCGCACATCGGCACCCTGCACGACGCCGACGACGGCACCGACCGGGAGCGCATCCCGTCGCTGCGTCGGCGCGGGTTCGAGCTGGCGCTGCGGGATGCCGGCATCCCCCCATCCTCCGCCCGCCACGAGCACGGCGACTTCACCATCGAGAGCGGGCACGCGGCGGCCATGCGGCTGCTGGACGGCGACGACCGCCCGACCGCGATCTTCGCGGCATCCGACGAGATGGCGATCGGCGCCCTGATCGCGGCCCGCGACCTGGGGCTGAGCGTTCCCGGCGACCTGTCGGTGGTCGGGGTCGACGGCCACGAGCTCTCGGGGTTCTTCGGGCTGACCACGGTCGACCAGTTCCCGCACGACCAGGGCCTGCGGGCCGCCGAGGCGGTGCTCGCGGCCCTCGAAGCACCCACGCCGCTGGCGGCGCTGCCGTTCGAGCTCGTGGTGCGGCCCTCGACCGGGGCTCCCGCCCGCGGCTGACCGGGGTCTGGGGCCGACGGCCCCCGCCGGCCCCGCGTAGGCTCTGGCCATGAGCATCGACCTCGAAGCCCTGTACATCGATCTGCACCGTCACCCGGAGCTTTCCTTTCAGGAGACCCGCACCGCCGGGGTCGTCACCCGCAACCTGGAGAAGCTGGGGATCGAGTTCGAAGAGGGCATCGGACGCACCGGGGTCGCGGCCGTCATCCGCAACGGCGACGGCCCGGTCGTCTGGCTGCGGGCCGACATGGACGGCCTGCCGGTCGAAGAGCGCACCGGGCTGGCCTACGCGAGCACCGCACGGGGCATCGACCCGTCCGGGCAGGACGTCCCGGTCATGCATGCCTGCGGCCACGACATGCACGTCACCGCGCTGCTCGGCGCCCTCGAGCGGCTGCAGGCGACGAAGGATGCCTGGTCGGGCACCGTGGTGGCCGTCTTCCAGCCCGCCGAGGAGTACGGCGCCGGCTCGCAGGCGATGATCGCCGACGGCGTGCTCGACCGCTTCCCCCGCCCCGACATCGTGCTCGGCCAGCACCTCACCCCGCTCCCCGCCGGGCTCATCGGCGTGCGCAGCGGCACGCAGATGGCGGCATCCGACGGGCTGACGGTCACCCTGCTGGGTCGAGGTGGCCACGGCTCGCGCCCGCACGCCACGATCGACCCCGTCGTCATGGCCGCCGCCACCGTCATGCGGCTGCAGACCGTCGTGTCGCGCGAGGTCGACCCGCGCGAGATGGCCGTCGTCACGGTGGGCTCCATCCACGCCGGACTGAAGAACAACATCATCCCGGCCGAGGCACGCCTCGAGCTGAGCCTGCGGTACACCGACGAGCCGGCGCGCGAGCGCATCATGGCGAAGGTCGAACGGGTCGTGAGGGCCGAGGCGGAGGCATCCGGCGCGGAGGAGCCGCCCGTCATCGCCGTTCAGCACTCGCTGCCGCCGACGATCAACGACGCGGATGCCACCGCCCGCCTCGTCTCCGCCTTCGAGCGCAGCTTCGGCGAGGGTTCGGTCATCGACCCGGGAATGTTCACCGGCAGCGAGGACGTGTCGTGGTTCGCCCGCGACGGCGGCGCCCCACTGGTGTTCTGGTTCTGGGGCGGCGTGGACCCCGAGGTCTACGCCGGGGCCGCCGCGGGCGGGACGATCGACGAGGACATCCCCACGAACCACTCGCCGTTCTTCGCCCCCGTGCTGCACCCCACGATCGACCGCGGCGTGGAGAACCTCGTCGTCGCTGCGCGGGAGTTTCTCGCCGGCTGACCTGCCTCCCGGTGGCCGCTGGCCCGCCGCCGCGGCATCCCTTGCCGAAACGCGGACATCTGCCCGGATGAGGGCCGGATGCCGCGAAATCACCGCATTCGGGCAGATCACCTCCTTTCGGGCCGGCCGGCACATGCCCCCGCACCGGCGCCCCACCAGGAGTCGCCCGACCCCTCAGTGCGCACCCCTCGGGCTGCACGCCGCGCACCCATTGCGCGCCTGACCGCGCAGGCGTAGCGTGCCGCGCCGTGACCACAGAAGAGCCCGACTCGGCGGCGGAGTCCCCCGCCGTCAAGCGGTTGCTGATCGGTGACCCGCTCACATCCGCGACGCAGGACCAGCAGCTTCTGGCCAAGCGCATGGCACTGCCGATCTTCGCTTCCGATGCGCTGTCGTCGGTGGCCTACGCGCCGCAGGAGCTCATGATGATCCTGCTGCTGGGTGGGCTTTCGTTCCTGACCTTCAGCCCTTGGATCGCCCTCGCGGTCATCGTGCTGCTCGCGGTGGTCGTGCTCAGCTACCGCCAGCTGATCACCGCCTACCCCTCCGGCGGCGGGGATTACGAGGTGGCCCGCACGAACCTGGGCGAGCTGCCCGGGGTCGTCGTGGCATCCGCCCTGCTGGTGGACTACATCCTGACCGTCGCGGTGTCCGTGGCCGCCGGCGTCGACAACATCATCTCGGCCCTCCCCGCGCTGAACCCGTGGCGCGTCGAGCTCGCCATCGGATTCGTGGTGCTGCTGGTCGCGGTGAACCTGCGGGGCGTGCGTGAGGCCTCGCGCGCGTTCGCCTTGCCGACGTACCTCTTCATCGGGTCGGTGGGCGTGATGGTGGTCACCGGCCTGGTGCGATGGGCGATGGGCGATGCGCCGGTGGCATCCAGCGCGCACTTCGGGGTGGAGCCGGCGAGCCTCACGCAGGTCGCGGTGGTGCTGCTGCTGCTGCGCGCCTTCGCCAGCGGCTGCTCGGCTCTGACCGGGGTCGAGGCCATCGCCAACGGCGTGCCGGCCTTCCGCCCACCCCAGGCGCGCAACGCACGCACCACCCTGGCGATCATGGGCCTCATCGCGATCTCGCTGTTCGCGGGGCTCACGACCCTGGCCCTCGTCAGCGGCGTGCGGTACGCCGAAGACCCCTGCCGACTGATCGGCTTCGACTGCTCGCTGCCGCAGCCGTCGCTCATGGCGCAGGTGGCCGCGGCGACCTTCGGGATGGGCTCCGTGCCGTTCTACATCGTGCAGGCCGCCACCGCGTGCGTGCTGCTGCTGGCCGCCAACACCGCGTTCAACGGCTTCCCGCTGCTGGGGTCGGTGCTGGCCAGCGACGGCTACGCGCCCAAGTCGCTGAACACGCGCGGCGACCGGTTGGTGTACTCCAACGGCATGATCCTGCTGGGCATCGCCGCCATCACGGTGCTGCTGATCTTCCGGGCCGACGTGACGACGCTGATCCAGCTGTACATCATCGGCGTGTTCGTATCGTTCTCGCTTGGCCAGATCGGCATGGTGCGGCACTGGAACCGCGAGCTGCGACTGATCCCCCGCAGGGCCACGCTCGAACGCCGCGCCGCCCTGCGCGGCCGCGTCGTCAACTCGCTCGGCGCCGTGATGACCGTCGTGGTGCTGGCCATCGTGACGGTGACCAAGTTCACCCACGGCGCGTGGCTGGTGTTCCTGGCGATCCCGCTGCTGACCGCCTTGATGATGGGCGTGCGCCGCTACTACCTCGCCGTCGAGACGGAGACGGCGATCGGCGACGACAGCGTGCGCTTCGGATCCCGCGGAGACGTGGCCCTGGTGCTCGTCGGTTCGTTCCACAAACCCGCGGCGAAGGCGATCGACTACGCCCTGGCCGCCCGCCATGACACGACGATCGCAGTGCACGTGGCCGTCACGCCCCGCGACACGGCGCAGCTCGAGGCCGATTGGGAGGAGCATCACGTGCCGGTGCCCCTGGTCATGCTGGAATCGCCCTACCGCCAGTACGCCGGCCCGCTGGAGACGTTCATCCGCGAGTACCGGCAGAAGCACGGCTCCTCCGTCGTGACGATCTACCTGCCGCGGTACATCGTCGGGCACTGGTGGGAGACCTTCCTGCACAACGGGAGGGCCCGTCGCCTCGCCCAGCGGCTGATGCTCGTGCACGGGGTCGCCGTGACCCTCGTACCTTGGATGCTGGACTCCTCGCGGCTGCTCTACCGCCGCCCGCCCCGCCCCCTGCCCGGCGACGACCGGGCCGGCATGCCCGCGACGTACGGCCTGGTGGCGCACATGCAGCCCGAGCCCGAGGACGAATCGCCCGAGGCCGCACCGTCGGGCGCCGGCCCGTCGGGCCCTGCGTAGCCCGGCCCCGGGCCCGCCACCTCGGCCGTCGGACCCGGCGCAGCCTGGGCGGCGTAGCCTGGAAGGGTGAGTGCCTCCATCGCATCCGAGCCCGGCCGGGTCCTCGACGCCGCCGCCCTGCGCGCCGACTTCCCGATCCTGCGGCAGACGGTGGGCGGCGAGCCGCTCGTCTACCTCGACTCCGGCGCCACAAGCCAGAAGCCCCAGGTCGTACTCGACGCTGAGATCGACTTTCTGACCCGCGCCAACTCCGCCGTGCACCGCGGCGCCCACACCCTGGCCGCCGAGGCGACCGACCTGTTCGAGGACGCCCGCGAGACCGTCGCCGGCTTCGTCGGCGCCCAACCCGACAACCTCGTGTGGACGAGCGGCGCCACCCTCGCCCTGAACCTCGTCGCGTACTCGATCGGCAACGCCACCGCCGGACGCGGCGCTCCGGCATCCGCCCCCTTCGCGCTGCGCCCCGGCGACGACATCGTCGTCACCGAGGCCGAGCACCACGCGAACCTCATCCCGTGGCAGGAGCTGGCCGCCCGCACCGGAGCGGTGCTGCGCCACATTCCCGTGCGCGACGACGGCACGCTCGACCTGGATGCCGCCGCCTCGGTCATCGGCGAGCGCACGCGGGTCGTGGCGTTCAGCCACGTGTCGAACGTGCTGGGGATCGTCAACCCCGTGACCGAGATCGTCGCGCTGGCGAAGGCGGTCGGTGCACTGACGGTGATGGATGCCTGCCAGTCGGCTCCCCACCTGGCGCTGGACCTCCCCGCCCTCGGCGTCGACCTGGCCGCGTTCTCGGGGCACAAGATGCTCGGACCCTACGGAGTCGGCGCACTGTACGGGCGCACCGAGGTGCTCGAGGCACTGCCGCCCTTCCTGACAGGCGGATCGATGGTCACCACCGTCACCCTCGACGAGGCGGGATTCCTGCCCGCGCCGCAGAAGTTCGAAGCCGGCACGCAGCCGGTGTCGCAGGCCATCGGGCTCGCCGCCGCGGCGCGCTATCTCGACGCGATCGGCATGGATGCCGTGCACGCCCACGAGCGCGTGATCGGCCGACGCCTGCTCACCGGGCTCGACGCGATCGACGGAGTGCGGGTCCTCGGCGACCCCGGCGCCGATGTCGACCGCATCGGCCTGGCATCCTTCGACGTCGCCGGAGTGCACGCGCACGATGTGGGGCAGTTCCTCGACTCGCGCGGCATCGCCGTGCGAGTCGGGCACCACTGCGCCAAGCCGCTGCACGCCCGGTTCGGGCTGACCGCATCGGTGCGCGCGTCGGCATCGGTGTTCACCACCGACGACGACATCGACCGCTTCCTCGACGCCGTGTCGGGCGTCCGAGCGTACTTCGGCGCGGAAGGAGCCTCCGCATGAGCAACCTCGACACCCTGTACCAGGAGCTGATCCTGGACCACTCGAAGCACCCGCATGCCCGCGGCCTTGCGCCCGAGGACGGCCGCACGGCCACGTCGCATCAGCACAACCCCATCTGCGGCGACGACATCACGCTGCGCGCGCGCGTGTCCGACGACGGCGAGACCCTCACCTCGGTGACGTGGGAAGGCGCCGGCTGCTCGATCTCGCAGGCCTCGGCATCCATGCTCGCCTCGCTTGTGGACGACCGTGTCGAAGCCGACGGGGGCATGAGCCGGCAGCAGGCGATCGACCTCATCGGCGGATTCCGCGAGGTGCTGCGCTCGCGAGGCAAGCTCGAACTCGACGAAGACGTCTACGGCGATGCCACGGCGCTCTCGGGCGTCTCGAAGTTCACCGCCCGTGTGAAGTGCGCGATGCTCGCGTGGGTCGCCCTCGAGGACGCGCTGCCCCGCGCCTGACCGGGGTCCACGGGGGCGGCGAGCGCGGGGCTGTCAGCGCGTTGCGGCGTCGGCGGCGAGCACCGACTCGAGCCGCGCGTAGCTGGCCTCCATGCCTTCGGTCATTCCCGTCGCCAGCACGGCGTCGCGGGTCTGGCTGTCGGGATACTCGATGAGAACCGTGACGAGCGTGGCGCCGTCCTCCTCCTCCAGGCTCAGGTCGTTGAGGGTCGAGGGGAAGTCGGTGCCGGTCATGTGCTCGGTGGTGACGGCCCGGCGCGGCGGCTCGGACAGCAGCGTCTCGCCGTCGAAGCCGAACCGCTCACCGGCATCCGGGGTCACCGGCTCCCACTCGTACCGGTAGCGCCCGCCGACAGCGGGGTCCACCTCGCAGACGCTCATGCGCCAGCCGTCGGGCCCCAGCATCCACTTCTTCAGCAGCTCCGGCTCCTGATGGGCACGCCACACGAGGTCGATCGGACCGTCGATGAGACGGGTGATGCGCACGTGGGTGTCGTCGAGGATCTCGGTGCGGGTGCCCTTGCCTGCGGCGTAGGCACGGAGTCCGGCCAGCACGCGGTCGAGCTGATTCATGGCCATCGTGGAGCCCTCGACCGCGCCCATCGCGACCACCGCGTCCAGGGCTTCGGCGGAGGTGAAGTGGGTGACGTTGCGCAGCCGCGAGCCGTCGGGCGTGGACTCGAACGCGAACGTCATCCGCATCGCCGGCGGCATCCCCTCCTGCGGCTCGCCGTTCTCGTCGACGAAGCCGTCGAGCACTTCGAATGCGGACGGCTCATGGATCGACAGGAACTCCCAGGCGCCGTGGGACTTCTCACCGCGAGGGCTCGTCATGTGGTACCTGGCGCGACCGCCGGGGGTCAGCCCGAACTCGGTGAAGGTGGCCGGCCAGCCGGGAGGACCCCAGAAGCGCTCGAGCTGGCGCGGGTCCGTGAACACCTGCCAGAGGCGCTCGACGGGGGCCTCGAAGTCGGCGATGAGCGTCATCGTGAGGGCTTCGGGGTCGGTGGTGACTTCGGTGACGGGCATGTCATTCTCCTGGCTTCGGTGGCGGAGAGGCGGGCGCGGCCAAGAGGTCGTCCAGCCGATGGATACGTGCGCGCCAGAGGTCTTCGTAAGCGGCGAGGAGGGCGCGTGCGCGAGCGATCATCGTCGGATCCCCCCGCACGAGCCGCTCGCGCCCTTCGGCGCGTTTGACGATGAGTCCGGCCGCCTCGAGTACGGAGACGTGCTTCTGCACGGCAGCGAACGACATCTCGTACTCCGCCGCGAGGGTCGAGACGGACTGCTCGTGTTCGAGCGTCCGTCGCAGGATGTCGCGGCGGGTCGATGCCGCCAGCGCCTGGAAGAGGCGGTCGGTCTCATCATCGGTCAACTCAGTTCGTACAACCATTTGGTTGCACGTTACGACCGGCGGGGTGGGGAGTCAAGGGGGCGGTGAGGAACGGCCGCTATATCCGACGCCGGAGCCAGATCGCGGTGGTGACGACGAGTGGCACTTGGGTGATCCCGTAGAGCACGTGGAACGCGTAGTGGGCGGGTGTCTGAGCCGGATCGAAAGGAAGGATCGGCAGGGGCAGCACGGTGAGGATTGCGCCCAGGAGGTTCAACACACCCCACCCCAGAAGGGCCCACGCTGCGACGGATCGCAGCCGCGTGAACCACGCAGCGACGAGCACGACCGTCAGCGCCAGAGGGATGAACGATTCCGGGCTGACGATCGTCTGACCGGGTAAATCGGCCATGTTGTGCACGAGCAGTCCGACCCAGCCGAGGGCGGCGGACACGGGCACCCACGGTGCGCTCCGCCTTGGACCGCCCGGTCCGTCGTGCACCCTGGTCCTGCTCATGCGGCGGACCGCCGTGACGGCGCGGTCTTGCGCGTTCTCACCGTCTCTGCACACCACATCGTTCGCGCTTTCCCATTGTCACCAGCCGACAGTGGGCTCATATGACCACCTCGCGCGGCCCTCGGGCTCGGAGCATACTGCGCACAGAAGTGAGACGGAACCTCACGGCGTTTCTGACACCTCCGCCTGCGGGCCTGGAAGCTCTTTGAGCAATGCCTCGGTCATCATGGAATCGCTGGTCGGCTGGGCGGCGCATCGGTCGGGTTTATAGTCATGTCGTCCACGCTGTGGTGGACGTACTCCCTGAAGGGGATTCCATGGTCACCGAACCACCGCTGTCGAAGCTCGATCTCAATCTGCTCGTCGCGCTCGACGCGCTTCTCACGGAACGCAGCGTCACGAGAGCCGCCCAGCGACTACGACTGAGCCAGCCCGCCCTCTCGGCTTCGCTGTCCCGGCTGCGCATCCACTTCGGCGATCCGATCCTCGCTCGACGGGGCAACGAGTACGATCTCACGCCCCTCGCCGTGCGCCTCGCCGAGCAGACGTCGACCGCACTCGAGATGGCGCGCCGCATCTTCGACAGCCAGACCGAGTGGGACCCGCGCAACTCCACCAGGGAGTTCGCGGTGTTCGGGTCCGACTACGGGTTCGCCACGATCGGTCGTGCCGTGTCGCGTCTGGCCACCGAACGCGCTCCCTCGGTGAAGTTCCGGTTCCTGCTTCATTCACCACAGTTCATCGAGTCCGCTGACGAGCGCCTGCGCTCGGTCGACGCCCTCATGATCCCGCACGGCTTCGTGTCCGACCTGCCGCACATGACTCTCGCCAAGGACCGCTGGGTCGTCATCGCCGCCACCTCCAACGATGCGATCGGCGACGAGCTCACGATGTCCGACATCATCCACTCTCCGTGGGTGTTCACCTACCAATCGCGCACGGCCTTCACCTCGGCCAGTCGCCAGTTGCAAGAGCTCGGCGTCGAGCCGCACGTCGATGCCGTCGTCGAGAGCTTCCTCTCGCTCGGGACCTTCGTCGCCGGCACTCGTCGGCTGGGAATGGTGCAGGCGCGCCTCAGCGATCTGGTGGTCGGCATGGGCGGCGTCCGCGTGCTGGAGCCGCCGTTCGAAGCGACCCCGCTGACGAACGCGTTGTGGTGGCATCCCGTGCACACCCACGATCCCGGACACACCTGGATGCGCGAATTGTTCGCCGAGGCAGCCGCATCTTGACGCCGCCCCGAGCACATCGAGGCGCGTTGCGCTGAGGCGATCCGGCCACGGGACGCGACGGGTGTCATCCCCGGCGGTCCCGACACCTGGGGATGCCGGTTCGCGCCATCCGGCACGGATACTCACTCGGCGACGCGAGTACTCACTCGAGAGCGCGAATACTCACTCGGCGCTCGGCCGGGCGCGGGTTCGGCGCGTGACCGCCGCGACTAGGATGGACCCGTCCGGCCACCCCCTCATCTTCTGGAGTACAGCCGCGTGACCACGCCCTCTTCGACCTCTGTCGCCGATACCGTCGAGAACGCGGTCGCCACCCCCGACCGGGAGCAGCCGTACGAGGCCCTCGGCCTCAAGGCTGACGAGTACGCGAAGATCCGTGAGATCCTCGGCCGCCGCCCCACGTCGGGCGAGCTGGCGATGTACTCCGTCATGTGGAGCGAGCACTGCTCCTACAAGTCGAGCAAGATCTACCTGCGCCGCTTCGGCGAGAAGGTCTCCGAAGAGATGAAGACCCGCCTCATGGTGGGCATGGGCCAGAACGCGGGCGTCGTCGACGTCGGCGAGGGCTGGGCGGTCACCTTCAAGGTCGAGTCGCACAACCACCCCAGCTACATCGAGCCCTTCCAGGGTGCGGCCACGGGCGTCGGCGGCATCGTCCGCGACATCATCTCAATGGGCGCGCGCCCCGTCGCCGTCATGGACCAGCTGCGCTTCGGCGCCATCGACAACCCCGACACCGCGCGCGTCGTGCACGGCGTGGTCAGCGGCATCTCGTTCTACGGCAACTGCCTGGGCCTTCCCAACATCGGCGGCGAGACGGTCTTCGACGCCGTCTACCAGGGCAACCCCCTCGTCAACGCCCTCGCCGTGGGCGTGCTGCGTCACGAGGACCTCAAGCTCGCCAATGCCTCCGGCCCGGGCAACAAGGTCGTGCTCTTCGGCGCCCGCACCGGCGGCGACGGCATCGGCGGCGCGTCGATCCTGGCATCCGACACCTTCGCCGACGGCGGACCCACCAAGCGCCCCGCGGTGCAGGTGGGCGACCCGTTCGCCGAGAAGGTGCTCATCGAGTGCTGCCTCGAGCTGTACCGCGGCGAGCTCGTCGAGGCGATCCAGGACCTCGGCGCCGCCGGCATCTCGTGCGCGACGAGCGAGCTGGCCGCCAACGGCGGATCCGGCATGCGCGTCGACCTCGAGAACGTGCTGCTGCGCGACCCCTCGCTCACGCCCGAGGAGATCCTCATGAGCGAGAGCCAGGAGCGCATGATGGCGATCGTCGCTCCCGAGAAGCTCGACGCGTTCCTCGCCGTCACCGGCAAGTGGGACGTCGAGACGAGCGTGCTGGGCGAGGTCACCGGCGACGGCCGGCTGCAGATCTTCTGGCACGGCGAGGAGATCGTCAACGTCGATCCCTCCACCGTCGCCGTCGACGGCCCGGTGTACGAGCGCCCCGTCGCCTACCCGACCTGGATCGACGCCCTGCGCGACGACTCCGCCTCGGCGCTGCCGCGCACCGAGGACCCCGAGACGCTGCGCGAGCAGTTCCTCACGCTCGTCGCGAGCCCCAACCTCGCCGACACCTCATGGGTGACCAACCAGTACGACTACTACGTGCTGGGCAACACCGCGCTGAGCTTCCCCGACGACGCCGGCATGATCCGCGTTGACGAGGAGTCGGGCCTGGGGTTCGCCATCGCCACCGACTGCAACAGCCGGTTCTGCCAGCTCGACCCCTACGAGGGCGCCAAGCTCGCCCTCGCCGAGGCGTACCGCAACGTCGCCGTCACCGGTGCCGTGCCGACCGCGGTCACCGACTGCCTCAACTTCGGCAGCCCCGAGAACCCCGAGGTCATGTGGCAGTTCTCGCAGACCGTCGACGGGCTCTCCGACGCGTGCCTCGAGCTCGGCGTTCCCGTCACCGGCGGCAACGTGTCGTTCTACAACCAGACCGGTGACGCTCCGATCTTCCCGACTCCGGTCGTGGGCGTCCTCGGCATCATCGACGACGTGGCGCGGCGCATCCCCAGCGGATGGCAGGATGCCGGCGAGAACATCTACCTGCTCGGCGTCACGGCCACCGAGCTGAGCGGCTCGCAGTGGGCCGGCACCATCCACGGCCACCTCGGGGGTCGCCCTCCGAAGGTCGACCTCGCGGCCGAGAAGCGTCTGGCGGATCTGCTGCACGCGGCATCCCTGCAGTCCCTCGTCTCCAGCGCGCACGACGTCTCCGGCGGGGGCCTTGCCCAGACGCTCGCCGAGGGCGTCATGCGCTTCGGTGTCGGCGCCCGGGTGTGGCTGAGCGAGATCCTGGAGCGCGACGGCGTCGACGCCGCGACCGCGCTGTTCTCGGAGTCCACCGGCAGGGTTGTGGTGACCGTTCCCCGCGAGGACGACGTGAAGTTCCGCGGGCTCTGCGACGGCCGCGGCTACCCCGTGATGCGCATCGGCGTGACCGACGCGCCCGGCGACGGCGACGCGCCGGCCCTCGAGATCCAGGACGTGTTCACCGTGTCCGCCACCGAGCTGCGCCAGCGATCGCAAGCCACCCTGCCCGCCGCCTTCGGCGCGACGGTGGCCGAGCCCGTCTGACGAGGAGATGACATGAGCGACGACGATTACGGCAACTACGGGCAGGGACGCCAGCGGCGCATGAAGATCGTCGCGTGGGTCGTGATCGCGTCGCTGATCCTCGTCGGTGGCGGGTCGACCGTCATCGCACTGCTGTTCGGCTGAGACCGGGCCGGAGACAGGGCCGACGCGTACGATGACAGGGTGGACACCGTCCTCCTGGTCCTGGGCTCATGGTGGTGGATCGCTCCGGCAGCGGCCGGGGCGGGCGCCGTCGGCTACAGCACCCTGACGACCAACCGCCGTCGCGCCCGCCGGCTGGAGCTCGACGCCGCCCGGCACGAGGAGCTCGCCGCCTACCGCGCCCTGCAGTCCGCCCGCGCCCAGGTGCGCGCCGCGCAGGCCGATGTGCTCACCGAGAAGGCGCAGCGGGGTTCGCCGTGGCTTCCCGCCCCGATGTCCGAGGCGAAGCGGATGCTGCAGGAGGCGAAGTACGACGAGAAGCGGGCCTCGCTGCAGCTGCGCGCCACCCGCAGCCGAGTGAAGGCGATGCGCGCCCGGTACGCCGCGACGGGCCGCGACGCGCCCCTGCCGATAGAGCAGCTGACCGCCCGGCTCGACGCCGTCACCGCTCGGTGGCTGGAGTACGAGACGGATGCCGCGAAGGCGCTCGCGTTCCCGCAGATGCTCGAGTCCCGGCATCCGCTGACCCTGGCGTTCCTCAAGGCCCAGCGCGAGGCGCAGTGGCTGCGTCCGGCATCCGCGCGCGAGAAGGTGACCCCGGAGCGCTTCGTGGCGTATCGCGATGCGGTGCACGCGGCCGAGACCGCGTTCGCTGCGGCTGAGCGCGACGCGCAGCGCGCGGCGCGGGGCGGGGTGCCGGGGATTCGTGGGGTTCCGGGGGGAGGGCAGTGGCCGGTCCCGTCGCGGGATTCGAAGCCGCCCGCCGCGCAGTAGCGCGCTGTCACCGCCGGCGCCGCGGGCTAGCATGACAGAGTGGATGAGCTGGTCACCTTTCTCGGGAGCTACTGGTGGTTGGCGTTCCCGCTGGCCGGGGTGTTCGGCGGGGCATGGGAGGGGTGGCAGCGGGCGAGCAAGCGCCGGCACAAGCGCCGCCTCGAGATCATCCGCGCCAAGAGCGAGCTGAAGGCAGCGCAGGCGGCAGCCCGTGGACGGCCGGTGGCCACGGCATCCATCCCCACGGCGATCACCCGGCCGTCGCCGCAGCCCAGCCAGCTCGAGCAGCTGTTCGCGCTACACGACGGTGTGACGCAGCGCTGGCTCGACTACGAGCTCGATGTGGCGAAGCTGATCGCCTTCCCCGCCATGAGCGACGGGCGACAGCCCCTGACGGCGGCCTTCCTGCGGGCGAAGAAGCACGCCGATCACCTGCGGCCGGAATCGGCGAACGCGAAGGTGTCGCAGGAGCAGGTGGACGAGTACCGCAAGGCGGTAACGGAGTTCGAAGTGGCGTTCGACCTGGCCGAGCGTGAGGCGCGGCGCATGCGGGATTCGTCGTTCAGCGAGGTGGAGCGCAAGCGCCTGGCGACGGCGCAGCAGCTGCTCTCGGTCGCGGTGGACCAGGCGGCGACGCCCTCGGAGCGGCAGGTGGCTTACAAGCGCGTGCGCGAGGAGCTCAACGGGCTGATCGCGCTGTCGGACGAGGCGATCGACGTGCTCGAGACGAAGGTGTCGCTGGAGATCACCTCCGGAACCCCCGAGTGAGTATTCGCGTCGCCGAGTGATTACTCGCGGAACAACTGCGGCCGAACCGCAGGCCCCACGAGTACTCACTCAAAGCGACGAATACTCACTCGCGAGCGGGGGACTCAGGAGGTCAGCGAGGCGACCCACTCCTCGTTCGCGGCGATCCACTCGGCCACGACGGCTTCGTAGTCGTCGCTGTCGTTCTCGTTGAACATCGCGTTCTCGAGCGAGTACAGCGTCTCGCTGTCCATCTTGAAGGCGCTCAGCCACTCGAAGACCTCGGGGAAGTCCTCCTCGAACGTCGTCGAGGCGTACGAGTGGATGCCCTCGGCGTCGCCGAGCAGCCCCTTCGGGTCCTCGAGGTCCTTGATCGGGAACGCGTCGTACGCCCAGTGCGGACGCCACAGCGTCACGAGGATGTCCTCGCCGGCACGGGTCGCCGTGTCGAGCTCGGTGAGCATCGCCGGGGTCGACGACGTCACGTGGTCGAAGGCCTCCAGGCCATAACCGGGGATGACGGCCGAGTCGGTGACGGTCGCGAGACCCGAGCCCGACTCGATGCCGTAGATCGTGCTGTCGAAGAGGTCCGCGTTGTCGGCGAGCTGCTCGATCGAGTCGATCGGCGCGTCCTCGTTCACCGCGAAGGTGAGCTTGGCGTCCTCGTTCCAGGCGCCGAGGTCGACCATGTCATCGCCGTACTCCTCGATGTAGTCGGCGTGGGTCAGCGGCAGCCACGTGTCCAGCGTCACGTCGTAGTCGCCGCTGGAGATGCCGTTGTAGACGGCGGCCGGGTCGGCGTACTCGAGCTCGACTTCGTAGCCCTGCTCCTCGAGCACGGCCTTCCACAGCTCGGACGCGGCGATGCCCTCGTCCCAGCCGTTGAACACGGCGATGGTGATGGGGCGGTCTGCCGCGGCATCCCCCTCGGTGCCGGCACCCTCGTCGGACCCGCCGGCGCAGCCGGTGAGCGTCAGGGCTGCGGCGGAGGTGAGCGCGAGCGCCCCCAGGAAAGTGTTTCTCTTGGTCATCGTGACTTCCTCTCCCTTCGTGTGCTGTGCACGAAGCGGTCGTTGTGGTCGGGCGCGGAATCTCCGCGCCCCCCGCGAGTGATGAGCTCGCAAGACGTTGGGCCCGAAGGCGTCAGGCGGATGCCGCGACCGGCCGCGGCTCGTCCGCGTCGGCATCCCGCGACGCGGCGCGCGCCGCGCGAGAAGCGCCACGGCCGCGCGAAGCGGCCCGGGCACCACGGCGTGACCCTCGGGCGGCGAGCGCGGAGGTCACGCGGTCGAGGATCATCGCGATGATGACCACCGACAGCCCGGCTTCGACGCCGAGCGCGATGTCGATCTTCTGCAGGCTCTGCACGACGTCGCCACCGAGTCCGCGGGCGCCGACCATGCCGGCGATGACCACCATCGACAGGCTCAGCATGATCACCTGGTTGACGCCGGCCATGATGCTCGGAAGCGCCAGCGGCAGCTGGATCTGACGCAGGATGCGGCCGGGCGAGGCGCCGAAGGCGTGGCCGGCCTCGACCACCTCGCGGTCGACGCCGCGGATGCCGAGCTCGGTCAGCCGCACGCCGGGGGCGAGGGCGAAGAGGATGGTCGCGACGATGCCGGGCACGACGCCGACGCGGAACAGCATGAGCGCGGGGATGAGGTACACGAACGCCGGCATGGTCTGCAGGAAGTCCAGCACCGGGCGGACGATCTTCGAGACGGTGTCGTTGCGGGCCGCCCAGATGCCCAGCGGAATGCCGATCGCGAGCGCGATCACCGAGGCGACGATGACCAGGGCGAGCGACTGCATCGCGTTCTCCCATTGGCCGACACCCACGATGACGAGGAGTCCGACCACGGTGCCGACGGCCAGCCACACGCCCTTGGCCCACAGCGCCAGCGCGGCGAGCACGACGATGACCGCCCAGAACGGCGGCGCCTGCAGCACCCACTCGAGCGCGTCGTAGACAGCCAGGAACAGCGAGCGGAGTCCGTCGAAAAGCCACCCGAAGGTGTCGATCAGCCAGCGGACGAAGGTTTCGGCGATGTCGCCGATCGGAAGACGCACGTCGTTCACGCTGCTCCCCCCTTCGACGAGGCCGCGAGTTCGGCGGCGTCGGCCTCCGCCTGCCCGAGTTCCTCCAGCGAGGCGGCGAGGTCGGCCGGCGGCACCGAGGGCGCGGGCTCGATGATCGGCAGGGCCTGGGTCGTGGCGGGGACGTTCCCGAGCGCGGCGAGCAGCGTCACGCGCGGGATGAGGCCGACCAGGCGACCGGCGGCATCCACCACCGGCACCGGCACCGTCGTCTCGACGGCGCGCTCGACGACATCGGTCAGCGGGTCGTCGGGCGACACCGTCGGGACGGACGCGTCGATGACGGCGCGCAGGTCGGTCTCGCCCGCCTTGATCGCCCGGATCACCTGACGGTCGCTGATCACACCCAGCAGCCTGCGGTTCTCGGTGACGAACACCGAGCCGGCCTGCAGCTCGCGCAGGGACCGCAGCGCACCGCGCAGCCCGGCGCTGACGGGAGTCGTGGCGTGGGCGGGCTCCATGACGGCGGATGCCGTGAGCACCCTGGCCCGGTCGACGTCCTGCACGAACTGGGCGACGTAGTCGTTCGCCGGGTCCGTGAGGATCTCTTCGGGCGTGCCGTTCTGCACGATGCGCCCATCGCGCATGACCGCGATGCGGTCGCCGAGGAACATGGCTTCGTTGAGGTCGTGGGTGATGAAGACGATGGTGCGGCCGAGCTCGCGCTGCAGCTCGACCAGCTGCTCCTGCATCTCGCGGCGGATCAGCGGATCGAGCGCGGAGAACGCCTCGTCCATGAGCAAAATGTCGGTGCCGGCCGTGAGCGCGCGGGCGAGCCCCACCCGCTGACGCATGCCGCCGGAGAGCTCATCGGGCATCGCCTCGGCGCGGTCGCCCAGGCCAACCTTCTCGAGGATCTCCATCGCGCGACCGCGGCGTTCGGCCTTGCCGACGCCCTGGATCTCGAGCGCATACGCGGCGTTGTCGAGCACCGTACGGTGCGGCAGCAGCGCGAAGTGCTGGAACACCATCGAGATCGACTGACGACGGATGCCGCGCAGCTCGCCGGCCGACGCCCCCGTGACGCTGCGTCCTTGTACAAGCACCTCGCCCGCGGTGGGCTGCAGCAGCCCGTTGAGCATGCGGATGATCGTCGACTTGCCCGACCCCGACAGCCCCATGATGACGAAGATCTCGCCCGGCTGCACGGTGAAGCTGGCATCGATCACGGCGGCCGTTCCGGCGTCGGCCACCTCGGCCCGGCTCTGGCCGGCACGCAGGCGCTTGACGGCATCCTTGGGGTTGCGTCCGAAGACCTTGAACAGATTCTTCGCTTCGACAGCAGGGGCAGAACTCACGTGTTTTCACCTCGGCAGCCGTCGCTTCAGGCCGCATCGGTAGCGCCCGGGTAGACGGTCATCGGCGCTGCACACACGCGTCGGGTGTCGACGCGGCACAGCGCTCCGGCGACGCACATTCGGGTGGGTCGCCCAGACCGCCGACCATACGTTCGCTCGCACCGATGGCCTCGGGTCGGGCCGGGCGAGCGATCGCGGACTGGTCGTCGGGGCCTCGCGGCCCTCGCTTCCACCGTACCCAGCGACCTCACAGGTGGCAAACCGGCGCAAGTGTGGCCTTGACATCGCGGCATCCTGCGTTGCATGGTTAGTTAGTCAAGTAATTAACCAGCGGACGGAGCAGCGTGATCGAAGACGGCAGGGCCATCTTCCTGCAGATCGCCGAGAGCATCGAGGACGCCATCATCGACGGCAGCTTGCCGGAGGAGACCCAGGCGCCCTCGACGAACGAGCTCGCGGCGTTCCACCGCATCAACCCCGCCACGGCGGCCAAAGGAGTGAACATGCTCGTGGACAAGGGCGTCCTGTACAAGCGACGCGGCATCGGCATGTTCGTCGCCCCGGGGGCCCGCGAGCAGCTGCGCGGCGAGCGTCGCGCCGCCTTCGCGGACCGCTTCATCGACCCACTGCTGACCGAAGCCCGCGCCCTGGGCCTCGGCGCCGACGACCTCACCGCGCTCATCCAGCGTCGGTACACCACTACAGGAGAAGGGACGGCACGATGACCTCCGTCATCGAGGTGCAGAACCTCACCAAGCGCTACCGCGAGACCGTCGCGGTCGACGACGTGAGCTTCGAGATTCAGAAGGACACCATCTACGGGCTCCTCGGCCGCAACGGTGCGGGGAAGACGACGATCATGTCGATCCTCACCGCGCAGAACTTCGCCACGTCCGGCGACGTGCGCATCTTCGGCGAGGACCCGTACGAGAACGCGGGTGTCCTGCAGCGGATGTGCTTCGTCCGTGAGAGCCAGAAGTACCCCGACGACGCGCTGCCCAAGCACGCGTTCGACACCGCCCGGCTGTTCTTCCCGAATTGGGACCAGGACTTCGCCGAGCGCCTCATCGAGGACTTCCAGTTGCCGGTCAAGACCCGGATCAAGAAGCTCTCCCGTGGTCAGCTCTCCGCCGTGGGCGTCATCATCGGGCTCGCCGCGCGTGCGGAGATCACGTTCTTCGACGAGCCCTACCTGGGCCTGGATGCCGTCGCGCGCCAGATCTTCTACGACCGGCTGCTCGAGGACTACGCCGCGCATCCCCGCACGGTGATCCTCTCCAGCCATCTGATCGACGAGGTGTCCAACCTCCTCGAGCGGGTGCTGGTGATCGACCGAGGCCGCATCGTCATGGACGAGGACACCGACGTGGCGCGCAGTCGCGCAGCCAACATCGTCGGCGACAGCGCCGCTGTCGAGGCGTTCGTCGCCGGCCGCGAGGTGATCCACCGCGAGACCCTCGGGCGCGTGTCGAGTGTGACCGTGCTCGGCACCCTCACGGCATCGGAGCGGGCGGAGCTGGCGGCAGCGGGCCTGGACGTGGGTCCGGTGTCGCTGCAGCAGCTGATCGTCCGCATCACCCAGCACGCCGCGGGCACCGCGGCGGCGATCGACGAAGGAGCACTGCGATGAGCCGCACCGTCAATGTCGTCCGCATGCAGCTGACGAACCGGGCGACGTACATCTGGGTCCCGCTCATCGTGCTGGCGGGCACGCTGGTGATCACGCTGGCGATCTACGGGATCTTGGACTACGCCGGGGTGGTGGGCCCGAAGTACGGGGGTGGGGCGCAGGCGCCGCTGTGGTACTTCGCAGTGGTCGGCATCCAGGCGCTCACCCTCACGTTCCCCTTCTCACAGGCGATGAGCGTGACGCGGCGGGAGTTCTACGTCGGCACCGTGCTCACCGCGGTGCTCACCTCTGCCCTGCTGGGTCTGGTGTTCGTGATCGGCGGGCTGCTCGAGCAGGCCACCGACGGGTGGGGCATGAACGGATACTTCTTCTACCTGCCGTGGGTGTGGGAAGCGGGACCGGTCGCCGCCGGGTTCGTGTTCTTCGTGCTGGCGCTGCTGTTCTTCGTCTGCGGATTCTGGGGCGCGACGATCTACAAGCGGTTCGGCAACCTGTGGCTCACCGTGGTTCTGGTCGGACTCGCGCTGGCACTGGTGGCCCTCGCCTGGTTCATCACGCAGACACAGTCCTGGGGTGCGTTCGCCGAATGGTTCGTCGCACAGGGGGCGCTGGGCCTGGCCCTGTGGGGCGTCGGCCTCATCGCGGTGCTGGCCGTGATCTCCTGGCGGACGCTTCGCCGCGCGGTTCCCTGATCCACCGCATCGCGGACGCCCCGGGCTTCGGCTCGGGGCGTTGCGCGTCGGGTCAGCGCTCGTCGGCGGCGGCGGTGTGGTGGCGGATGACCTCGGCTACGACGAAGTTGAACCACTTCTCGGCGAACTCGGGATCCAGTGACGACTCCTCGGCCAGCCGGCGCAGGCGCGCGGTCTGCTGCTCCTCGCGGGAGGGGTCGGATGCCGGCATCCCATGCTCCGCCTTGAGCACGCCGACCTGCTTGGTGCAGCGGAAACGCTCGGCGAGCATGAAGATGAGGGCCGCGTCGATGTTGTCGATGCTGCTGCGCAGCCGCGCCAGTGTCGTCGTCGGGTCTTCTTCTGTCATGGCATCCTCCTGCTTCCGACCCTACCGGCGCAGGCGGACGCACCCCTGTCCTCCCCGCGGGGCACCCACCTAGAGTGTCCCCATGACCGACCCCACCGCAGCCCCGCTCGCCGCCGATGCGGGTGCCGGCACCGACGCGGGCACCGCTCGCGGCACCGCGGTGACGCCCGCATCGGCGCCCGGGACGGCGGGGTCGACCGCCACGGCACGCGTCCTCGCCGGCTTGTCGAACCCGTTCGCGCTGGGCTTCCTGCTGACCCTCGGAGGCCTCGCGGCCTTCGTGCTGGGGCTGGCCATCTCGAACCTGTCGACGGTGCTCATCTACGTCGCGTTCGCGCTCTTCGCAGCGCTGGGACTGGACCCGGTGGTCCGCTGGCTGGAGCGGCACGGCATCCCCCGCCCCGGGGGGATCGCGATGGTCTTCGCGGGCTTCGCGGTCGCGATCGCAGGCATTCTGTGGCTCATCATCCCGACGGTCGCCGGGCAGGTCTCGCAGTTCTCCAAGGATCTGCCATCGCTCGTGTCGGACTTCCAGAAGTCGGACATCTACTCGTGGCTTGAGACCAACTTCAGCGATCAGGTGGGAACGCTTCTCACCGACGTCCAGAACTTCATCACGAACCCGAGCAACATCGCCAGCATCGGTGGTGGCGTGCTGCAGGTGGGTGTCGGCATCGCCAGCGCGGTCTCGGGCGTCGTGATCGTGCTCGTCCTGACCTTGTACTTCCTCGCGTCGCTGGCGGCGATGAAGAGTGCTTTCGTGCGTCTCACCCCCGCCCGCAGCCGGCCGAAGGTGGCGTCACTCACGACCGAGATCACGGACTCGATCGGCGGCTACCTCATGGGCATGGTGGTGCTGGCGTTCTTCAACTCGGTCGTCGCGCTCATCCTGCACCTGGTGCTCGGACTGCCGTTCCCCGCGCTGCTGGCGGTCGTCGCGTTCTGCCTGACGCTGATCCCCCTTGTGGGAACCGTCGCCTACTGGGTGCTGGCGACGGTGATCGCGCTGTTCTCGAGCCCGGTGGCTGCTCTGGTCTTCGGTATCGCGTATCTCATCTACATGCAGATCGAGGCATACATCCTCACGCCGAGGGTGATGAACCGCGCGATCTCGGTGCCCGGGGCTCTCGTCGTGATCGGGGCGCTCGTCGGGGGGACGCTGCTGGGGCTGCTCGGCGCGCTGATCGCGATTCCGGTGACGGCATCGATTCTGCTGATCATCAAGCAGGTGTGGATACCGCGGCAGGACGCCAAGGTCTGAGTCCGCCCGCGCGCGCTGCCCGTCGGCGGACGGTCCCCGGATTTCGCATGTGAGTTCCCGTTCACACGGCGCGCGCACGCCGACCCTGACCCAGTTGCCGCTCGACCGCGCCGACCTGTCGACATCACCCGGCTTTGCCATGTGAGTTCCCGCTCACACACGCGCGCCCGGATCGCACAAGGGTCGACCCGACTCGCGGGGGTTCGCACCAGATCGCCTCCCCGTCCCCACGCCCCGGGGCTGTGTGAACAGGAACTCACATGGCGAATCGAGGGGACAAAGAAACTGCGGGCGGAACCAGCGAGCCGGGCCGGCGCGCGGCACCCGAGCCACCGGCATGCGCCGCGAGGCGGCGACCCCGAGAGGTGGCTCAGCGGTCGGGAGACCGGGGCGGCGGCGGGGCCGCGGCGGGGAGATCAGCGCAGCGGCACGATGCACGTCGGCGACGGCGCCGAGGTGCGCACCCGCGGGCGGCCGGGCAGCCCGTTGCGGATGTCGAGTGTGAGGGCGGCGACGTCGCCCGAGCGCTGACCGGCCACGAGCAGCGTGTCGAGCACGATCATGTGGTGACGGGGCCCCGCCACTCCGGCCTCGGCGAGCGCCACGGGAGCGACCTGTGAGCCGTCGCCGCGCACCCGCAGCACGGCCAGGGTGTCGCTGCCGCGCACCCCGACGTACACGAACTGCGCGTCGCGCGACAGGCAGACCTCGGCCGCGGTGTCGTCCGCGAGCGTGCCGGCGGCCAGCGGTGTCCCCGAGACGATGCGCCACACGCCGGCGACATCCGGCGCCAGCACGAACAGTTCGCGTGAGAGCTCGGTGACCACGTAGAGATGGCCGCTCGGATGCCAGACCATGTGGCGCGGCCCGCTGCCACGCGGCAGCACGACATCGGGGAGCGCTCGCGTGGCGCCGCCGTCGGCGCCCCGCCAGAACCGCACCAGGTCGAACCCCATGTCGGCGGTGGCGAGCACGCCGCCGGGCAGGAACACGGTCTGGTGCGCGTGCGACGACCGGGCGACGGGCGCCTCGGCGGAGTCCCCGGCGTCGGCAGCAGCCGCGGCCCCGGGCGCAACCGGCGGCGGCTCCGGCGCGGCGTACTCGGGAACCAGGTGGGCGAACTCGTCCCCGGCGACCGCGCGCAGCGCCTGCGCCGCTGCCGCCAGGTCCTGCAGCTGATCCTCCTGCTCTTCGTCACGGGCACCCGCGCGGGCCTGCCCGGCCTGCGCGAACACCACGGCGTCGGCGGCGGAACCCCCGGCGCCCGCGGCGCCCTCGCGCCCGTACGGATCCCGCGCGGCACGCGCGGCGGCCGTCGGCCCAGGGCGCCCCTCGGCATCCAGCCGCACGCGCACCACGCGCCCATCGCCCCAGCAGCTCGCGATGAGAGACGCGCCGTCGGGGGCGACCGCGACGTGGCACGGGGCCTCGCCGACCCCGACCGGCCCACCGAGCCGCGCCAGCCCCGTCTCGCCCGTGCGACGGAACGCCTGCACTGTGCCGGCGCCTTCCATGGCCGCGTACACGACCGGCAGCGAGGGATGCCACGTCAGCCACGACGGCGAGCCGCCCGTGACCACGGCCTCGCCCTCGAAGGCGAGCGGACCGCCCGCAGAGGCGGCATCCGCCTCGCCGGCGCGCAGCACCCCGATGCCCTCGGCGGCTCCGCCCATGTCGGCGGTGTACCCGCCGAGCAGGAAGCGCATCAGTCCACGAGGTCGTGGCGCACGATCACCGCGTCGCGGGCCGCGCCCACGCCGATGACCGAGATGCGCGTACCGCTCATGGCCTCCAGCGCCAGCACGTACTCCTGCGCGGCCGTCGGCAGGTCATCGAAGGTGCGCGCCTTCGTGATGTCTTCACTCCAGCCCGGGAAGTACTCGTAGACCGGGGTGGCGTGGTGGAAGTCCGACTGGTTCACCGGCACCTCGTCGAAGCGCGTGCCGTCGACGTCGTAGGCCACGCAGACGGGGATGCGGTCAAGGCCCGTGAGGATGTCGAGCTTGGTCAGCACGAGGTCGGTGATGCCGTTCACACGCGTCGCGTAGCGGGTGACGGGCGCGTCGTACCAGCCGACGCGGCGGGGCCGCCCGGTCGTGGTGCCGAACTCGAAGCCGCGCGAGCGCAGCCACTCGCCCTGCTCGTCGAACAGCTCGGTGGGGAACGGCCCCGACCCGACCCGTGTCGTGTAGGCCTTCACGATGCCGACGATGCGGTCGAGGCGATTGGGGCCGACGCCCGAGCCGGTCGAGGCGCCGCCGGCGGTGGCCGACGACGACGTCACGAACGGGTAGGTGCCGTGGTCGACGTCGAGCATGGTGGCCTGGCCGCCCTCGAAGACGACCACCTCGCCGGCCGCGAGGGCCTGATCCAGCAGCAGCCCCGTGTCGGCGACCATGGGACGCAGACGCTCGGCGTAGGACAGCAGGTCGTCGACGATCTCGTCGACGGTGATCGCGCGGCGGTTGAAGACCTTCACCAGCAGGTGGTTCTTCTGGTCGAGGGCGCCCTCGACCTTCTGGCGCAGTATGTTCTCGTCGAACAGGTCCTGCACGCGGATGCCGACGCGGTTGATCTTGTCGGCATAGGCCGGTCCGATGCCGCGGCCGGTCGTGCCGATCATGCGCTTTCCGAGGAAGCGCTCGGTGACCTTGTCGAGCGTGCGGTGGTACTGCGTGATGATGTGCGCGTTGGCGCTCACCCGCAGCCGCGACGTGTCGAGCCCACGCGCGTTCAGCGCCTCGAGCTCGGCGAACAGCACCTCGAGGTCGACGACGACACCGTTTCCGATCACGGCGTTCACGCCCGGAGAGAGGATGCCGGAAGGCAGCAGGTGCAGCGCGTACTTCTCGTCGCCGATGACGACGGTGTGGCCGGCGTTGTTGCCGCCGTTGAACTTGACGACCCAGTCGGTGCGGTCCCCGAGGAGGTCAGTGGCCTTGCCTTTGCCCTCGTCTCCCCACTGGACGCCGACGATCACGATGCCTGGCATGGCTGCTCCCCCGTTAACGGACGGTGAGACCCCATTCTATCCGGCGGGCGCCGGCACCCCGAGTTGGCACTGCCCGACGAAGGCGGCGCGGGCCGCGACGACACGGGGCGTAACGCGATTTACCGGACTCTCGCCCCGGCGGGTTTGATCGATCGCGCCCCCTTGCCGCCGATCGGTGTGGCGCAGGGCTCTGGAAAGGCCGGGACAGTCCGCATGATCGCGCTCGAACACGTCACGAAGCGCTTCGGCGACCTCGCCGCCGTCGACGACGTCTCCCTGACGATCCCCACCGGGGAGGTCTACGGCATCGTGGGGCAGAGCGGTGCGGGAAAGAGCACGCTCGCCCGCATCGTGAACCTGCTCGAGCGCCCCGACAGCGGCCGGGTGATCGTCGACGACACCGACCTCACGGCGCTGCGCGAGCCCGACCTGCGCGCCGCGCGCCGCCGCATCGGCATGGTCTTCCAGCGGTTCAACCTGCTCGGCAGCCGCACGGTGCGCGGCAACGTCGAATTGGCCCTCGAACTCGACGGCACGCCCCGCGCCCAGCGCCGCGCCCGCGCGCAGGAGATGCTCGACCTCGTCGGGCTCGGCCACCGCGGCGACGCCGCCGTGCACGAACTCTCCGGCGGGCAGCAGCAGCGCGTCGGCATCGCCCGGGCCCTCGCGGCCCGCCCCAGCGTGCTGCTGTCCGACGAGGCGACCAGCGCCCTCGACCCCGAGACCACCGCGTCGATCCTGGACCTCTACCGCCGCATCAACGCCGAACTCGGCCTGACGGTGCTGCTCATCACGCACGAGATGGACGTGGTGAAGGCCGCCTGCCACTCCGCCGCCCTCGTCGAGGCGGGCCGCGTGGTCGAAAGCGGCCGGTTGGTCGACCTCATCCGCACCCCCGGCTCGCGCCTGACCGCGCAGCTGTTCCCGCTCGGCGGCGTGCCGCAGAGCGTGCCGGCGGATGCCACCGTCATCGACATCACCTTCGCCGGCGGTACCGCCGACCGCCCCGTCATCGCCCGCCTGGCCCGCGAGCACGATGTGGACGTGTCGATCCTCGGCGCCCTGATCGAGCAGATCGGCGGCACGCAGGCCGGCCGCACCCGGCTCGAGATCCCCGCGTCCGCCGCGGCATCCGTCATCGCGGACCTCCGCAGCCAGGACCTTCTCGTCGAGGTGCTCCAGGAGGGTGTGCTCGTATGAACGATCAGCTGTTCCAGGTACTGTTGGTGGCCACCGGCCAGACCCTTTACATGGTGGGCGTCGCCCTGGCCGTGACGGTCATCGTCGGTCTGCCCCTCGGCGTCGTGCTCGTCGGCACCGAGCAGGGCCGCTTTCTCGAGCGGCTGTTCGGCTCGCGCACGACCGCCGTCATCGTCAACCGGCTGCTGGATTTCATCGTGAACTTCGGCCGCTCGGTGCCGTTCATCATCCTGATGGTCGCGCTCATCCCGTTCACGCGCCTGATCGTGGGCACCTTCATCGGCCCGACCGCGGCGATCGTGCCGCTGTCGATGGTCGCGATCCCGTTCTTCGCCCGCATGGTCGAGATCGCGATCAAAGAGGTCGATCCCGGCATGCTCGAAGTCGCCTCGTCGCTCGGTGCGAGCCGGTGGGAGCTGGTGACCAAGGTGCTGCTGCCCGAGGCCGCGGCCCCCATGCTGCTGGGCCTGTCGACCACGGTCACCTCGATCATCAACTTCTCCGCGATGGTCGGCACCGTCGCCGGCGGCGGTCTCGGCGACGTCGCCATCCGGTACGGCTACCAGCAGTACAGCTGGATCCACATCATCGCCGTGATCATCATCATCTTCGCGATCGTGATGGCGCTGCAGTCCCTGGCCGCCTGGGGCGCCCGGCGCCTGGCGCGCAGAAGCCCCACCCGGCAGCGGCGCACCCGCGTGCCTGCCACCCACCCCGCCTGACCCACCCGACGACTCGACCCGCTCCGCCCGAGAGGAACCCCTCATGCTCCGCAAGAACCGTCTCCCCCTGCTCGCCGCCGTCGCGGCCGCAGCCCTCGCCCTCACCGCCTGCGCGGGAGGCTCCGACGCCGATACCGACGCCGCGGCATCCGACGGTCTCGGCACGCTCAAGGTCGGCGCCCTGCAGACGCCGGCCGGCGACATCCTGCAGCACATCGCCGAGAACGGCGCCGCCGACCTCGGCCTCACGATCGAGTTCGTCGCCTTCACCGACTACAACACGCCGAACACGGCTCTCGTCGACGGGTCGATCGACGCGAACCTGTTCCAGAACTCCACGTTCCTCGAGACGTTCAACGAGGCGACGGGCGGCGACCTCGTGAGCGTCGGCGAGGCGTACCTGCCGAGCGCCGCGTTCTACTCCGACAAGGTCGACAGCCTCGACGACCTCGAGGACGGCGCGACGATCGCGATCCCTAACGACCCCACCAACGAGGGCCGCGCGCTGCAGCTGCTCGCCGACGAGGGTCTCATCGAGGTCGAGGACGGCGTGGTCGACCTCACCGGGATCACCGCGAACCCCCGCGGGTTCGAATTCACCGAGATCGAGAACGCGACCCTTCCGCAGGCGCTCCCCGACGTGGATGCCGCGTTCGTCACGATCTCGTTCGCGCTGCCGGCCGGCCTGAGCGGCGACCAGGCGATCCTGCTCGAGGGCGAGTCCAGCCCGTACTACAACGTGCTCGCCACCCGCCCGGAGCTCGTCGACGACCCCCGCATCGAGGCCCTCTACGAACTGCTGACCTCGCAGGAGACCGCCGACTTCGAGAACGAGACCTGGGGCGGCCTGGTCGTCCCCGTCGTGGGCTGACCCACTCCGCAGCGAAGGCCCCGCTCCATGGTGAGCGGGGCCTTCGCACGTGGAAAGGGCGCGCGGTCCGCCGTACGCTGGGCCAATGCGCTCCCGCCTTATCGCCCTTCCGCTGCTCGCCGCGTCGCTCCTCGTCCTCGCCGGATGCGCCGGCGCCGGCGGCGGCGACACCCCGGATGCCACCCCCGAGGCGAGCGCCACCGACACTTCCGCCTGCTCGTACCGCACGGGCGGCAGCGCCGCGGTCGCCGTCGACGCCCCACCCGCGGAGCCGACCGTCACCGGAGAGGTTTCGGCGACGCTCGAGACCTCGGCCGGCCCCATCGCCCTGACCCTCGACGCCGAGCGCACCCCGTGCACGGTCGGCAGCTTCGTCTCGCTTTCCGAGCAGGGCTACTACAGCGACACGATCTGCCACCGCCTCACGACCTCGGGGATCTTCGTGCTGCAGTGCGGCGATCCGACCGGCACCGGCCGCGGCGGCCCGGGTTACAGCTACGCCGACGAACTCGACGGCACCGAGACGTATCCCGCCGGAACC
Source organism: Microbacterium sp. zg-Y818 (assembly GCF_030246905.1). Classification (NCBI taxonomy): domain Bacteria; kingdom Bacillati; phylum Actinomycetota; class Actinomycetes; order Micrococcales; family Microbacteriaceae; genus Microbacterium; species Microbacterium sp. zg-Y818. Next base: position 68,183 of record NZ_CP126741.1, on the reverse strand, counting down.
GTCGCGATGGCCAACGCCGGCCCCGACACCAACGGCTCGCAGTTCTTCCTCGTCTACGAGGACAGCCAGCTGCCGCCGTCGTACACGGTGTTCGGGCAGATGGATGCCGCCGGCCTCGAGGTCGTGCGCGAGGTCGCCGCCGCCGGTGCCGAAGGCGGGGCCCCCGACGGACCGCCGGCCACGCCGGTGACCATCACCGACGTCGTCATCGGCTGAGCGGCCCCCCGCTCAGGCGGCATCCCCACCTTCACTAGACTGGAACCCATGTCGAAGGTCCTTCAGTCCCTGCCCGTCGGCGAGCGCGTCGGCATCGCCTTCTCCGGAGGACTCGACACATCTGTCGCCGTCGCCTGGATGCGTGACAAGGGCGCCGTCCCCTGCACCTACACCGGCGACCTCGGCCAGCCCGATGAGACCGACATCGCCGCCATCCCGGGCCGCGCGCTCGAGTACGGCGCCGAGGTCGCGCGCCTGGTCGACTGCAAGACGGCGCTCGTCGAAGAGGGCTTCGTCGCCCTCGCCTGCGGCGCGTTCCACATCCGCAGCGGCGGCCGCACGTACTTCAACACCACGCCGCTCGGCCGTGCCGTCACCGGCACGCTGCTCGTGCGCGCCATGAAGGAAGACGGCGTCGACATCTGGGGCGATGGCTCCACCTACAAGGGCAACGACATCGAGCGGTTCTACCGCTACGGCCTGCTCGCCAACCCCGCCCTGCGCATCTACAAGCCCTGGCTCGACGCCGACTTCGTCACCGAGCTCGGCGGCCGCACCGAGATGAGCGAGTGGCTCGTCGCCCACGGCTTCCCCTACCGCGACTCGGCCGAGAAGGCCTATTCGACGGATGCCAACATCTGGGGCGCCACGCACGAAGCGAAGACGCTGGAGCACCTCGACGTGTCGCTCGAGACGGTGGAGCCCATCATGGGCGTGCGCTTCTGGGACCCCGAGGTGCAGATCGACACCGAAGACGTCACTGTCACCTTCGAGGCGGGCCGCCCCGTCGCCCTCAACGGCGTCGAGTACGCCGACCCGGTGGAGCTGGTCTTCGAGGCCAACCGCATCGGCGGCCGCCACGGCCTCGGCATGAGCGACCAGATCGAGAACCGCATCATCGAGGCGAAGTCGCGCGGCATCTACGAGGCCCCCGGCATGGCCCTGCTGTTCACCGCGTACGAGCGGCTCGTGAACGCCATCCTCAACGAGGACACCCTCGCCACCTACCACGAGCAGGGCCGGCGCCTGGGTCGCCTCATGTACGAGGGCCGCTGGCTCGAGCCGCAGTCGCTCATGCTGCGCGAGTCGATCCAGCGCTGGGTGGGTTCCGCCATCAGCGGCTCGGTCACCCTGCGCCTGCGCCGCGGCGAGGACTACACCGTGCTCGACACCACAGGCTCGGCGATGTCCTACCACCCCGAGAAACTGTCGATGGAGCGCGTCGGCGACGCCGCGTTCGGCCCCACCGACCGCATCGGCCAGCTCACGATGCGCAATCTCGACATCGCCGACTCGCGCTCGCGACTCGAGCAGTACGCCAGCATGGGCCTCATCGGCGGCGCCACCGGCGAACTGGTCGGAAAGCTCGAGCGCGGTGGTGCGGACGAGATCACCGAGCACGCCGACCGCTACTCGGCCGAGCGGGAAGGTCTGGCAGAGGCCGTCGACGAGGCGTCGGAGTCGGCATCCTTCGACTTCGGCGCCGACTGAGCGACCCCTGCTCCCCCGGCCGCAACCGGTGGAGCAGGACGCGCGCCGAGTCGGGATAGCATTCTGAGGCGCCGTGTTCGAAGGGGATCCACGGCAGGACTGGGGATGCTCGATGACGACTCGCGGTGCCACGACGACCGATGACGATCCGTACGGCCTGCGCGCGGCCGAAGCCGAAGCTGCGGGTGGGCGACGACACCGCTCGGTGGGCCGCACCGTCGGCATGTGGCTGTTCGGCGTGGTCGCCGCGATCGTGGTGGTCGCCCTCATCGCCGCGGGCACCGTGGTGTGGACGATTCAGCGCTCGTTCCCGCAGCTGGAGGGCACTGTCGCCGTCGCGGGTCTGGACGGTGAGGTGCAGGTGCTGCGCGACGAGCTGGGAGTGCCCACCATCGTCGCCGACGCACCGGGCGACCTCTTCTTCGCACAGGGCTACGTGCACGCGCAGGACCGCTTCTGGGAGATGGACTTCCGCCGCCACTTGACCGCCGGGCGCCTGTCGGAGCTGTTCGGCGAGAGCCAGCTGCAGACCGACCTGTTCCTGCGCACCCTCGGCTGGCACGAGATCGCCGAGCAGGAGCTGACCGCCCTCGACGAGACGACGCGCGACTACTACGAGGCCTACGCCGACGGCGTGAACGCCTACCTCGCCGACCACGACGGCGCCGCGGCATCGTTCGAGTACGCCGTGCTGGGACTGCAGAACGCCGACTACCGCATCGAGGCCTGGACGGCGGTGGACTCCATCGCATGGCTGAAGGCGATGGCGTGGGACCTGCGCAGCAACATCGAGGTCGAGACCGACCGCGCGCTCATGGCGCGCGATCACCCCGCCGACGACGTGGCGGCGCTGTTCCCGGCGTACCCGTACGAGCGCAACCCCGTCATCGTCCCGACGATCACACCCGACGCACCCCTTGCACCGCCCACGGAGGCCCCGGCCGATGCCGAAGCGGATGCCGCGAACGCGTCGATCGACTGGGTCGAAGTCGACGGGGTCATCGAGGCCGCGGCCCTGCTGCTCGGCGACGCCGGAGAAGGCATCGGCTCGAACTCGTGGGTGGTCTCCGGCGACCTGACCGAATCGGGCATGCCACTGCTGGCCAACGACCCGCATCTGGGCGCCTCGCTTCCGAGCGTCTGGCACCAGAGTCATCTGCGGTGCCGCGACGTGTCGGCGGCGTGTCCCTTCGATGTCTCCGGATTCGGGTTCTCGGGCGTCCCCGGGGTCATCATCGGGCACAACCGCGACATCGCGTGGGGCTTCACCAACCTCACCAGCGACGTCACCGACTTGTACGTGGAGAAGGTGGAGGGCGACCAGTACTGGCGGGACGGCGCGCTGGTGCCGCTTCAGACGCGCACCGAGACCGTCGAGGTGGCGGGCGGCGACCCCGTGACCCTCGAGATCCGCTCCACCGTCCACGGGCCCATCGTCTCGGGGCTGACCGGGGACTTCACCGCGGTCGCCGACGATCCGGTGACCGAAGCCGCGACGGCGGACGAGCCGACGGGAGAGGCCGAGTACGCGGTCAGCCTGCGGTGGACGGCGCTGGAACCGGGGTCCACCGCGGCATCCATCTTCGCCCTCGACCGTGCGACCGACTTCGCCGAGTTCCGACAGGCGGCGGCGCTGTTCGACGTACCCGCGCAGAACCTGGTCTACGCCGACAGGGAGGGCAACATCGGGTACCAGACGCCCGGGCGCCTGCCCGTCCGCGGTGACGGTGACGGGTCGCTCCCCCAGCCCGGCTGGGACTCGGCCTACGACTGGCAGGGCATGATCCCGTTCGACGAGCTCCCCGTGGTCTACAACCCCGACGAGGGATACATCGTCACGGCCAACAACGCCGTCGTCGACGAGGAGTACCCCTACTTCCTCACCGGGGACTGGGACTACGGGTGGCGAGCGGCACGCATCACCGAGCTCATCGAGCAGAAAGCCGCCGCCGGTCCGCTGACCGCCGACGACATGCGTGACATCCAGGCCGACGCCCAGTTCTGGATGGGCAAGCGCCTCGCCGCCGCCTACGCCGACCTGCAGACCGGGGACGGGAAGACGGATGCCGCACTGGCGCTGCTGCAGGACTGGGACACGCAGAACTCCGCCGACTCCCCGGCCGCGGCATACGCCAACGTGCTCTGGGACGAACTGGTCGCGAACATCTTCGTCGAGGAACGCGACACAGAGGTGCCGGCGGGCAGCCAATCGCGGATGTTCCTCGTCGTGGACCGACTGCTGGAGGATCCGTCCGACCCCTGGTGGACCAATCCGGGCCTGGGCGTCGACGGCCAGCGCGACATGCTGGAGCGCACCGCGCAGGACGCCGCCGAACGCCTGTCGGAGCTGCAGGGCGATGACCCCGCGCAGTGGGAGTGGGGCGACCTGCATGCGCTCACGTTGACCAACGACACCTTCGGGACTTCGGGCATCGCACCGATCGAGTGGCTGTTCAACCGGGGCCCGTATCCGGTCGGCGGCGGAGCGTCGGTGGTGGATGCCAGCGGCTGGGTGCTCGGCAGCGGGAGTTTCGAGACCGTGACGGTGCCGTCGATGCGCATGGTCGTCGACCTCTCTGACCTTGACGCCTCGCGCTGGAACCACCTCACCGGCACGAGCGGGCACGCCTTCCACCCGAACTACACCGACCAGACCGAGACGTGGCAGCGGGCCGAGATGACCCCGTGGCGATTCAGCGATGACGCGGTGCGCGACGCGGCGACGCATGAGCTGGTGCTCGTCCCGGCGAGCTGAGCAGGTGCGGGCGGCGGGCGCAACCCCCCGGCATCCGTCGTGTGCTCTCGCCTACGATCGGGACACCGACGACGGCAGAACCGATGGGGGGAGCCCCGCATGGCATCCGGAATCGCACGCGTGATGCGCTGCACGCCCGACGACGTCTTCGCGACGCTCTCGGACGGGTGGCTCTACCCGGTCTGGGTGGTGGGAGCCGCGCGCATGCGGGCGGTGTCCTCCGAGTGGCCCCGGCAGGGCTCGAAGATCCACCATTCGTTCGGGGTGTGGCCGGTGCTGATCGACGACGAGACCGAGGTCGTGGATTGGTCGCCGCCGCAGCGCGTGCGCCTGCGGGCGAAAGGCGGCCCCATCGGGCGCGCCGTCGTCGCGATCGAGGTGCGCCCCCACGATGAGGGGTGCGTCGTGCGCATCGGCGAGGAGCCCGTCGCGGGCCCGACGCTGGCGCTGCCGCGTGCCCTGTGGGCGCCGATGATGCGACTGCGCAACCGCGAGACGCTGCGCCGGCTGGCCTTCCTCGCGGAGGGGCGGCGGCGCGAGCGCGATGAGGGCGCACAGACGCTGCGCCCCGACGCCCCGGAAGCCTCCGACGCGCCCGCCGGGCAGGAGGCGCACGCCGACGTCGCCGCGGCCGACGAAGCCGAGAAGGGTGCGCACGAGCCCGCAACGGTGGACGTTCCGGACGCAGACGCGGCCGGCGCGGCCGCGGGCGATGACCGCGCGGACGACGCGGCGGACGCGCAGACCGCCGCGTCGACCGAGACGAGCGCGGATCGCGCCGGATGAGCGGGCTCGACGCCATCGTCGTCGGCGCCGGCCCCAACGGGCTGGCCGCGGCGGTCACGCTGGCTCGGGCAGGGCTGGCGGTGCGCGTGTATGAGCGGGCATCGCAGGCGGGGGGCGGCGCGCGCACCCAGGAGCTCACCCTGCCGGGGTTCCGGCACGACGGGTGCTCCGCAGTGCACCCGCTCGCCCTGGCATCGCCGTTCTTCCGCGCGTTCGAGCTGAGCCGGCGCATCGAGCTGCTGACGCCGCAGGTGTCGTTCGCCCACCCTCTGCCCGGTCGCGCCGGGATCGCCTACCGCGACATCGACCAGACCGCCGCCGAACTCGGCCGCGACGGGCAGGCGTACCGGCGCCTGTTCGCCCCGCTCGCGGCCCGCTCGCTCGAGATCGCGCAGTTCACGGGGTCGAACCTGGTCGGCATCCCGAAGCACCCACTGACGGCTGCCCTCTTCGCCCTGCGCACCGCCGAGCAGGGCACGCCGCTGTGGAACGCACGATTCTCGGACGAGACCGCGCCGGCGATGATCACCGGGGTGTCGGCGCACGCCATCGTGCACCAGCCCTCGCTCGTGGGCGCGGGGGCGGGCTTGGCGCTGCAGGCCCACGCGCATGCGGGCGGCTGGCCGATCCCCCGTGGCGGCAGCCAGGCGATCGTCGACGCGATGATCGCCGACATCGTCGCCCACGGCGGCGAAGTGATCACCGACCACGAGGTGACGTCGCTGCGGGAGCTCCCGGCTGCCCGCGCGACGGTGATGGACGTCACGCCGCGTGCACTGCTGCGCTGGGCCGGTGACGACCTGCCGCCGCGCTACCGACGCGCGCTGCACGCGTTCCGCTACGGCAATGCCGCCGCCAAGGTCGACTTCGCGCTGTCGGGTCCGGTTCCCTGGGCCGATCCCCGCGTGGCGCAGGCGGGGACGGTGCATCTGGGCGGCACGCGACGCGACATCGCCCTGGCCGAGAACGAGGTCGCCCACGGGCGGCACGCCGCCGAGCCGTACGTGCTGGTGTCGCAGCCGTCGGTGCTCGACGACACGCGCGCACCGGGCGACGCGCAGACGCTCTGGACCTACACGCACGTGCCCGCCGGCTCGACGGTGGATCAGCGCGAGGCGATCGTTCGGACCATCGAACGCGCCGCGCCCGGCTTCCGGGACCTCATCCTCGACAGCCGCAGCGTCACCGCGGCGCAGCTGCCCGAGGAGAACCCGAACTACATCGACGGCGACATCAGCGCGGGGGCCGCGACCCTGCGCCAGCTGGTGCGCCGCCCGGTGCTCTCGACCGATCCGTGGCGCACGGCGCTCCCCGGCGTGTACCTGTGCGGGGCGTCGACCTCCCCTGGGCCGGGAGTCCACGGTCTGTCGGGGTGGTACGCCGCGCGCTCCGCCCTGCGCGAGACCTTCGGGATCCGCACGCCCCCTTCCCTCGCTCGCGAGTGAGTATTCGCGTCACCGAGTGAGTATTCAAGCCATCGAGGTCGCTGCAACCGCACCGGATCAGCGTCTGACGGCACGGGCTCGTCGAACCACCTTCGCGGCGAGGTCGCGCGCACGCTCCAGCGGCATGTGGCGCACCGCCCGGGCGGTCAGCTCGCGCAGCCGCCCACCCGGCCAGCTGCGGTACAGCTGCACGGAACCGTCCTCACCGGCGCGGATGCCGCACACCCGACCCGCCAGAAGCGGCGATCGCTCCGCCTCGGCCAGCACCGCCGGCTCGGCCCGCAACGGCGTCTCGAACGTCCACCCGGCATGGCGAACGCGAGCGACGAGGGTTCCTCCGAGCGACGCATCGCCACGGCCGAACACCCGCAGCGGGTCGAGCTGCACGCGAGCGCGACCGCCCGTGAGGCGACCGCGCCCGGGGATCCGGCGCTCCGTGCGATCAAGGCCCTCGAGCAGGGTCAGCTCCACGCGATCGAGACGGAGATCGCGCGTCGCGTCGCGAACGTGCGCCGAGAGGAAGTCCGCGCCGAGCTCCTCCGGGGGCTTCCAGAGGGTGACGGTCTTTGCGAGCGGCGCCGCAGCGTCTGCGCCCGGCTCCGGGGCCGCAGCGGAACCGACGGCCGCACCGGCATCCTCCGCCGCCGCCTCCCCCTCCGCCGGAACCCGCTCGAATGCGAGGGCGTCCGCCCCTTCCCGCCCGTCCCGCAGGAACCGCACCCGCACGGTCAGCGCGAGCCGTCCCCCGCGCGACCAGCGGGCGGATGCCACGTCGGCGCGGCACACGATGCCCGCCTCGAACTCGGCGAACCGCAGGAGATCGTCGCGTCGCCCGGCGCGCAGCAGCGCCGATCGCACCCGCAGCGGGAACGTGAGCCCTTCGGCCACACCCGGCCCGAACCGCTGCTGCGCGATCGGAGTCACGACGTCGAGGAAGCGCTTGCGGTACTCCGCGGGGTAGCGGACCATCCGCTTTCCCTCGAGCCGCGCCAGGATCTTGCCCCGGTACCAGTGGCGCAGCAGCGTGTCGCGCAGCGGCCCCGGCTCGGTGTGCTCATCGACGAGGTCCAGCACCCGTTCCAGGTGCGGAAAGTAGGTGTCCGGATCGATGCGCGCGGCGCTGGCGCTGCCGGGGTGCTTGACCCACGCGTAGCACGGGCGGCTCGCGAGGATCGAGATCGTGTCGGCGGCGAAGTACGCCTGCATCACGAAGAGGTGGTCCTCCAGCCGCACCCGGCCCTCGGGAAAGCGGATGCCGTTGCGCCGCAGGAACGACGTGCGGAACATCTTGTGCGGGGTCAGCATCTCCAGAAGCGGGTCGACACCCAGCTGCGCGTGCGGGACGTCGCGGCGGAAGATGCCGGCCGGAATGCGGCGGCCGACGCCGACCTCCTTGCCGACGATGACGTCCGAGCCATGGCGATCGGCGTAGTCGCAGAGATCCTTGAGCGCACCGTCGAAGAGCCAGTCGTCCTGGTCGACGAAGAACACGTACTCGCCGCGGGCCGCATCGATGCCCTGGTTGCGGGGCGTGCCCGGCCAGCCGCTGTGCGGCAGGGTCAGCACACGCACGTTCGGCCGACGGCGCGCGATCTCGGCCAGCCGACCCTCGGTGGGCTCGCCCGAGCCGTCGTCGCACAGCAGCACCTCGAACTGGCGCGCGCTCAGCGTCTGCCGGTCCAGCGACGCGATGAGTTCATCGAACCCGGCGCCCGGAGTGAAGACGGGGACGACCACACTCACGCGCACCGGCACGGTGGATGCCGCTGCCGTCATGCCCCGGCATCCGTCGCGTCAAGCCCGGGCGAACCGCCCGGCCGGACGACCTGCTCGGGGGGAAGGGAATCAGCGTGCCGCGCGGGGGCGTGACCCGCGCGCAGGAGATCTCTTCTCATGCCTCCACTCAACACGGTCGGCGCGCGACGGCTGAAGGGGTTGCGTTCGGGCCAACGACATGGTGCGCGCCGCAGCGGCGCTGCGGGCGCTGCCGGCTCTTAGAATCGAACTCCGCCCGGGAGGAGACCGCGATGCCCCTTGACCCGTTCTTCTCCGAGCGCCTTCGGGTGCACCGCCGGTACCTGATCCAGCGCAACGTCGACGCGGTCCGCGTCCGGATCGCCGGCTGGCTGGGCGTGTTCGGCGGCGCGGGCGCGGCCGAGGCCACCGGTACCGCGATGGTGCGAGGGTCCGGCACAGCGCGTGCGGCGCGAAGGTCCGGCGGGCGCGCCGCAGTGGGCGCGTCCAGTCCGGCGGCCGACACCGACGGCGGCGGCGACACCCGCGAGAGTCAGGCCGCCGCGCCGGCGACATCCGAACGCCCCGTCAGCACCCCGCAGGACCGTGCCCGGGCGCGGGCCCGGGCACGGGCGAAGCATCGGCGCGCCGCCGTCGCGTGGGACCGCACCGAACTGGCGACGGTCGGCACTGCCGGGCCCGACCTGCGCATCGTCGACCACCAGGTGCCGGTGGCCGGCCATCCCACCGTGCGGGTGCGCCTGTACTACCCGGATGCCGCAGGGTCCGACCCGCTGCCGGCATGGCTGACGTTCTTCGGCGGGGCCTTCCGCCAGGGCGGCATCGACTACCCGACGACGGATGCCGCGTGCCGCCGCCGCGCGGCGGAGGCCGGTGTCGTCATGGTCGCGGTGGACTACGCCCTCGCGCCCGAGCACCGCTTCCCGACGCAGGTCGAGCAAGCGTACGCGGCGCTGCTGTGGCTGCACGATAACGCCGCGTCGCTCGGCGTCGACCGCGAGCGACTCGGGGTAGCCGGCACGTCGGCCGGGGGATGCATCGCGGCGGCGCTGACCCTGGCGAACCGCGACCGGGCGGGCCTGCCGATCCGCCTGCAGCTGCTGGAAGTGCCGGTGACCGATCTCACCGGCGGGCACATCGACCTGGCGGCGACTCGCGCGCTCGGCATCCCGAGCTTCCTCGCAATGCGGGAGCTCCGGTCGATCGCCGGGACGTACCTTCCGCGTAAGGCCGACGGGCGCAGCGAACTGGCTTCACCGATGCGCGCGGCGTCGCATGCGGGTCTGCCGGAGGCTGTGATCCTCACCGCGGAGTACGATCCGCTGCGACGGGACGGCGCCGAGTACGCGGCGCGGCTGCGCGCCGACGGCGGCGCGGCGACGGCGGTGCGGTACCAGGGTGTGTCGCATGACGCGGCGATCTACACCGGGGCGCTGCCGGCGGCGCGGGAGTGGCACCGCCAGGTCATCGGCGTGCTGTCTCGCCTGCACGACGCCTGAGGACGCGAATACTCACTCGGCGACGCCAATACTCACTCGGGAGCGTCAGCCGCCGGCGGCGGGCGGGGTCTCGCGGGACTGGGCCAGCTCGTCGACGAACAGGGAACGCTCGTCGATCGTGCCGTTGCGGTAGGCGGCGCGGCCCACCATGTGCGCCGACAGCGGCGCGGTGGCCAGCTGCACGATCACGATCGCGAAGAGGAACGCCACCACCGCCCACGACCGCGCCGACAGCGCCACCGCAAGACAGATGAGGATGAGTCCCAGCACCTGCGGCTTGGTCGCCGCGTGCAGCCGGCTGGGCACGTCGTGGAAGCGCAGCAGACCGATCGCGGCCGTGAGGCACAGCACCGCCCCCAGCAGGATGAGGACGAGGGAGAGGATGTCGAGTACGGCGTTCATCGCTCGGCGGTGTCCCTTCTCGCGACGAAGCGCGCGATCGAGATCGAGCCGAACACCCCGACGGCGGCGATGATCAGCAGCACCGGCAGCGTGCGCGTGTGGTGGTTGATGGCCATGTCCGCCCCGAGCAGGCACATCACGAGGGTGAGAAGAACGTCGGATGCCACGGCGCGGTCGAGGATCGACGGGCCCTTGATGATGCGCCACACCGTCAGCAGGCCCGACACGGCGAAGATGACGTAGATGGCGATCAGCAGCATGTTCACAGCGGTGCACCCCCCTGACGTGGCGTCTCCACGCCCGCCGCCTGGATCTTCTCCAGCTGGGCCCGCGATCCCACCGCGCGCACGATCCGCGCCTCCCAGCCCTGGATCGCCCGCCGCTGCATGCGCACATCCTCGTCGCTCGAGACCCCGATGACGTGCAGGTAGAGGATGCGACGGTCGCGATCAGCCTCGACGACGAGGGATCCGGGGATGAGCGAGGCGGTGACCCCCACGTGCGTCATGATGAGGTCGTCGTCGGTGCGCAACGGCACGGCGACGATGGCCGTGCCCGGATACCGCGTGGGGTTGAGCACCTGCCACGCCACCAGCAGCGAACCGCGGACGACCGCGCCGAAGAACGTGACGACGAAGACGAGGCCCCACCAGAGGTTCATCCGGCCCGAGAGCTCCACCGGGGGAAGCCGGAACACGCGGGTGACGAAGATCGCCACCACGACGCCGCTGACCAGTGCGAGCACGGTGAACTGGCCCCACAGCAGCATCCACAGCGCGATCAGCCAGACGAAGAACGGCAGCTGGCGCCACAGCTGCGAGAGCGGGGAGTGACGGTCGGGGCTCATGGCTGCGCCCCCTCTTCGAGCTGCACCAGGGTCACCGGGTCCATCAGCGACGCGCCGATGCGCGCGCACACGTCGTAGAGCGGTCCCGCGAACACGGACAGCGCGATCGTCAGCACGACCATCCCGGTCGTCGCCGCCGTCATGATGCGCGGAATGACCCGGCGCTTGGTCTGAGCGGCAGCGGCGGGGGCGGATCCGAGATACGCCAGGCGCGCTTCGTTCTCAGACTCGCCGTGCTCCTCGTCGTCTTCGCGCCAGAAGGCCAGGTTCCACGCGCGGACGAGGGCATAGAGGGTCAGCAGGCTCGTCACGATGCCACCGACGATGACGACCATCATGAGGGGGGTGCCTACGGATGCCGCGGCGTCGAAGAGCGCGAATTTGCCGATGAACCCCGAGAAGGGTGGCAGGCCCCCGAGGTTGATCGCCGGGATGAAGTACAGCACCGCCAGCAGCGGGGCGGCACGCATGAGCCCGCGCACCTTGAGGATCGACGTGGAGCCTGCCCGGCGTTCGACGAGACCCACGGCGAGGAAGAGCGTCGTCTGCACGACGATGTGGTGCACCGTGTAGTACACGGTCGCGCCGATCGCCGCCGGGGTGGCGATGGCCAGACCGAACACCATGTAGCCGATATGGCTCACCAGCGTGAACGACAGGATGCGTTTGAGCTCGGCTTGGGCGACGGCACCGAGCACACCGACGACCATGGTGGCCAGGGCCACGATCAGCAGCACCGTATTGACGTCGTTCTCGCGGAAGATCTGCGTCTCGGTGCGGATCAGCGCATAGACGCCGACCTTCGTCAGCAGCCCCGCGAACACCGCGGTGACCGGCGCCGGGGCGGTCGGATACGAGTCGGGCAGCCAGAACGACAGCGGGAAGACGGCGGCTTTGATGCTGAAGGCGACCAGCAGCATGACGTGCAGCACCAGCTGCGTCTCTTGCGGGAGCTCCCCCATCCGCTGCGACAGCTGTGCCATGTTGACGGTGCCGAGGGCCCCGTAGATCGCCGCGATCGCCGAGAGGAAGAGGATCGAGGAGACCAAAGACACGACGATGTAGACCACGCCGGTGCGGATGCGCGACTCCGTGCCGCCGAGGGTGATCAGCACGTACGAGGCGACCAGCAGGATCTCGAAGCCTACGTAGAGGTTGAACAGGTCACCGGCGATGAAGGCGTTGAAGATGCCGGCGGCGAGAATCAGGTACGAGGGATGGAAGATCGACACCGGCGTGTCGTCGTCGCCGTCGGCCGCTCCCTGCCCGACCGAGAACAGCAGCACCGCCAGCAGCACGATGCTCGAGACCATGACCAGAAGCGCGGCGAGCCGGTCGACGTACAGCACGATGCCGAACGGGATCGGCCACCCGCCCACCGAGACGGCGATCGGCAGGTCCGAGGCGTCCACGGTGACCAGCAGGACAGCGGCGATGATGCACACCAGGCTCAGCGTCAGCACTGAGACGACGACCTGCGTGCGGCGGTGCCGACCGGCGATCAGTGCGACGGCAGCGCCCAGCAGCGGCAGGGTGACGAGGAGGGGAACCAGCGCGCTCATCGGTCGTCTCCGCGGTGCGGGCGGTCGGTGGGGGCGTCGTCGCGCAAGCCGGGGACGTCCTTCGCGTGCAGCACCGTGATGGGTGCGGTCTGGACGCCGACGAAGTCCGTCGTCGCGTCGTCGTCGAGGTCGCTGACCTCGTCGTCCATCGAGTCCTCGTCGACGGCGCTGCGCTCGCGCACGGCGACGTCTTCGGCGTCGTCCTCGACGGTGTCGGCCTGACCGAGCTGCCACGACCGGTAGATGAGGGCGAGCAGGAACGCCGACACCGCGAACGTGATGACGATCGCCGTGAGCGTGAGTGCCTGCGGCAGCGGGTCGCTCATCTGGTCGGGATCCGCCGCGCCGAAGAAAGGAGCCGCCGCGGGCTGTCCCATGACGATCAGCAGGAACAGGTTCGCGGCGTTCCCGAGCAGCAGGAAGCCGATGAGCACGCGGGTGAGGCTGCGCTCGAGCATCGCGTAGACGCCGGCGGCGAAGAGCACCGCCATGATGACGATCAGGGTCAGTGAGACATCCACGAAGCGGTCACCCCCTTGTCGCGCAGTTCCTGCGTCTGTCGGTCGACCTCGGCCCCGAGGCTGCGCAGCACGTCGAGGACGAGCCCGATCACCACGAGGTACACGCCGACGTCGAAGATCGTCGAGGTGACGAACTCGACGTGTCCGATCACGGGCAGATTCGCTTCCCAGAACGTGCTCGTCAGCGGCGCCTCGCCGAACAGCAGCGGCACGACGGCCGTACCGACGGCGAGCGCCATCCCCACGCCCAGCAGTCGCCCGGCGTCGGTGGGGGCGGCGGCGCCGAGCTCGTAGCGCCCGCCTGCGACGTAGCGCATGACGAGGCCCATGCCGGCGACGAGGCCGCCGGCGAAGCCGCCGCCGGGAAGGTTGTGGCCGGCGAAGAGCAGGTAGATCGACACGAGCATGATCGTGTGGAACAGGATGCGCACGATCACCTCGAGCATGATCGAGCGGTTCTCGGGCCTGACCCGCTGACCGCCGACCAGCCAGGTGCGGGGGGCGCCGCGGTTGTCGGCCGTCTGGGGGCGCGGGCCCTCGTCGGTGTCGACGAGCGGACGGCGCGTGCGGGTCGAGAGGTTCGGCAGCGGCGAGACAGCGCGGGAGAGCGTGTCGGCGCGATGGGTGACGAAGACGAGGGATGCCACTCCGGTGGCGGCGAGGATCAGCACCGACAGCTCCCCCATCGTGTCCCAGCCGCGCAGGTCCACCAGCGCCACGTTCACCACGTTCTTGCCGTGGCCCAGCTCGTACGCCAGCTCGGGGAACGCCGTCGACACCGGCTCGTGGATACGGGCGCCGGTAGCGACGACGGCGACCATCGCCATCGTGAGGCCGACCGCGACGGCGAGCACCGCGCGGGCCACCGGCAGCACGGACGCGTTGTGCTCACCCAGGCGCGCCGGGATGCGGCGCAGCACCAGGGCGAAGGTGACGAGCGTGACCGTCTCGACGAGCACCTGCGTCAGAGCGAGGTCGGGAGCGCCGCTCGTGGCGAAGAGCACGACCATGCCGAGCCCTGTCACCGAGACGAGCACCACGCCGGTGTACCGCTTGCGGGCGCGGACCGCGACGATCCCGGCGATGATCATGATCGGCGCGACGATCAGCTGTGCCGGCGACTGCCAAGCGTCGAGGTTCGCCGTCCACTCGGGCGAGGCCAGCAGCGCTGTGCCCTCCGCCGCGACGAAGACGACGAAGATCGTGCCGACGTACAGGGGCAGCGACCCCCGCTGGGTGATCGACACGGTGATGACGGCCAGTCGCGCGATGCCGCGCAGCACCAGGTTGTAGACGCCGGCGGCGGTGAACGGCAGCAGCCGGCGCGGAGCGCCCACCCGCTTGACCAGCCAGAAGAGGGCCGCTCCCACTGCGATCGAGCCCAGCGAGAGCCACAGGGCGGGCTCGAACCCGTGCCAGAGCGCGAGATGGTAGACGTGATCCGGGGCCGCGACGCCAGGGCTCGCCACCGGCGCGGTGTCGGCGTACGTCGACACCACACCGTCGACCAACGGGGCCGCGAAGCCGGCCACCAGCGTGAGACCTGCGAGCACCACGGGCGCGCCCAGGAACCCGATGGGCGGATCGGGCCATTCCGTTCGCGGCATGGGTTGCCCGGCGGCATCCTTCTTCGTCCAGAACGCACCCCAGATGAAGCGGATGCCATATGCCGCCGTGAGCACGGAGCCGAGCACGAGGCCGACGAGACCGACCACCGCCCAGAGCTGTCCGTCGGCTCCTTCGTTCAGGAACGCCGTGAGGGCCGCCTCCTTGGCCACGAACCCGATGGTGGGGATGACACCGACCATCGAGGCCACCGCGATGATCGTGAACACC
This sequence comes from Microbacterium sp. zg-Y818, assembly GCF_030246905.1. Classification (NCBI taxonomy): domain Bacteria; kingdom Bacillati; phylum Actinomycetota; class Actinomycetes; order Micrococcales; family Microbacteriaceae; genus Microbacterium; species Microbacterium sp. zg-Y818. Next base: position 53,068 of record NZ_CP126741.1, on the reverse strand, counting down.
GCGAGGGTGGGGGCCTGGCGTCCGACCCCCGACAGCTCGGAGATGTCTCGCGTGGAGAGCTGGCGGTCGATGACACCCACGACGAGGAAGAGCGATGACTTGAACAGGGCGTGGCTGATCAGCAACGCCAGGCCCGCCAGCGCGGCGTCGCGCGTGCCGTACCCCAGCACCGCGGTGAGCATGCCGAGCTGGCTCACCGTGCCGAAGGCGAGGACGCGCTTGAGGTCCGATTCCCGCAGCGCCTGCAGCCCGCCGATGAGCATGGTGAGAACACCCAGGCCTACGACGATGGGCCGCCACGGCGCCTCCAGCGCGAACACCGGCGCCAGGCGGGCGATGAGGTAGATGCCGGCCTTGACCATGGCCGCGGCGTGCAGGTAAGCGCTCACCGGCGTGGGCGCCGCCATGGCGCCGGGAAGCCAGAAGTGGAAGGGGAAGATGGCCGACTTGCTCAGCGCCCCGACGAGGATGAGCACCAGCGCGGCATCGACCACGGGGCCGGTGGGAGCGAGCTCCAAAATGCCGGAGAGGCTCGTCGTGCCGGTGTGCACCACGAGCAGCACCACGCCGATCAGCATCACGAGACCGCCGAGAGTGGTGACCAGCAGCGCCTGCATGGCGGCGCGGCGGCTCGCCCCGCGGCGGTGGTAGAACCCGATGAGCAGGTACGACAGCACGCTCGTGACTTCCCAGAGCATGACGAGCAGGACGATGTCGTCGGTGAGGACCAGGCCGTACATGGCGCCGGCGAAGGCCAGCAGCACGGCGCAGAACTGGCCCACGCCGTCGCGCTTGCCGTCGAAGTACCAACGGCAGTAGGCCATCACGAGGGCGCCGACGCCCGTGACGATCAGCGCCATGACCCAGCCGAGCGTGTCCATGCGCATCGAGATGGCGATGTCGAGGGCCGGGATCCACGAGAACGTCTCGAACGGGTGGTCACCCGACAGCACGGCGGGTGTCAGCGTCAGCGTGTGGACGAACGCGATCACCGGCAGCGCGGCGGCGACGTAGAAGGCGCGGGCACCGATGCGGCTGACCAGCCACGGCAGCGTGAGCGGAAGGATCGCGAACGCGCCGAGGATCATCAGCATGCGCGGCCTCCTCGGGGGTCGCAGCCAGAGGCACGAACGTTACGGGATCGAGTCCAAGTCTACCCGGGCCGGAGGCCGGCTCCGTCCGAAAGGGTGACTACCGCGTCATCGGAGCTGTCGTATTCCCCTCGCGGTACACGCTGCTGAAGCACACCGACGGGGCTTCGTTCCCCTCGAGCATGGCCACGACCGCCTCACCCGCGGCGCGCCCCTTCTCCATCGCCGGCTGCACCATCGTCGTGAGGTCGAAAGGCGCCAGGCCATCGACTGCGATGCCGTCGAAGCCGGTCACGCTGAGGTCGTCGGGTACCCGCAATCCGAGCTCCTCGGCGGCGCGAAGCACGCCCGCGGCGAGCAGATCGCTCTGGGCGAGCACCGCCGTCGGGCGCCCCTGCGGGTCGGCGAGGATCGCGCGCCCCGCAGCCGCTCCCTCGTCGATCGAGCTGCCGGCCGCGGCGTAGGCGGGGGCGTCGGGGTACACCTCGCGTGCACCCTCCAGACGGTGGCGCGTGACATCCACCCCGATGTCGCCGTCGGCATCCAGCCATCCCGGGCGGCGGCGGATGTCGGTGGGCAGCGTGAGCAGCGCGACGTCAGTGTGCCCGAGCGAGCGGACGTGGCTGGCCAGGGCCCGCTGGGCCTCGCGGTTGTCCAGGATCACCCGCGGCACGTCCGGCCCGGCGTCACCCTCGACGACGACGACGGGGATGCCGCGCGCGCGCAGCGTCTGCAGGGACTCCGCGATCACCGAGGTCCATCCGACCAGCACGGCGGCGTCGATGGGGGCGTTCGTCAGCGAGGCGCCCCCCGTGGTCCCGTCCGCATCGTGGCGCAGCAGCAGGAGCCCGGCATCCATCGGCGCCACCGCGTCGGCGAGGCCGTCCATCATCGCGCGCACGACCGGGTCGACGAACGCGGCGCCGAGGTGCCCCTGGAACAGCACGCCGACGATGCCGGAGCGGCCGCGGCGGAGGGACGCGGCGCGTGGGTCGGGACCGGTGTAGCCCAGGTCCGATGCCGCTTGCAGCACGCGCTCACGCGTGGCATCCGAGACGGCGGTCTTGCCGCTGAACACCACCGAGGCGGTCGACGGTGACACCCCGGCGGTGCGGGCGACGTCGGCGATCGTTGCGCGGCGCGTGCTCATGACGTCCCCGATCGTAGCCTGCACGGTGGGGTGGCGAATCGATTCGCTAGGCTGGCTCGGTGGAAGCCCAGCTCACTCGAACGCAACTGGTGCGCTGGCGCGCCGCCATCTTCGCGATCTTCACCGCCAGTGGATTGAGCATCGCCACGTGGGCGTCGCGGGTCCCGGCCATCCGCAGCGACCTCGGCATCGAGAACAGCGACATCGGGCTCATGCTGCTCGGCATGGGCGTCGCCTCGATCCTGGGCCTGTCCGCGTCCGGGGTCGTCATCGCCCGCTTCGGCACCCGGCAGGGCATGCTCGGCGCCATGGTCATCTTCGCCGTCGGCGTGGCGCTGATCGGGGTGGGCACCAATCTCGCCTCGTCCGTGCCGCTCGTGGTGATCGGACTGGCACTGTTCGGCTTCGGCAACGGGGCGGTCGACGTCATGATGAACGTCGAGGGCGCGGCGATCGAGACCCAGTCGGGCAGGACCCTCCTCCCCCTCTTCCACGCGTTCTTCAGTCTCGGCACCGTCGTCGGTGCCGGCCTGGGTGCGGTCGCCGCGGCGCTGCGCGTCGACGTGTTCGCGCACGCCGTCGCCGTGGCCGTCGTCATCCTCATCGTCGCCGTGGTCGCCTACGCCAACGTGCCGCCGCGTGAAGGTGCCGGCGATCCCGCGACCAACGCCGCCGACCAGCCCGGCTGGCGGCAGCGCCTGGCCGTCTCCCTCACCGCGTGGCGCGAGCCGCGCACGTACGCGCTCGGTGTCGTCATGCTCGGCATGGCCTTCGCCGAGGGCGGCGCCAACGACTGGCTCGCGCTCGGCGTCAGCGAGGACCACTCCGGCGGCCCCGCCCTGGGCGCGGCCGCGCTCATGGTGTTCTCCGTCGCCATGACGGTCGTGCGCGTGCTGGGCGGTCCGCTGGTGGACCGTTTCGGACGCGTCGCCACGCTGCGGGTGCTCTCGGGGTTCGCGGCCGTCGGCATTCTGCTGTTCATCCTGGCGCCGAACCTGCCGCTGGTGTTCGTGGGGGCGGCGCTCTGGGGCGTGGGCGCGTCGCTCGGCTTCCCGCTGGGCATGTCGGCCGCCGCCGACGATCCCGCCAAGGCCGCATCGCGGGTGAGCGCTGCCGCCACCATCGGCTACGTCGCTTTCCTCTGCGGCCCGCCGGTGCTCGGCTTCGTCAGCGACCACATCGGACTGCTCAACACCCTCTACGTGCTGGTGGTGCTCGTCGTGGCATCCGGCTTCGCCTCGCAGTCCGCCCGACCCCTCGCCGGCGCCAAGGTCGGGGCGGGCCACCGTCCGGACCACGGTTAGGCTCGTCGGGTGCGTCTGGTTATCGCCCGCTGCTCCGTGGATTACGCGGGGCGCCTCAACGCCCATCTGCCCACCGCCACGCGCCTGCTCGTCCACAAGGGGGACGGCAGCCTGCTCGTGCACTCCGACGGCGGCTCGTACAAGCCGCTGAACTGGATGAGCCCGCCCTGCACCCTCAGCGTCGAGACGCCCGACGTCGCCGGTGAGGAAGAGGAGCAGGTCGTCGAGCAGTGGCGCGTCATCCACGCCAAGTCGGGGGATTCCCTGGTGGTGCGCATCTACGAGGTGCTGCACGACTCGTCGCACGAGCTGGGCATCGACCCGGGCCTGGTCAAGGACGGCGTCGAAGCCGACCTGCAGCGACTGCTCGCCGAGCAGGTCGGGGTGATCGGCGAAGGACTGACCCTCGTGCGGCGCGAGTTCCCGACCGCCATCGGGCCGGTCGACCTGCTGCTGCGTGACCCTGCCGGCGGCACGATCGCCGTCGAGGTGAAGCGTCGCGGCGACATCGACGGCGTCGAGCAGCTCACCCGCTACCTCGAGCTGCTCGGGCGCGACCCGCATCTCGCGCCCGTGACCGGCGTGTTCGCCGCGCAGGAGATCAAGCCGCAGGCGCGGGTGCTCGCCGCCGACCGTGGCATCCGCTGCGTGACGCTGGACTACGACGAGATGAAGGGCATCGACTCCGGTGCCCCCCGCCTCTTCTGACGCGCCGCCGCCCCGCCTTCCCCCCCCCCCGCCTCTCCCCGCCTGTCCCCGCCTCTCCATCGCTGAGACGAAAGCTGACGGCCGAGACAACGGTCGTTACCCACTGTCTCGTCCACCCACTGTCGTCTCACGGTCGGAGGGGGCGTTGATTAGGGTGGAGGGATGCCGCTGCGCTCCCCTTTCTCGTGCGTCCTGTGGGACGTCGACGGCACGATCGTCGACGCGTCCGAGGGCATCCTGCGGCGTCTCGCGGTGACCCTCGAGCACTTCGGGCACCCGGCGCCGACCTACGCCGAGCTCGTGCACTGGATCGGCCCGCCCATGTTCGAGTCCTTCCAGACGAACGTCGGCATGACGCCCGAGCAGTCCACCGAGGCGGTGGCGTTCTACCGCACCCTGGGCAAGGCGGACGGATACACCACCGGCGCCCGCCTCTACCCCGGCATCGCCGAGCTCATCGCCGACCTCGCCGCCGCCGGCGTGCCCCAGGGCACGGCGAGTTCCAAGCCCGAGATCCAGGTGCGCGCGCTCATGGACCACTTCGCGCTCGCCCCGTACTTCGCCTCCATCACCGGGGCCACCTCCGACGAGCGCACGCTCGCCACGAAGGCCGACATCATCGCGGAGTCGCTGCGGCGACTGCGCGTCGCTGGCGTGGACACCAGCCGTCCGGTGCTCATCGGGGACCGCCACCACGACGTCGACGGCGGGGCGGTGCACGACGTGCCGGTCATCTTCGTGCGCTGGGGGTTCAGCTGGCCCCATGAGTCCGAGGGGGCGACCGCCGTGGTCGACTCGGTGGAGGAGCTGCGCTCCCTCCTGCTCGTGGAGGATGCGGGATGACTCCCCTCCCGGACGCGGTCCTGGCCTGGGTGATCCCGGCCGTGGTCGTGTTCGGGGTGACGGCGGTCGCGATCGCCGTCGCGGTGTGGTCGGTGCGCCGGGCGCGCCGCTCGCCGCGGGCCCGTGCGCGCGCCGAAGCCGACCGCACCCGGGCGGGATCGGCCCTGGTGCGCCTCGACGACGCGGTCGGCGAGCTGGACCTCGAAGTCGGCCTCTCCGGAGCGCTGTACGACGGCGAGGCCCCCGCCGCGCTTCGTCGTGCGCGCATGATCGCCCAGCACGTCAGGGATGAGGCGTTCGAGAGCTTCCGCGAGCTCGACGACGCTGAGCCCGTCGACGTGCGCCGGGTGAGCGCCCGCATCCGCACCCGCGCCGAGGAGGCGCTGGGCGTGGTGGCGGGGGCGCGCGCGGCCCACGACGAGTGGATGCGCGCCCACCGATCGGCCGTCACCCAGGTGGATGCCGCCGGTGCGAGGCTGGAGCGCCTGCGCACCGAGCTCGGCGACCCGGGAGCGCTCGTGGCCGACCTTGCCGGACGCTTCGACGATACGGAATGGCAGCAGGCCGCGGTGGCCGCTCGCACGGCATCCGCTGCCCTCGCCTCCGCGCAGCACCACCTGGAGGCGGCGCGCAGCCTCGCGGCAGACCCCACCCGCAGCGCCTTCCCCGAGCTCTCCGTGGCGGAGCGCGAACTGCGCCGCGCCGAGTCGTCTGCCCGCGCCCTCGAGGAGTCGCACCGGCTCGTGACGGATGCCGCGCACGCGGTGCCCCAGGAGATCGACGCCGCCCGCGCCGCGGTCGCCCAGGGCATGCGGGTGCGCGAGGGTCTCGAACCCGCCGACGCCGAGAGACTGGGCCGCGAGCTGCGCGCCGTCACGGACGAGCTCGATCGCCTCACTCCGGTCGCCGCGCGGCATCCCACCGCCACCGTCACGGCGATCGCGAGGCTGCGTGCCCGCCTCGACCTGGCCCTCGGCGATGCCCGCACGGCGCAGCAGCGGCTCCGGGGCGCACGCACGGCCCTGCCGGGAACCCTCGCCTCGGCACGCGGCGCCCTCGCACGCGCCGAAGTCGCGGTCGCGGGTGCCGGGGCCGACGCACGGGTGCGCTTGGACGCCGCCCAGCGCGAGCTCGCCGGAGCCCGCCGGGCGGATGACCCCGTCGAGGCACTGGATGCCGCGCGCCGGGCGCAGCGGCTTGCCGAAGACGCCCAGGCCCTCGCCGACTACGCGCGCCTCAAGAACCGGCCACCCGACCCTCTCGGCCGCTGACGCCGGCGTCCGGGGCGGTGCGATCACGGTGTCGCCCGCCTAGTGTGGCCCCATGATCGAGGGCAGCCCGTCACGCCGGCGTCCGCTGGTGCGCCTGGCCGCCCGCATCCCCGTGACCCTCGTGCTGGTCGGCATCGTGCTCGTCTGCGGGGTGGCCTCGCGAGGGCTCTGGCATCCGCTGTCCTCCTCACCCCTGTGGGACCAGGTCGCCTACGGTCTTCCCGCGATCGTGGACGGCCGGTGGTGGACGCCGTTGACGGGCACCTTCTTCAGCGACCCGCCGTGGCTCTACATCGTGGTGATCTCCGGCTTCGCCGGGGTCGCCTACCTCGAGTACCACCGCGGGTCGCGGGTGGCGCTGGGCTGGTTCACCGCGGGTCAGCTGGTGGGCGTGCTGTGCATGCTGGGGTTCGTCGCCCTCATCTCGCAGCTGTCGTGGCCGTGGGCCGTCGCGATGGCCCACTCACTCGATGTCGGCCCATCGGGGGGCACCATGGCCTGCATCGCGGCATCGGCGACCGCGATGAGCTCCCCCTGGCGAGAGCGGGTGTGGTTCACGGTGCTCGGCGCCTGCGCCGTGCTGCTGCTGTTCTGGGGGACACCCGCCGACATCGTGCACGCGTTCGCGGTGCTGTTGGTGCTCGCGGTGCAGCGCCCCCTGCCGGCACCGCGCTCGACGTTGCGCGAGCGACGCTTGTCGGGCTTCCTGGCCGCCCTCGCGATCGCCACCGCGCAGGTGCTCGTCTTCCTCTCCCCCACCAGCGGCCCGTTCGGAAGAAGTGCCGCCGGCTCCGCCCCGCTGGTCAACCTGGTCGTCGATGTGCTGGTGATCGTGCTCATCGCGCGGGGCCTGCGGCGAGGCCGTCGCTGGGCGTGGCTGGTGGCCGTGGTGCTCGCCGCGGCGAACATCGCCTGGGCCGGCGTGGTCGCGGTGGGACTGCAGATTCCGAGTCTTCCGCGAGACCTCTTCGGCGGAGACCCGACGCCCACCCTGGGCGAAGCCGGTCTGTGGGCGATCTTCCTGGGGTACCTCGTGTGGGCACGGGCCGCCTTCCGCGCCGCCCGGCGCTCAGCGATCGGGTCGTCCGCCGAACCCACCGCCGCCGACGCGGCGGCGCTGCTGCACGCACACGGCGGCGGCACGCTGTCGTGGATGACGACATGGAAGCACATGTCCTACCTGCGCACCGAGACCGGGATCGTGGCCTACCAGCGCCATGCGGGGGTGGCGATCGCGCTGGCAGACCCCCTCGGTCCCCCGGACGGGCGCGCGCACTCGGTGAACGAGTTCATCGCGGCATCCGAGCGCGCCGGCCTCGTGCCGTGCCTGTTCGGCGTCGGGGAGGAGACCCGCCAGGCCGCGCCCTCGACGTGGCGCAGCCTGGTGATCGCCGATGACACGATCGTCGACCTGCCGGGCCTGAACTTCCGCGGCAACGCGTGGAAGCCGGTGCGCACTTCACTCAACCGCGCGGAACGGGAGGGCATGACCTTTCGCCTCACCCGCCTGATCGATGAGCCGTGGGGCGTGCAGGCGCAGCTGCGGGTCATCTCGCAGAGCTGGGTGGGCGGCAAGGAGCTGCCCGAGATGGGGTTCACGCTCGGCACGCTGGAGGAGGCGCGCGATCCCGAAGTGCGACTGGCGCTGGCGGTGTCGCCGCAGGGAGACGTCGACGGATTCCTGTCGTGGCTGCCGGTCTACGGCGAAGACGGCAGCATCGACGGCTGGACATTGGACCTCATGCGGCGCCGCGAAGCCGGCTTCGTGCCGGTGATGGAGTACCTCATCGGCTCGAGCGCATTGCAGTTCGCCGCCGAAGGCGCCCGGATCATGTCGCTCTCGGGCGCGCCGCTCACCCACCAGTACCCACCCGATGCCGGCGTCATCGCGGCGCTCAGCGAGCGGCTGGCCGAGACACTCGAGCCGGTCTACGGGTTCCGCTCGCTGCACCGGTTCAAGGGGAAGTTCCACCCGCGCTACGAGACGCTCTACCTGCTGTTCCGCGACGGAACCGACCTGCCGCGGATCGGCGCAGGACTCGTCCGGGCGTTTCTCCCGGACGCGTCACTGCGACAGTTCGCCGACGCGGGCTTGGAGCTGGTGCACCGCGACGGCGAATGAGTCTCAGATGGGGCGGATGTTCTCCGCCTGCAGGCCCTTGGGGCCCTGTGCGACCTCGAACTCGACCCGCTGGTTCTCCTCGAGCGAGCGGTAGCCGCTCGCCTCGATCGCGGTGTAGTGAGCGAAGACGTCGGCGCCGCCCTCATCCGGTGCGATGAAGCCGAAGCCCTTTTCGGAGTTGAACCACTTGACGGTGCCCTGCGTAGCCATGAATTGCCTTCGTGCTGAGGATGCCGGAGCGGTCGCCCCGACGATCCATACGCTAACGAACGAGGCGTGCCGCGTCAGCCCCCGATTTTCGTTGTGACAAAACCGTTGCATGCGCCTGTCAAGCCGGTCGCGGGGTCCACGGGCGCCGGTAGCGTGGCCGGATGCCACACCTGGAGCTTCGCCCCCTGCTAGACGACGACCTCGACGCGATGTACGAGATGCTCATCCGGGAACCCGCCGCTGCCGCCGCTCTTCCGGGGGTCACGGTGGAGGACCCCCTGGATCGGTCGGTGTTCGATGCCTCGATCGCCGCCGAACGCGCCTCGGACGACATCGACTCCTTCGCCGTCACCGAGAACGGCGCCTTCGTGGGCACTGCCGGGACCTTCACCTTCAAGGACGACCGCGAGGTGGTGTTCTGGATCGCCCGGGCCGCGCGGGGAAGAGGGCTGGCGACCCAGGCACTGCGGATGCTGGTCTCCCGTGAGCCGATCCGGCCGCTGTACGCGCGGGTCGCGGCCGACAACGCCGCCGCCATCGCCGTGCTCCAGCGCATCGGCTTCGCCGAGGTCTCGCGCGAGCCCGCAGCGCCCGCGGCCCGGCATACGGGTGAGCTCCTCTACGCCCTGCTCCCCGTGCTCGACGGCATCTGACCCGGCGCCTTCCGTGGCCGCCCCCCGGGGACCGGGCTTGGCGGCGTCGAGGCCCGGTGAACGGCGGCGGTCAGGAGCCCGCCCGCCCCTGGCATCTGGGTGGCCGAAGGGTGAGCGGGCCGGTCATGAGCCGGGCGAGGCGCGCTCAGGGAACGTGGATCACCTCGATGGCGGAAACCTTGGGCTGGTTGACCGAGGCCGTGAACGCGAGGTTCAGGGTGCCATCCGTCACGGCGATCGTGCGGGTCTCGGCGTAAGCGGTCATCGGAGCGACCTTGGCGTTGAGGTCGAGGTTGACCACTTCGACCGGACCGCCCTCCATGTTGACGGAGAACACGCGCTTACCGGCGCCGCCGGCGCCGCCGCCGGTCGCGCCGTGGTAGATCTCCGCGAAGTGGAGCACGACCTGGTAGTTGCCTGACGCGGGAACCGGGACGGCGTAACTGAACGTGCCCTGGTCCGTGGTCGAACTGCGCTCCGACTGGTAGAGCAGATCGTCGTTGGTGCCGGCGATCTGCGTCACCTGCGTGTTGGAGTACGTCTTCCCACCGGCGAAGAAGGTGTCCGCCTGCCAGTTCACGCCGTTGAGCGTCACCGCCCCGCCGCCGGCGTTGATGCGGATGGGTGCCATTGCGAGAGCCGACGTGTCCACCGGGGCGGAAGCACCCGGGGTTGCATTGCCGGTGGCATCCACCGCGACGACACGGTAGTGGGTCGTCGCGGCCGGGGCAGCGGCGGCGTCACGGAAGACGGTCCCCACCACCAACCCGCCGCCGCTGACCACGGTGTAGGTGCCACCGGCAGTCGCCGACCGCTCAACGCGGTAGCCGATCACGTCACCCGAGGTCGCCGCGGGCCATGAGAGGTTCACGCCCGTGGCATCCGCCGAGCCCGTCGGCGCCGCTGGGGCAGCCGGAGGCGTGGCATCCCCGGTGACCGGCAGGACGTTGGTGACAAGGTAGACGTTGTCCTGGAAGTCACAGTTAGTCGCGCCGTTGCCACAGCCACCCCCTGAGGTGGGACCCCCACCCGAGCTGACGTAGTCATGCCCGATGAACCAGGCGCCCGGAATGATCGCGCCGGCGGCGTTCTTGACCGGCCACGTCTTGACCGCGATGTAATCGGTGCGACTGGTGAGCTTGCCGCTGACACCCAGCGCGAAGGTGGCGGCGTTGGGCACCCCGTTGATCGCCGTCAGCGCTCCCGCCCCCGTCTTGGGATACACCGACTGCGCGTCGAGTCCGGTCATCGAGGCTGACAGGTTGCCCACGGTGAACGTCTCCGCGCCGCCCTGGCCATGGAATGCCGCCAGCTGCACGGCCTGTACGGGCTTCGTGGTGTCCATACGCCGCCACAGCGCCGAGCGATGCTCCTCACCGTCCAGGGCGGCGCCCGGGAGCTCCGATCCGTTTCCGAGGCCCAAGCCGGCGCTGCCTGACGTCGTGGAGCTGTTGAACAGCTGGAAGATCTGCTCCAACGACAACTCGCTGTTCCCCTCCGGGGCGGTCATGTAGCCGCCGCGCAGCTGCACGACGCGCGCCGCGGCAGCCGGATCGCTCGAGGCGATCGTCAGGGTCGCCGTCCGCACGCCCTTCGCCCCGCTGTTGGCGGTGAACGCGACCGACAGCGACTGCGTGCCGCCCGGCGCGATCGTGAACGGCAGCGTTGGGGGGTTGACCAGCTCGAACTGGCCGGGCTGGGCCCCGCCGAGGGCGAGCGAGGTGACCCGCAGGTCCTTCGTTCCGGTGTTGGTCAGGTTGAGCGTCGCGCTCTCATACGTGCGGTACAGCAGCGTGCCGCCTGACGTGGTGCCAGAATTCATGCGGTGCAGCACGACGACGTCGTCTTGCAGCCCGGGCAGCGGTGAGCCGTCCACTTGACGGGGCACCTGCGTGTTCGTCAGCTTGAGCGCGCCGCCGATGTTCAGAACGGTCAACTCCACCGTGCGCGCGGTGATCTTGCCCGTCGAGTCGGTGGCCTCGAACACCAGCACGTAGTCGCCTGGAGTGCTGAGCGAGATCGGCGAACCATACGCCTGGGGTGCTCCTGCGTTGACGGAGTACGTGAACGAGGTGATGGACGCTCCGGATGCCGCGACCGCCGAGGCGGTGACGATCGCCTCCCCCGTCTCCGCCTCGTCTTGCACCGGCACGCCGTTGACATTGACGACGACGCTCGGGGCGGTAATCGCGGTGCCGCTGATGGTCACCCAGTTCAGCTTGGTGTTCAAGCCAGTCGGCTGCAGCGTGAGCTTTCCGTCGGTCACCGTCACTTCTGCGGTGCCCGTGGTGAACATCGTGCCGCTGGTAGGTGTGAAACCGGTGATCAGCTGTGTCCCCTCCGCGGTGAGGCCGTGCACGGAATCGGTGAAGTCCGCGTCACCGACCGACGCGGTGACGGTGTATGTCCCGTTCGCCAAGGCGCGTTCCCATACGCCCGTCGAGCTGACGATGGCGACGCCGCCTGAGGTCGTCATTCGTTGCATCAGAATCATGCCCTGGCGCGTGGGGTCTCCGGCCGGCGACGTGCGCAGGCGCGTCATGTCCGACCGGTCGGCGGGAATGCCGTCCACCAGCCACCCGTGACCGGCGATCGTGCTGTACGCCGTCCCGGTGTCCGCGGTCCAGCCGGAGGGAACAGGGGCCGAGGCGGGTCGGAAGCTGTACCTCGCCACGCTCGTCGGGTCGGTGGGTGTGAGCCCGTCTCCCTTGATCGACACCCAGTTCACCTTGGTGTTCGTGCCGCTGTTGCTGATCGTGAGGCGCCCGTCGGTGACGGTGACCGTGCGGACACCGGTCTGGAAGGGCGTCGCAGCCGTCGGAACGAATCCGTTGATGACCGGCTGCCCCTCCACCAGGACGCCGTGCGTCGAGTCGATGTAGTTGGCGTCGCCGACGGACACTCCCACCTCATAGGTGCCGTTGGGCAGCACGTACTCCCAGTAGCCGTTGGTATAGGTCGGCTGCGTCGAGTTGTCGAGGAACCCAAAGGTCTTGAGTCTCTCATCGGTCGGATACGCGACGCCGACGAGCGGCGCGGTGCGGTACCGCGTGGCCGCGGGGCGGTCGACCGGCTGATCGGTCGCCGCGTTGAACCAGCCGTAGCCACGTTGCGTCGAGAACGCCGTACCGGTCTCTGCCGTCCATCCGTCCAAGAGCGGCGCCGATTCCGGCTGGAAGCGAACCTTCACCTGCGCTCCGTCCGACGGGTCGTCGCCGCCCGGATTGGTCGCGTCGTCGGTGGGGACGATGTCGATGAACCCGATCTTGGTGTTCACGCCCGACCCCATCACGGTCAGGTGACCGTCCGCGACCGTGACGACGCCGGTGGAGATCTTGTGCCGGCCGTTGGAGCCTGCCGTCCCGGACGGCGTGAAGGCGCTCACGACGTTGATCCCCTCGACGTCGACCGCGTGGATCTCCGGATCGGAGTTGACGGCGGGATCGCCGACACCGATGGTCACCTCGTAGTCGCCGTTGGGGAGCTGCATCTCCCAGTAGGAGTCGACCGCCGTCCCGTTGAAGGAGGGCACAGACTCGGGCTGCATGTGCATGAAGCTGTCCAGGCGCACGTCGGCTTGCGCGGTGTTGCGGTCGCGGCCGTTGCCGACGTTCGTGGTGCCGCCCACCGAGATGTCGATGTCGTCCTCGGTATCGACGTTCTTCCAGCCGAAGGTCAGGCCGCTGCCCTGACCGGCCCCCGCGCGGGGCCCGAAAGCCTGTCCGAAGTCGCGCAGGTACCCGGCGGCGAGGTCACCGGAGGCCGTCGTGAAGTCGACCTTGACCGCTTCCCCGCCGGAGCCGGTGTCGGTGACCGGCTTCAAACCACTCACCAGGAAGACGTAGTCCTGGTAATCGCCGTTGTCGGCATCCTCGAAGGCGACGATGTAGCTGTTCGGGATGGTGACGCCGTTGCGGTTCTTTGCGGGGTACACCCGCGCCCGGTGCGCGCTGGCGGCCGGCGAGTTCAGCCGATCCTCGGTGAACCCGTAGCGGCTGAAGTAGGGCGAGAAATAGAAGAGCCCGAACTCCGACTGGCCGGGATCGAACGACATCGTCGATCCGGTACCGGTGGGGGGCAGCAGGGACTGGTAGCCCCCGCTCTTGGTCCCGTCCATCGTGCCCAGCGGTGTGCGCTGTGCCGCCGTGCCGTCGCCGGTGTACCACCCGAAGGTGACCGAGTCCGCCGGCGCGTAGTGGGCCAGCGGCTTCCAGGTGACGTTCGCCGAACCGGCCTTGACGAACAGCGGCTCCAGCACCTCGTCGCCCTTAGCCACCGGCTGCATGCCGCCGGCCAGGTTGGTCCAGCCGACGTTGATGTTATGCCCGAGCGTCGTGACGACTTGGGCGAATGTCGGCTCGTAGCCGCCCTGGATGCCGCTCATGGCCAGTCCGTGCAGACCGACGGACACCGCGGAGGAGTTCCCGCCCACCGTGAGCACCGCGGAGCGGTTGCCTGCCGTGGTGCCTGGGGTGAAGCGCACGGTGAACGTCGCCGAGGCTCCGGGGGCCAGCGACGCGGGCACCGTCCCCTGCACCGCGAACTCCGAGGCGTTAGCCCCGCCGACGGTGACGCTGAGCGACTGCCCCTCGGTCGAGGAGTTAGTCACCGTGATCGACTCCGCGTCCGTGCGGTGCGCTGCGGTCGAGTCCACGAGAGGGCCGTTGCTGGTGACAGCCGACATCACCAGTTCGCTCTTGTCGACGCTGACCTTCGCCGCCTGCTGATTGGCCGGAACGCGCAGCAGGTAAAGCTTCTGCTGATTCCCGGCACGGTCGTACTGGTTCAGATAAAGGTTGCCGTTACGAGTGTCCTCCACCACCTCGAGCGGGTCGTTGAACCCGCCGACCCCGCCGATCGTCGAGTTGGCGACGCCGGTGATGCCCACCTCGGTCTGACCACCCAGGATCTCCCCGCTTACGCTGTCGGCCTGCAGGAAGATGAGGTCGTTGTTGTTCGAGAAGCGCACGACGACGATGCGGTTCTCCAGCTGTCCGCCGAACGTCTTGCTCTGGTACTCGATGGTGCCGTTCGGGCTCTTGTTGAACTCGAAGTCATAGGCGATCCCGCCATAGTTGGACTCGGCCTTCACACCCAGCGCGTACTTGGATCCGCCCTGGCCCGCCGACTTCGGCGGGTTGGCGGAGTCGTTGCCCTCATGAAGCACGAACTCGCACCGGGTGGGGTTGGGGTGGCCGTAGTACCAGCCCTTCTGGACGTCATACAGGTGGTCACGTTGCGTCGGGTGGTTGGCGACGGCCGGCACCGACGTCGGCTGGTAGTCCGGCACCGTCGGGTCCGCGGCCGTCCGGGCGACGCGGGCCTGGCATGCTGCAGTCAGGTCCTGGCCGTTGACCGAGCTGAAGCCGGGGATGCCCGGGGCTGCGACGCGGGTGAACGCTCCGGTGCCTTGGTTGTACGTCACGCCCGGCGAGTTGCCGCCGCCTGCCGTGCCGTTGGTGGCCACGTAGATGTGACCGTTGGAGTGATAGGTCAGGTCGTAGGCGTTGCGAATGCCCGTCGCGTAGATCTTCAGCGGGGCATCGGCTGCATAGGGGTTGTACGGCGCAGCGGCGGAGTAGCCGTTCGCCGCGTTCTCACCGGCGAGCCCGGAGGATGCCGTCTGCACCAGTTGGGGATTGTCGCCTTCAGCGTCGGAGACCGCGGCCTGGACCCGCGGGTGCTCGGCGTCGAAGTAGAGCAGCGCGGCCGTCAGCACTTGCTCGCCGCGCTGACCCCACGAGCTGTCGAGGTCGCCGGCGGCCTGGTTCGACCCCTGCAGGACGAGGATGTCGTCGTTGGGGCCGTAGACCATCGAGTTCGTCAGGTGGTCGGACTGGGACCGCGGCAGCCCCGTGAACACCTTCTTCTCGTTCTGCAGGTTGGGTCCGGTCAGCAGGCTGATGCCGCTGATGAACTGTGCCTGCTCGTTGCCCACGTTCGCCGAGGTCTTCGTGACCCACAGCTTCATGTCGCTCGCCGTGGAGCTCTTGTCCCACAGCAGGCCGACCATGGCGTAACCGGCGTAGCCGAGGTTCTCCATGTTCGACAGCGTCCCGTCGGCGTTCACCGTGAACCGGTACAGTCCCTGCCCGATGGTCGAGCCGTACAGCTTGCCGTCGGGGCCGAAGGCGAACGACGCCCAAAACTTGTTGACACCCGGGAGGGTGATCTCCACCTTCTCGAACGCGACGTTCGTCAGCGGAGTGAACTCATCGCCACCGATGATCACCCCGGCCCCCGTGGTGAACACCGACGAGAAGGGGAGGAAGGAGTTGCCGAACAGGTCCTTGACCCCCACTCCGATCTCGACGCGGTACATGGTGTTCGGAAGGAACCCGCCGTCCGGATAGAAGTTGATCGTGTCGTTGCCGCCAGAGCTGTTGACCGTGCCGGCCACCTCGGTTCCGTCGGCGACCTTGAAGACCCGGACGTTGCCGATCATCGAGGCGTTGTCCACACCGGCGCCCGCATGCACCTTCGCGAAGTTCGCGGCGACGCCGCCCTGGGGGTCGGCCGCCGTCTCACGGTTCTCGGGCGAGATCGTGGTCACGTGCGGCTGCTCGAACGCGACCCCGACGACGTCGACGTAGGCGATCTTCGAATTGAACCCGCCGCGCGCATCGAGGGTGAGCCGCCCGTCCCAGACGCCGACGGTCGTTGTGTAGGTGGTGTACTCCTGCGCGGCAGAGCCCTGGAACCCGTTGATAGCGAGGGCCCCCTCGACGTTGACGACGTGTTGCGAATCGTACGAATCGGCGCCCGCCTCGTCTCCGACCGCGACGATCACCTGGTAGAGCCCGCCCGGGAGCGCGAGCTCCCACTGCCCGTCGACCTTGACGCCGTTCGCGCCGTTGCCACCGTCGACGTCGCCGTACTGCATGTGGACGATCGAGTCCAGACGCGGATCCACGCCCGCGCGCCCGCGATCCCGGCCGTTTCCGACCAGCGACACCGCGTGGCCGTCCTCGTCCGTCCATCCGAACGAGTAGCCGGCCCCCTGACCGGCGCTCGAACGCGGCCCGAACGGCTGCCCCCAGTCGGCGAGGTAGCCGGCGGCGGGGACCGCGTTCGTTGCGGTGAAGTCCACCTTGATGTCGACGTTGTTTGCCTCACGCGGGGTCTCGTACGCCTCGTTCGACGGTGACGACTCATTGCCCGAGGCGTCCACGGCGGTGACCTGGTAGAAGTAGGTCGTGCCGTTGTCGGCATCCGCATCCAGCCACGTGGTCGCGACAACGAGCTGGTCGCCCGATGCGACGACGTCGCCGAGGAATGCGCCCGACTCGAGCGAGCGATAGACGCGATAGCCGGCCAGGTCCGTAGCCGCCGGAGCGGTCCACGTGAGGGTCACCTCGGCGTCGCCGTTTACCGCTGTCAGGCCGGTCGGCGCGGACGGGGCCTCCTCGTCCGGCGCGGACACGAACACCCCGCTGGTCTCCCCCGATGCGACCGATTCGTTTCCGGCCTGGTCGACTGCCGTCATCACGTAGTAGTACGTGGTGTCGGCGTCGACGATGTCGAGGTACTCGCTGCCGGTGATCGGGGACACGTTGCGCTTGTTCGCTGCGGTCAGCGCGACGCCGGGCTGCGTCGAGCGGTAGAGGTTGTACCCGGCGACATCGGTCGAGACGCTCGCGTCCCAGCTGAGCGCCAGCCGGGAGTTGTCCGTTGCTGTCGCGGCCACGTCGCTGGGCGGCGCCGGCGGTGTCGTGTCGGCAGCACCGCTCCGCTCGTAGGAGACGTTGAGCTTGGCGTCACCGGTGGCCTGGTAGTACTCCACCACGATCTCGTGAGGACCGTCGTCGAGGTTCACCGACGCGACCTTGGGAACCTGACCACTGTGGTTGAACCACGCCCCGATGAGCTGCTCACCGTCGACGAACACCCGTACACCGTCGTCGTGGACCGCAGTGAACACATACGTCCCCGCGCCCTCGTCGATCGTCTTGGAGAACCGGGCCGAGTAGTACGTCGACGACACACCCGACGCCGGCGACACACCCGAAGCGAACGCCTGGTCGATCTCTCCCGCACACAGCTCCGCCACCGGCGCACCGGCCAGCTTCGAACCGGCGAAGTAATCCACCGACCACTCCGACGCCTCACACGTCCCCGCAGCTGTCCGCTCGTAGGAGACGTTGAGCTTGGCGTCACCGGTGGCCTGGTAGTACTCCACCACGATCTCGTGAGGACCGTCGTCGAGGTTCACCGACGCGACCTTGGGAACCTGACCACTGTGGTTGAACCACGCCCCGATGAGCTGCTCACCGTCGACGAACACCCGTACACCGTCGTCGTGGACCGCAGTGAACACATACGTCCCCGCGCCCTCGTCGATCGTCTTGGAGAACCGGGCCGAGTAGTACGTCGACGACACACCCGACGCCGGCGACACACCCGAAGCGAACGCCTGGTCGATCTCTCCCGCACACAGCTCCGCCACCGGCGCACCGGCCAGCTTCGAACCGGCGAAGTAATCCACCGACCACTCCGACGCCTCACACGTCCCCGCAGCTGTCCGCTCGTAGGAGACGTTGAGCTTGGCGTCACCGGTGGCCTGGTAGTACTCCACCACGATCTCGTGAGGACCGTCGTCGAGGTTCACCGACGCGACCTTGGGAACCTGACCACTGTGGTTGAACCACGCCCCGATGAGCTGCTCACCGTCGACGAACACCCGTACACCGTCGTCGTGGACCGCAGTGAACACATACGTCCCCGCGCCCTCGTCGATCGTCTTGGAGAACCGGGCCGAGTAGTACGTCGACGACACACCCGACGCCGGCGACACACCCGAAGCGAACGCCTGGTCGATCTCTCCCGCACACAGCTCCGCCACCGGCGCACCGGCCAGCTTCGAACCGGCGAAGTAATCCACCGACCACTCCGACGCCTCACACGTCCCCGCAGCTGTCCGCTCGTAGGAGACGTTGAGCTTGGCGTCACCGGTGGCCTGGTAGTACTCCACCACGATCTCGTGAGGACCGTCGTCGAGGTTCACCGACGCGACCTTGGGAACCTGACCACTGTGGTTGAACCACGCCCCGATGAGCTGCTCACCGTCGACGAACACCCGTACACCGTCGTCGTGGACCGCAGTGAACACATACGTCCCCGCGCCCTCGTCGATCGTCTTGGAGAACCGGGCCGAGTAGTACGTCGACGACACACCCGACGCCGGCGACACACCCGAAGCGAACGCCTGGTCGATCTCTCCCGCACACAGCTCCGCCACCGGCGCACCGGCCAGCTTCGAACCGGCGAAGTAATCCACCGACCACTCCGACGCCTCACACGCGCCGGGCGCCGGCGTCTGGCCGACGGTCGCCGAGACCACTGCGGAGGCGGGCGACACGACAGTCGCTCCATCGGCATCCGCCTCTGTCAGCACGACGTAGTAGTAGATGGTGCCGGCGGCGGCCGTCAGGTCGTCGAACGAGGTCGTCCCGGCGGCGGTCTGCGCGAGCGGCTCACCTGCGGTGGAGATGGTCGGCGTCTGCGCACGGTAGACCCGGTAGCCCGTGGCGTCCGCGACGGCGGTCCACGTAAGCAGCACGCTGTCCGTGTCGGCGACTGCCGACACTCCGCTCGGTGCGGCCGGGGGCTCCACGACGACGGGCTCGGTTGGCACGGTCACGCTCACCTCGGTGGCGGGGGCGGAGTCGGGTGCAGCGGCGGAGACCGCGACGACCGTGTAGTGATACGTCGTATCCGGGTCGATGTCGCCGTCGGCGAAGGAAGTTTCCGTCAGCGGAGCGGCGTTCAGCGGCACAGTCGTGTCGACCGGGCTCGTCGTGCTCCGGAACACGTTGTAACCTTCCGCACCGTCCACTGCATCCCAGCTCAGCGCAACGGTGTCCGTCTCGAAGTCGTGGGCGGCCGAGAGCCCACCGACGGCAGTGAGAGGCGGGGTGGGGATCGCGTAGACCTCAACGAAGGAGATCTTCGTGTTCTTGGTCGTCGCGTCGGTTCCTGGAGCGACGGTCAGTCTGCCGTCGGTGACCTCGACCTGAACGACGCCTTGTTCGAAGTACAGCGGCGCAGCACCCGCGAAGTGATCGATCGCCGTCACACCCTCGACGACGAGGGTGTGCGAACTGTCGAAGTTGCCTGTACTGGTGTCGCCGGCGGCGACCACGACGTTGTATCGGCCATTGGGTACAGCGAGTTCCCACATGCCCTGCTCGTTGATGACCCCTTGGCCCACCGTGGTCGATGAGGCGGTGCCGTACTGCATGTGCATGAGCGTGGGCAGACGGCTGTCCGTGATCCCGTTGAGCTCAGTGCGCACGCGGGCGTTGAGGCCGAAGTCGAAGGGTCCGTCACCGTCGACGGTGACCCAGCCGAAGCCAGCGGCCTCGCTGTACGGGCCACCGGCGTCGCGCGTGTATCCCGGCGCCAGGGCACCGGCCGCAGTAGTGAAGTCGTACTTTCCGACGAGGTCTCCCGTCGGGGCGGGCACGACGGCCGACCCCGTCGCGGCAGGGGAGACGTTGCCCGAACCGTCGACGGCATGAACGGCGTAGTTCCATGACTGCCCAACGAACACCCGCTCATCGGTGTACTTCACATCGGCGAGCAGATTGCCGGTCAGCAGGTTCGCCGCCGTCGCCGCGACGGGTGTCGTCGCGGATCGGTAGACGCGATAACCGGCGACGTCGGTGTCGGCGGGCGCGTTCCACTGCAGCTCGGTCACGTCAAGAGAGCTTGAGACAACGAGGTCGGCCGGGGCTGCCGGTGCGATCGCGTCGAGCTCGGCGACGGTGAAGTCATCGAAGGCGAACGGCACGGCGACGGTCTCGTTGGCCATGTTGCGACGCGTGGCGAAGAGACCCGCAAACCCGTTGGTCTGCGCGTCGGCTGTGTCAAAGGTGGCGGGGACGAGATCCCCGTTGGTGAAGTTGGCCGGAACGGCCACGGAACCCACCGAAATGGGCGCGCCGCTGCCGAGGCTGTAGGTCGCCGAGGCGGTGTTCGCCACCGCATCGACGGTGAGAGCGAGATTCACCGCGGTGGACGCGGGGATCGTCACGTTCACACTGACCTGGTCGACCGATCCGGCATTGGTGTTGGCGACACCGGCGACTTCCCGCGACAACTGCACCTGCCGCGTCGTGGCACTCGGGGCCGTCACGACGAGCTTGAGATAGTTGTCATCGTTCGGGCCGAACCAGATGCCACCCTGCGCCGAGTCGGATGCGTTCGCGGGCATCGACACGGTGGTCGTGAAGAGGAGCTTCTTGCCCGCCGGATCAATCGGAACGCCCAGCGTGTTGTCCTGGGTGTTCTTCCACCGATCATTGCCGCTCGCGTTGGCCGGCATCGTCAAGAAGGCGATGCCCTTCGTGGGGCTGATGGTGAGCTTGCCGGCGGCGACGTCGAGAAACTGCGGCAGGTAATAGCCCTGATACTTCGCCGTAGGGTCGATGGCGACGGACTGCTCCGCCGACGATGGCTGCACGACGGTGAACCCGGTGTCCTGGCCGTCAGCATCGTGCAGGCCGGGGTCCGCACCGTCGAATGTCAGAGTCTGGCTGTTGTCGGCGACCACCTCCGCAGCCGGCAGCGGAGAGTACGGCGACGGCCACTGTGCCGGCGACGTGGGCAGCACGTAGTCGTGCGCTGCTGCCGGGGCCACCACCAGCCCGGAGCACACGAGCGCAAGCGCCGCGGCGACTGCACCGCCTCGCAGTCGTCGCGACCAGCGCGGCGGTGCCGCCTTGTCGTTGCGATCCCCATTGACCAAAGACTGACGCATGTCGTGACTCCCCACGGGCACGAGCGACGCCCCCATCCCCCAAAGGATGCTGGAGGGCGTCGGGTTCTTCGAGATGCCGCATCCCCACGACGCGACGACTCGCTGCCCCTCGGGAGGGCAGGTGTTCGGAATGTATCGGTCTTTCAGCAAATGCACAACAATTCACCAGGGAGCATTCAGTTCGACCCGAGCATGTGGGCAGAGCCGGCGGTTGCGCCGCGGAGGGCTACTGCTATGGTGTGCTCCATCCGGGCCGTCCCGAACGGCGCTTCCTGCCTCACAACGACCGTGAGGCAGCGACCGGTACTTCTTTGGGGGAAGTGATGATCTGGGGAAATCGTGTCATCGGCGCCCGCTGCCGCATTGGATGAGGCGCCGGCGCAGGCGTCCTCCGCGCGGGTAGCAACCTTCACGTACTTGTCCGGCCAGTACGACAATCTCGGCGACGCCCTGCTGCGCCGCGCCTTCGTGCACGCGCTCAGCGCTGACTACCGCTGGCATGTCTACGTGGGCGACGCCCCCGCTGACTACCTCGCCGCCCTGCAACTGCCACCCGACGCTGCGCTGTATCGCTCGTTCTCCCGCTGGCTCCTCATTGCTTCACTGCGCATGTTGCGCCCCCGCCGGGCGCGGTTCCTGTCCAACCCTGGCGAGATCTCCTCGAGTCGCACCGAGTTCGGGCTCGGGGTGGCGTCGGCTTGGCTCCTGCTGCTGGGTCGCTTGGTGGGCAATCCCGGCTTCCGAGTAGGCCTCGGTGCTCGGGATCGCGTGCTTCCCGCGAGCGTCGGCCACGAAGTCGCGGCACGATTGGCGCGCCGCAACACGTGGCGCGATGAAGAATCACGGCGCATGTACGGTCGCGGCGAGGTCTCTCCCGACTGGGCCTTCTCCCTGTCCCCGCGGCCACCGGATGAAGAGCGGCGCTACGTCGCACTGGTGTATCGGGCAGACTGGCCGCTGCCATCGGACGAGGTGCTGCAGTCCGTCGTGTCGTGGTCCCGCCGCCACGGACTCGAACCGGTCGCGGTGAGCCAGGCTCTGCGCGATCACGAGGGAACGGCGGCGCTCGCCCAGAGGCTCGGCCTGCGTCACGTGGGGACGGACACCCGAAGCCTCACCGTCCTCGAGCGTCAGGTGCGCGCACTGTACAGCGCCGCGGCGGTCGTCGTCGGCAACCGCGTCCACGGCCTCATTGTCGGCGCGGTCGACGGGGCTGCGCCGGCGATCGTGATCGGACACCCCGACGTCAAGCTCGCCCGCACGCTGAGGGCGGCAGGCTTGTGCGCCCACGACGGGGTCACCGTCGACGCTCCGCACGCGGTGGGCCCCTACCTCGATCTGGTCCACGCTCAGCGGACGGCCGACGGCGCCGCGGTCCTGCGCGCCGACGCGGCGCTGCGCCGTCTTGCGGATGCCGTGAACGGGGCGAGATCGTGACCGTCGCGATCATGGCGCGCACGGGCCCGGTCGCCGGACGACCCGCAACGATCCGGCCGCTCCTGGCTGCGACGGTGTTCGTGCTGCTGATGGCCGTGACCGCACGCGGCGCCATCGAGACCGTTACGGGCAAGCAGCCGGCCTACGCCGTGCAGCTGATCTGCGCACTGCTGCTCGTGGGCGTTCTGCGCGTTCGCGCCACCCCCGTGCCGGGCAGGGCGCGGCGATGGGGCGTCTACGTCGCGCTCTATGCCCTCGTCGCCGGCGGCATCGCATCCGCGATCATCACCGTCAACACCTGGCATCTCGGGTCGATCGTGGCGCCGGCGCTCTACATAGGCACCTTTTCCGCGTTGGGTCTCCTGCTCTGCTGGGGCACGGACCGCACCCGGACCTCCGACAACCTCCGGGTGGTGGCGCCCGCGGGGGTCGCCGTCGTGGTGTTGCAGGTGGCCGTCGGGACGGGGCAGCAGCGCTTGGGCTGGTCATTCGCGTCGGGCTCGGACCAGGCCTCGGTCGAAGCTCTGGTCCGGCCCGCAGGTCTGACCGGAAGCTACCTCCACTATCCGCTCGTGCTGGCCGTTCTTGCTTTTATGCTCTTCGGGGTATGGATGCGGGGCCGCTCGGCGCTCGCGATCCTGGGCTCGGGCGTCGCCGTGATGGGTGTGCTGCTGAGCTATTCCCGTTCGGGCATGATGATCCTCGCCTTCACCCTGCTCTTCGCCTTGCTCTTCAGTCGCACGGCGTCAACGCGTCTGGCGACCGTGATCGTCGGTCTTCTCGCAGGTGCGGGGACACTGCTGTTCCTTCAGGGGTCCCCTGTGCTCGATCGTGCTCTCAGTGCACTAGACATCGAGTCGACGGGCAACGTCGGCCGTCTGGCGCAGTGGCAGGCCGGGGTGGAGATGTGGACGCAGTCGCCTCTGGTGCTGGGCAGCCACACGGGTCTCGTGACCAACATCACGCGGAACTTCGGCGGCCTCTCGATCGGAGTAGTCGAGTCCAGCGTCCTCCAGCAGCTGCTCAACCTGGGCCTCGTCGGCGCGGTGGCCACGTATTGGCTGCTCTTCGCGGTGGTCCGCGCCATCCCCGCCACAGACATCTGGGTGCGCGCGGGAGCCGCCGCGTGCCTCGCCCAGACCGCCGTCTACCAGTCGATCGAGGTGCTGCCATTCATGACGCTGCTGGCCGTCCTGCCGCTGGCGTTCACCTCCGCGCCGGTCACGGCGCAGCAACTCGGGAGGACTCGATGATCGACCCACCCCTCGTGAGCATCGTCCTCGCCGCATACAACGCCGAGGCGCATGTGACGGGAGCGCTGGCCCGGCTGACCGGACAGACATACCGCCGCATCGAAGTGATCGTGGTCGACGACGGATCTGAGGACGACACCCTCGCCACCGCCCGCCGGGCAGCCGCGAGCGATCCGCGGCTGCGCGTGGTGGCGAACAGCGGGAACCGCGGCGTGGCTGCCGCGCGCAACCGCGGCACCGAGGCGGCTGCCGGCGAGTACATCTGGTTCGCCGACGTCGACGATGGCTGGTCGGATCGATTCGTGGAGCTCATGGTCTCCGCAATCCAGGCCACCGACGCCGACGTGGCGGTCTGCTCCGCCGAGTACCGATACGGCCCCCGGCTCGACCGGCGCGAACCGGTCGTGCGCTATCGGCAGCGGACGACGCTCACCGGTGACAAGGCCGCCGCGTGTCTGTTGCGCGGCACCGGCGCGCTCTGGAACAAGCTCTTCCGACGAGACCTCCTGGGGCCGGCACCCTTCCCGGCCCTGCGGTCGAAGTCCGATCACGGCGCGCTGCTGCGCGTGCTTCCTCGACTGCGCACGGTGACGATCGTCAGAGACACCTTGTACACCTACATCCAGCGCGACGGATCCATCAGCAACGGTGGAGTTGCCGAGCCTTCCAACTTCCTCAGCCTGCTCACGATCGCCGACCAATCCGTAATGCGCATGGAGACGTCCCGCGCGCTGCGCCGCGCCGCTGTCCGCTTCCGCTGCGTGATAATCGCGCGAGCCCTTCGGGAGACCTGGCGATTCGCGCGGCTGGAGGAGGACACCAGTTCTGAACTGGCGCGGCGGGTGCGCTGGGTGGATCTGCTGGGCGGGCACCCGGCCGATGTCCGCACGCTGGTCACCTGCGCTGCCGCCAAGTGCTCGCCGGGGCTGGCCCGAACAGCCTTTCGCACGCTGGGGCGGTCGCGCTGGCCCGAACACGGGATCGTGATGTCGTGATGTGGTCACTGATCACGGTGACCTACAACAGTGCACCGGACCTGCGGACCTTCTGGTCGCACCTGCGTCTGGAGGACGGCGTCGAGTGGATCGTCGTGGACAATGGCTCCGCCGACGACAGCGTCGCGATCGCCGAGAGCCTGGGAGCGCGGGTATTCCACACCGGGCGCAACGTCGGGTTCGCTGCCGCCAACAACCTGGGCCTTCGAATGGCTTGCGGTGATCTGGTGCTCTTCGCCAACCCCGACCTCCGCGTGCAGATCGCGGATCTCACCGAGATCGGGCGCCTGCTCGCGCTGCACGGCGGCCTGATCTCCCCCCGGCTCACCCACCCCGACGGGTGCTATCAGTACAACGGGCGAGGCTGGCCGTTCCTGCTGTGGAAGGTCGGCAATCGGCTGGGGCGACGGGACACCCGCGCGCAGTATCTGCGCACGGTCGGGGATCGCGAGCACGCTCGGGTCGTGTGGATCACCGGGGCCGCCGTGGCCGCCCGACGCGCGGATTTCGAGGCCATCGGAACGTGGGACGAGTCCTACTTCCTCTACAACGAGGACGTCGAGCTCGGGCTGCGCGCGCTGCGACGCGGCCTCTCCGTCGGCGTCGCGGGCGGGATCGAGTGGGTGCACGGGTGGTCTCGCGACCCGGCGAACTGGCGAATGAGGGCCATCGTGCGCGAACTGGTGTCGACGGTGAAGTTCTACCGCCGGGAGCCGCTCTTCCTGCTGTGGCCGGCCGCGCTCTGGCGAGGATCGCTCGACCAGCGCCTGCGACGACGTTACGGAATCGGTTTAGACGACGCTGGGGCCCCCGTGTGAAGGCCGCGTCCTGACATGCGAGTGCTGCAATCTGTGGGAGCACCGGGACCCACCGTCAAGTTCATCGACCAAGTCACCCGTGACACCCCCGACGACATCCACTTCGTGTACTTCTCCTGGCGCGCTGCTCTGGCAGCGCGCTACGACGTCGTTCACATCCACTGGCCGGAGTTCTTCGTCCGTTCCCGCTGGCCCGCAGTCGGAGCCGTCAAGCGCGCCGTGACTCTCATCCTCCTGCGACGCTGGCGCGCCCGGGGGGTACCCATCGTCCACACGGTCCACAACCTCGCGCCACACTCGGCGCTCTCCCCCCGACAGGCGAGCGTAGTGGAGAGGATCATCGGCGGCGCCGCGGTCCGTGTCGCGCTGAACGCAGGCACCCCTCCGCGCCCGGGAATACCTCAGGTGGTCATTCCGCACGGAGACTATCGCGAGCGGTTCGGTCAGCTGCCCCCCGCGCACCGGGTGCCCGGAAGGTTGCTGGCCATCGGACGCATCGAGCCGTACAAGAACGTCCCGCGGCTCATCCGACTGGCGGAACAGGAGGGCTGGGAGCTTCGGGTCGTGGGCGAGCCTGGGCCGGGCATGCGCCGCCCGCTGCAGGAACAGCTCGACGCACTGGATGCCGGTCACCGGATCTCCTCGGTGCTCGCCCATGTCGATGACGCGGCGCTGGTGACAGAGGTCACGGCGGCGCAGTTGGTAGTCCTCCCTTATCGTGATCTGCATAATTCCGGCATCCTGCTGGTCGCACTCTCCCTGAACCGTCCAGTGCTCGTTCCCCGCAACACCTCCACGGAGGAGATCGCTGCGGCCGTCGGCGACGGGTGGGTGTGCCTCTTCGACGGCGAGCTGGACGCTGCCGACATCACTTCCGCGCTCGCGGCGACCGCAAGCCTCGACGGTGAGCCTGCGCTGGAGGACCGCTCGTGGGCCCGCATCGCGGCCGCCTACGCGGATGTGTACCGGCGAGCGCGCCCGTGTCACCGCTAGCCGACCGCGGCGTTCGGCCGACCGGCCGACCGGCCAGCCGTCAGCGGTAGCGGATGCGACGCAGGACGTTCCCGAGCTGGTGCAGATCCGCGCGCACGCCAGGCCACACCGCGAGGCAGAGGGCGAGCCAGGACGCAAAGATGCCCACGAGCACGCTGAGCTGCCCCAGGGCGCTCCAGCTGGACAGCAGCGTCGCGGAAAGGGTGAAGCACACCGCGCTCACCGGCGCGAAGAGAAGAAGGGGGCGACCAGCGATCCGCAGCAGCGGAGCCGCGGCGATGCCGGTGCGGCGCAGGGGGAACCGCGTCGTCAGCGCCCACATCACGACTTGCCCGACCGTCGACCCGACAGCCACCCCCACCGGGCCGAACGCCACTCCGACGACCATCATCGCCACCATCGCCGAGCGACCGATCAGAGTCCACCGCAGCTGCAGTCCCGTGAGCGCGAGCGAGAGGAACACCCAGTGATAGACGAAACCGATGCCCTGGAACACGCCGCCGACCGCGAGCACCGCGAAGATCGGTACCACCGCGTCCCACCCGGGGCCGAGCACCAGTTCGGTGAGCGGGTCCGCGACGGCCGCGAGCAGCAGGAACATGCCGCCGAAGCAGTAGGCCAGGATCAGCTGACCCTTGTGCACGTAAGCGGTGAACCGCTCGTCGGTCTGCACGCGCGAGAGCACTGGAAGGGCGACGCGCGTCATGGGTGCGGCGATCTGGGTCATCGGCAGTCGGAAGAGCTGGTACGCGCGGTCGTAGGCCCCTAGCGGAGCCGCGCCCCACACGCGTCCGATCAGGATGCTGTCGACGTTCGACGTGGCGTACGAGAACAGCTGCACCCCCAGCGTGTTCGCGCCATAGCGATAGAGGGCGCCCATGCCCTCGTCCCGGCGGGGCCGGCCCGGGACCCAGCGGGCGGCGAGCGGCAGGATTAGCACCGGCACCACCACCAGCGCGATCTGCTGCCCGACGAGCGCCCACGTGCCACCACCCTGCAGCGCAATGATGATCGCTGATGCCAGAGCCACGGCTGCTGCGGCGACGTCCGCGGCGGCGATCCACCCGAATCGCATCTGAACCGACAGCTCCGCGCGGAACTGCGCGGTCACCGCCGACAGAAAGAGCGTGAGCGACAGCATACGCATGATCGGGTCGACGTCCTCGTTGCCGTAGAAGTCCGCCAGCGCCGGCGCGCCCAGCACGCCGGCCAGGCAGAGCCCGGCCCCGAGCAGGCTGTTCGTCCAGAACAGGTTGCTCCGCTGCTGGTGCGTGATCGTGCGCGACTGCACCGCCGCCATCGAGAGGCCGAAGTCCCCGACGACGGTCGCTATGCCCACCACCGCCACCACCATCGCGAAGACACCGAAGTCCGCGGGATCGATGAGACGTGCGAGCACGAAGATGCCGATCGCCTGCACACCGAAACGGAGCAGTTGACCGGCGAGCGTCACCGCTCCGCCGCGCGCCGCGGCATCCGCGACGCTCATCTCGTCCCCCGCGCGATCCCGCCCGCCCGCTGGCGGTCACCGCCCCGCCGGCCCCACCCGTCGGTCACGTTCCGCCCTTCCCCTCCGAATGAGCCCTCACCCTACTGCACGGCCTCCGCACGCCCGTCCGTCCGTCACAGGTGCATGCCGCGGTGGCACGGTCCGCCCCGCCCGCCCCGATCCATGAGACCGGCGCGGCTCACCGAGGCGCCCCGGCTGGCGGCCGCCGCGGGCAAAAGAAGAAGGGCCCCCGGTCCGGGGGCCCTTCTTCGTGTTGTGCGCGAGGGGGGACTTGAACCCCCACGCCCTTGCGGGCACTGGCACCTGAAGCCAGCGCGTCTACCTATTCCGCCACTCGCGCGAGCCGCGCATGCGCGGACTCAACTTCCCGAGAATATCACGACTCCGGGGGTGCCTTTCGCGCCTGCACCGCCTCCGAGTACAGCGGGGATGCCGCCAGGGGCCGCCATTCGCGAAGCCAGGAACCCCGAAATGACGTTCTCCCAGCCGGTGCAACTAGCATGTAGCGACCGGTCTGCCTGCCTGAGGAGTCGCGTGGGACTACTTGACAGCTTCGAGAAGGGGCTCGAACGCGCTGTGAACGGCGCGTTCGCGAAGACCTTCCGCAGCGGCGTTCAACCCGTCGAGATCGCCTCGGCGCTTCGCGCCGAGCTCGACGCGAAGGCCGCCGTCGTCAGCCGCGACCGCATCCTGGCGCCGAACACGTTCACCGTGCGACTGGCACCGAGTGACGAGGAGCGCATGCGCTCGTTCGGCAGCACCCTGGGCGAAGAGCTCGACACCCTCGTGGCCCAGCACGCCCGCGCGCAGGGTTACTCGTTCGCCGGACCGGTGTCGATCTCGGTCACGCGCGACGACCAGCTCACGACCGGCACCCTGCGCGTCGACTCGCAGACCGCGCAGGGCAGCGTGGCGTGGCGCGGCGTCATCGACATCAACGGCACCCGGCATCCGCTGGTGAAGGGCCGCACGGTGATCGGCCGCGGCAGCGACGCCGACATCACCATTCCCGACGCCGGCACCAGCCGCAAGCACGTCGAGATCCTCTGGGACGGCGAACGCGCCATGGTGCGCGACCTCGGTTCCACCAATGGCACCAAGCTCGACGGTCGGCGGGTGACCGAGGCGCCTCTGCCGCCGGACTCGACCGTGACGATCGGCCGCACCGACATCGTCTTCCGGGTAGTGGCACAGGCCCAGCCGACCCGCCCCGCGCGCCCGGCGGACGCCACCCGCGCCTACGACGTGCGACGGGGTGCCGATGAGTGAGCTGACCTTGCTGCTGCTGCGCATCGGATTCCTCCTGGTGCTGTGGTTCTTCGTGTTCGCGGTGATCTACTCGCTGCGCGCGGATCTGTTCGGTGTGAAGGTGCGCAAGCTCCCGGAGCCCGCGGCGGCCGCTGCCGCCTCGGGCACGACGACCCCCGGCGGCACGACCCCGGTGGCGGATAGGAACGCGGCCCCCACCGGCGGCAAGCCGGCATCGCCCTCTCCGAAGGCGGGCGGTCCGGCCACCACCGGCACCGTCACGCGCATCGTCGTCACCAGCGGCCCGAAGGCGGGCCTCGAGCTCCCGCTGGGCAACGAGCCGCTCACGATCGGCCGCTCCAGCGAGTCCGGCCTCGTGATCCGCGACGACTACACCTCCAGCCACCACGCACGTCTCGTGCTGTGGGGCGACCAGTGGATGATCCAGGACCTCGATTCCACCAACGGCACGTGGCACGACGGGCAGCGCGTCGCCGCCCCCGTCGCGATCAAGGTCGGCGCCCCCATCAAGGTCGGCGCGACGACCTTCGAGCTGCGGAAGTAAGCGGAACGTCGGCGCATGGTGTTCCAGGGTTCGAGCGTGGCGATATCGCACACCGGCAAGGTGCGCTCCAACAACCAGGACTCCGGCTACGCGGGATCGAACCTGTTCGCCGTCGCCGACGGTATGGGCGGTCACGCCGGCGGTGACGTCGCCTCGAGCATCGCCATCAACCGCCTCTCCGCCCTCGACCACTCGTACGATTCCCCCTCGGATGCCGAGCGGGCGCTGCGCGACGCGATCGCCGACACCGCGACACGGCTGATCGAGACGGTCAAGGCGCAGCCGGAGCTCGCGGGCATGGGCACCACCGTCAGCGCGCTGATCATGGTCGACGACTACGCGGTGCTGGCCCACATCGGCGACTCGCGGGTCTATCTCTACCGTGAGGGCACGCTGACACAGATCACCACCGACCACACGTTCGTGCAGCGGCTGGTGGACTCCGGGCGCATCACTCCGGAGGAGGCGCGGTACCACCCCCGCCGCTCCGTGCTCATGCGCGTGCTGGGCGACACCGACGCCGACCCCGAACTCGACACGTTCATCATGCCCACCCAGCCCGGCGACCGGTGGCTGCTGTGCTCGGACGGCCTTTCGGGCGTCGTCGACGACGCGCAGACCGCGAAGGCGCTCGGGCAGGGCCTGCCGCCGGGCCGCACCGCCGACACCCTTCTGCGCCAGGCCCTGGACGGCGGCGCACCCGACAACGTCACGATCGTGCTGGTCGACGTCGGCGGGCAGCACCCGGTCTTCATCGGCACCCCCACGGTCGTCGGATCCGCCTCGAACCCCACCGGCGTCGAGGTACCCGCCGCCCGCTCCACCCGGTCGGGGTGGCTGCACGCCGTACGGCAGGCGCCCAACGACCCCACGCACTTCGAGCCGGCTGCGGAGTTCCTCGAAGAGCTCATCGAGGAGGATCGCCGCCGGGCGAAGAGCCGACGCGTCTGGTGGGTCATTTCGCTCGTGGGCGTGCTCCTCGCCCTCGCGCTCGCGCTGGTCGGTGCGTACTCGTGGACGCAGACCCGGTTCTACGTCGGCGCCGACGCCGACACCGTGGTGGTCTACCGCGGCATCCAGCAGACCATCGGACCGATCTCGCTGTCGACGCCGTATGCCGACACCGGCATCGACCTCGACGATCTGCCCGCCTTCGTGCGCGACAGCGTCGAGGAGACGATCTCGGCCTCGTCGCTGACCGACGCGCAGCGCATCGTCGCCCAGCTTCGCGAGACGACGGAGGCCACGCCATGACCGCCTCCCCCGACGTCACGGCCGACACCACCGTCGTCAAGGCGCTGCGGAAGCTCCGGATGCCGCAGACGCAGCGCAACCGGGAGCTGTGGCTGCTGCTCTTCGCCTTCGCCCTCAACGCCGCCGCGCTCGCCCTGGTGCAGCTGGGCGCGAACGGCGCGATCGATCCCAAATTCCTCATCTACTGCGGCGGGCTCACCGCTCTGGTGCTGGCGCTGCATATCGTGCTGCGCCTCGTGGCCCCCGCCGCCGATCCGTTCGTCGTCCCCATCGCGACGGTCCTCACGGGCCTGGGCATCGCGATGATCTACCGGATCGACCTGCACTACGACCTCCACGGCTGGGTTGCCACCTCGACCCGCCAGCTTGCATGGACCGCGATCGCGCTCGTCGCCGCGATCGCCGTGGTGGTGGCCCTGCGCAACTACCGGGTGCTCTTCCGCTACACCTACGTCTTCGGCTTCGTCGGCATCCTGCTCATGCTCCTGCCGATCATCCCCGGGCTCGGGGCGGACGCCAACGCCGATGTGTGGGTGAATCTCGGCATCTTCTCCTTCCAGCCGGGCGAACTCGCGAAGATCGCCCTGGCGATCTTCTTCGCCGGCTACCTCGTGCGCACGCGGGAGTCGCTGACCTCGGTCGGCACGCGGTTCCTCGGCATGACCTGGCCCCGCGCCCGCGAGCTCGGGCCGCTGCTGGTGATCTGGCTGGGCTCGCTCGGCATCATCGTGCTGCAGCGCGACCTCGGCACGGGGCTGCTCATCTTCGGCATGTTCGTCGCCATGCTCTACGTCGCCACGGGCAAGACCAGCTGGGTGCTCATCGGGCTGATCCTCGCCGCGGGCGGCGCGTTCCTCGCCTCGCGCGCGCTGCCGTACGTCGGCGGCCGGTTCGAGAACTGGCTGAACGCCTTCGACCCGGAGCTGTACGAAGCCGGCGCCGGGACCTACCAGCTGGCCAACGGCATCTTCGGGCTCGCGCAGGGCGGCCTGCTGGGCACCGGGCTCGGACAGGGACGCCCGTGGCTCACACCGCTGTCGCAGAGCGACTACATCTTCCCGAGCCTCGGTGAGGAGCTCGGGCTCATCGGCGTCTTCGCCATCCTGTGCCTGTACATGATCTTCACCAGTCGCGGCATCCGCATCGGACTGGCCGGGCAGGACGACTTCGGCAAGCTGCTGGCCACCGGCCTGTCGTTCACGCTGGCCCTGCAGGTGTTCATCATGGTCGGCGGCGTCACGCGCATCATCCCGCTCACCGGCCTGACGACTCCTTTCCTCGCTGCCGGCGGTTCGTCGCTCGTGGCGAACTGGATCATCGTGGCCCTGCTGCTGCGCATCTCGGACGCCGTGCGCAGCCGTCCCCGGGTGGTGATCGGATGACCAAAGAGCTGCGCAGACTGTCGATGCTGGTGCTGGCGATGTTCCTGGCGCTGTTCGCATCGACCAGTGTCATCCAGGTGGTGCAGGCCGATGCCCTCGGCGACAACCCGCTGAACCGCCGCGCCCTGTACGACACCTTCGAGGTGCAGCGCGGGTCGATCATCGCCAGCGGCGCCGCGATCGCGATGTCCGTGCCCAGCGACGACCTCTACGCCTGGCAGCGGGTCTACACCGATCCCGACATGTGGGCGCCCGTCACCGGATGGATCAACCCGGTGCTGGGTTCGGCCACCGGCATTGAGCGCGCCATGAACCAGGAGCTCAGCGGCACCGCCGACTCGCAGTTCCTCTCGCGCATCGAGCAGATCATCACCGGTCAGCAGCCGCGCGGGTCCAACGTGGTCCTGAGCCTGGATGCCGCGGTGCAGCGCGCCGCCTACGACGCCCTCGGCGACCTGCGGGGCGCCGTGGTGGCCATCGAGCCCTCGACGGGGCGCATCCTGGCGATGGTCTCGAGCCCCAGCTACGACACGAACCTGCTGGCCTCGCACGACACGGCCGCCGTCGAGGCGGCCTACACCGCGCTCGAGGACGACCCGCTGAAGCCGCTGGACAACCGGGCGATCGCCGGCAACCTGAACCCGCCGGGGTCGACGTTCAAGCTCGTCGTGGCATCCGCCGCCCTGTCCACCGGCGAGTGGACCGCGCAGTCGACCCTCCCCAACCCGGCGACCTACACGCTTCCGCAGTCCTCGAGCATCGTGCGCAATGCCGGGGGCGGCACCTGCGGCGAGGGCGAGACGGTCACCATCGCCGACGCCCTGCGCCTCAGCTGCAACATCCCGTTCGCCGAACTGGCCGTGGAGCTGGGCGACGACGTCATCCTCGAGGAGGCCGAGAAGTACGGCTTCGGCACCTCGTTCTCGCTCCCGCTGGAGTCCACGCCCTCGGTCTATCCCCCGGCGCTCGACGACGCACAGACCGCCCTGTCGGGGTTCGGCCAGGGCGACGTGCGCGCCACGCCGCTGCAGATGGCCATGGTCTCGGCCGGCATCGCCAATCAAGGAGTGGTCATGAATCCCCGCATGGTCGATGCGATCATCGCCGCCGACTTCACCGAGCAGCAGAGATTCGACGACACGGAGTTCGGTCGCGCCCTCTCAGCGGACCTCGCCGCGGCGATGACCACGATGATGGTCGCGGATGTCCAATCCGGGGTCGCGAGCGGTGCAACAATAGACGGCGTAGACGTCGCCGGGAAGACCGGCACCGCAGAAAACGGAGTGGACGATCCCTACACGCTGTGGTTCACCGGATTCGCTCCGGCCGACGACCCTGAGGTCGCCGTGGCCGTCGTGATCGAGGACGGCGGCGGGCTCGGACAGTCAGGCAGCAGCAACAGGATCGCGGCTCCGATCGCGGCAAAGGTCATGGAGGCGGTGCTGAGCAGATGAGACCGACGCAGGGAGTGACCTTCGGCGGCCGATACGAGCTGGACTCGCGGATCGCGATCGGCGGCATGGGCGAGGTGTGGGAGGCCACCGACCACGTCATCGGCCGAACCGTCGCCATCAAGATCCTCAAAGACGAGTACATGGGCGACCCCGGGTTCCTCGAGCGCTTCCGCGCCGAGGCCCGGCACGCGGCCCTCGTCAACCACGAGGGCATCGCGAGCGTGTTCGACTACGGCGAGGAGAACGGCAGCGCCTTCCTCGTCATGGAACTCGTTCCCGGCGAAGCCCTGTCGACCATCCTCGAGCGCGAGGGGTCGCTGCCCGTCGACAAGACGCTCGACATCGTCGCGCAGACCTCGATGGCCCTGCAGGCGGCGCACGCCGCGGGCCTGGTGCACCGCGACATCAAGCCCGGAAACCTGCTCATCACCCCGGATGGCCGGGTGAAGATCACCGACTTCGGCATCGCCCGCATCGCCGACCAGGTGCCGCT
Source organism: Microbacterium sp. zg-Y818 (assembly GCF_030246905.1). Taxonomy (NCBI): domain Bacteria; kingdom Bacillati; phylum Actinomycetota; class Actinomycetes; order Micrococcales; family Microbacteriaceae; genus Microbacterium; species Microbacterium sp. zg-Y818. Next base: position 18,553 of record NZ_CP126741.1, on the reverse strand, counting down.
GACGGCCACCGGCCAGGTCATGGGAACGGTGCAGTACCTCTCCCCGGAGCAGGCGTCGGGGCACGCGGCGTCGCCGGCCACCGACATCTACTCGCTCGGCATCGTGGCGTACGAGTGCCTGACCGGAAAGCGCCCGTTCACCGGCGAATCGCAGGTCGCGATCGCCATGGCGCAGATCAACGAGCAGCCCCCGCCGCTGCCGTCGACGATCCCCGCTCCCGTGCAGAACCTCGTCATGGCGATGATCGCCAAGAAGCCCGAAGATCGGCCCGCCACGGCGTCGGCCGTCGCGCGGGCCGCCTCGGCGCTCCGCCGGGGCGACGTCGCCGCTGCCGCGGCGGCCGTTCCGGCCATCGCCGGCGGCGCCGACGTCGACGAGGTGACGCAGCTGCTCAACCCGGGGCTGTCGACGCAGGATGCCACGCGCATCCTCCCGGCCACCACGGCGATGGGGACAGGTGCCGACGCGGCATCCGGCGACGGCGAACTCGAAGACAAGCCCAAGCGCAAGCGCAGCCCCTGGACGTGGCCCCTCATCGCACTCATCGTGCTGCTGGTGCTGGTGCTGGGCGGCACCGTGTGGGCGCTGCTGTCCAACGGCGACTCCGAGGAGCCGGCGTCTACGACGTCCAGCGCCCAGCCGCCGCGTACGCCGACGACGCCGTCCGCCGAGCCGACTCCGGACACGGTGAACGTCAACGCCTCGGCGCTCGAGGGACTGTCCTGCGACGAAGCGTCCGCGGCGCTGGACGAGCTGGGCCTCGGCGCCAACTGCGTCGAGGGCGACGCCGCTCCCGACGAGGGCAGCCAGGGCAAGGTCTACCGCGTGAACCCGACGGCGAACGTTCCCGCCGGTACGGTCGTGGACCTCACCGTCTACGGCCCGCAGGTGGCCCTCAGCGCCCCCGCCGCCCCGTCGCTTCCGGCGACGGTCGAGCCCGACGCCACGGTGCAGGTCACCTGGCCCGGGTACACCTGCCCCTCGGGTCAGGGCAGCGTCAGCGCGTACACCCTCACTGCCTATAACGGCGTCTTCGCGGTCAACGGCCAGTCTTCCGCCTCCTTCCGCGGCGGTGACCGTGCCGCTCAGCTGCAAGTGGTCGGTCCAGCCAACGAGTCCGTGATCGTCACCTACACGGTGACCTGCAGCGGCGGCAGCGCCGGCGAGCGCACCACCGGCCCGTCGGGCGAGGCTGTCGCCCAGATCCAGGCGCCCGCAGCACCCACACCCGAGCCGACCGCCGAAGGCGACACCGAGGGCGACACCCAGCCCTGACCTCGGCGCCCGTCCAGGTTGGCGGAGGCCGAGAGACTAGGCTGGATGTTCTACTCAGGGGGTGACTGTGTCGGCTGAGCCGCGCGTGCTGTCGGGACGTTACCGCGTCGACGAGCCCATCGGCCGCGGCGGAATGGCCCGCGTCTACCGGGGCTACGACCTCACGCTGGGGCGCGCGGTCGCGATCAAGATCCTCAAGCGCGAGCTCGCCGAGGACAGCGCGTTCCGCACCCGTTTCCGGCTCGAAGCGCAGGCGGCATCCCGCATGTCGCACCCCACGATCGTGCGGGTCTACGACGCCGGTGAGGACACCGAGACCGACCCGGACGGCTCGGTGCATCCGGTTCCCTACATCGTCATGGAGCTGGTCCAGGGGGTGCTCCTGAAGGACATCATCTCCGAGGGCCCGGTGCCCGTGGACACGGCGGTGCGCTACGTCGACGGCATCCTCGAAGCCCTGGAGTACTCGCACCGTGCGGGAGTCGTCCACCGCGACATCAAGCCCGGCAACGTCATGGTGACCGACGCCGGCCAGGTGAAGGTCATGGACTTCGGCATCGCCCGAGCGGTCTCCGACTCTTCGTCGACCGTTGCCGACACGACCGCGATCCTCGGCACCGCCGCCTACTTCTCCCCCGAGCAGGCCAAGGGCGAGCCCGTCGACGGGCGTGCCGACGTGTACTCCACCGGCGTGGTTCTGTACGAGCTGCTGACCGGCCGCCAGCCCTTCCGTGGCGAGAGCCCCGTGGCCGTGGCCTACCAGCACGTCAGCGAGACGCCGCTGGCCCCCAGCGAGGTGACCCCCACCGTGCCGCGCGCCCTCGACGCCGTCGTGCTGCGGGCGCTGGCCAAGGACCCCTTCCAGAGGTTTCAGGATGCCGCGGGGTTCCGTGAGGCGCTCGACGCCACCGTCGACGGCAAGGGGCCGTCCCGGCGCCAGGTCGACGCGTTGACTCACGAGCTGTACGGCCCCGACCCCAGGCAAGCGCAGGACACCGCGCGATCGCTCCGGCAGCTCAGCACCGACACGACGATGACGCGCACGCAGTCCGGTCCGCCGGTCGCCTGGATCTGGGCGGGCGTGGTGCTCGTCGCCGTGCTGCTGGTGTCGGTGCTGTTCTGGGTGGTGACGATCCCGCCCGGATCCGGCGTGCCCAGCAACGCCCGCATCGTGCCCGACGTCGTGGACATGTCCTACGACCGTGCCGAGGAGCAACTGCTCGCGGCCGACCTGCAGCCGCAGCGCATCGACGAGAGCAGCGACAGCGTCGCCGCGGGCAACGTGATCCGTGTGGAGCCGGCCGCTGGCACATCGGTCGCCGTCGGGGAAGACGTCGATGTGTACGTCTCGACCGGCGTCGAGACGACGGCTGTCCCCACGCTGGTAGGCCTCGATCGCGCCGCCGCAGAGCAGGCGCTGGTCGACGCAGGGCTGCGTCTGGGCAGCGCCGTGCAGCGCAACGATCCCGCGGCCGCCCGAGGTCTCGTGCTGTGGGCTTCGTACGAAGCCGGCGCCGACGTGCCACGCGGCACCGTCGTGAACCTCGAGGTCGCCACCGGCAGTGTGACGCTCGTCAACGTCGCCGGCTACACGCTCGACGCGGCCACCCGCGAACTCGAGTCCGATGCCCTGCAGCTCACGGTGCTTCCCGTGGAGGACCCGTCGTGCCCCGCCACACCCGGGGGTCCCACGGTGCTGTCGCAGTCCCTCGCACCCGGCGACGTGCCGATCCACTCCACGGTCGAGCTGACCTACTGCACCGGCTCCTAGCCCCCCTGTGCCCGATGCGGGTGCAGGCCCGCGCCGCGCGCGGCGGCATCCGCCACGCCCACTCGCTCCAGCCAGTTGCCCAGCAGCCGGTACCCGCCCTCGGTGAGCACGCTCTCGGGGTGGAACTGCACGCCGTCCAGTGGGAGGGTGCGGTGGGTCAGACCCATCACCACGCCCGAATCGGTGCGGCTGGTCACACGCAGCTGGGCAGGGAGGGTGCGCTCGGTGACCGCCAGCGAGTGGTACCGACCGGCGATGAAGGGGTCGGGGAGCCCTGCGTAGAGCGCGTCGTGATCGTGGTGCACCGCGCTGGTCATCCCGTGGACGAGTTCGGGAGCATGCCCCACCTCCGCGCCGAAGGCGGCCGCGATCGCCTGGTGGCCGAGACACACGCCCAGAAGCGGCATCTGCGCCCGTGCCGCGGCCTGGACGACGGCGATCGACGCCCCGGCACGGGCCGGCGTGCCGGGACCGGGCGATACGAGCACGCCAGCGAAACCGGCGATAGCGGCATCCGGATCGCGGATCTCGTCCGCTTCGACCACGGATGCCTGCGCGCCGAGCTCCTGCAGGTAGGCGATGACGGTGTGCACGAAGCTGTCGTGGTTGTCCACGACCAGCACCCGGCCGCTCACTGGACGGTGACGTCCTCGGGAGCGATCAGCTCGGAGACCCACGGAAAGATGTGGAAGAACAGGGCGTAGACGACGGCCGCCGCCAGCAGAATCAGGATCACCACGCGGACCCACCACGGGCCCGGGAGGATCCGCCACAGCGCTGCGTACATCAGGCCCCTTCCACGGTTGCCAAGGACTCCGGGGGGCCGTCGGCACGCGGAGTGAATGAGTCGAACACCGCATACGCCGCGAGGCGCTCCGCCGTGGACCACATCGGACTGCAGGTCGTGAGCGTGAGGTAGCGCCCGTCCGCGGCGACGCCCGGACGCTGCGGCACGGGCTCGAGCACGGCCACCTCATCGGGTCGCACGTACTCCATGTTCCGGAAGCGGTAGGTGTACCACCCCTCCTGCGTCTCAAGCACGATCGCGTCGCCGATCTGCAGCGACGGAACGTGCTCGAACGGCGCCCCCTGCGTATAGCGGTGTGCGGCCAGGGCGACGTTGCCCATGTCCCCCGGCATGGCCGTCCCCGGATAGTGGCCGACCCCGATCGGGTCGAGCACGCGGGACTTGCTGATCCCCTCGGCGATCGGGAACACCCAGCTGTCTCCGAACCGCGGGATGTGAAGGGCGCCGAACACCTCGGCATCCCCCACGGGGGCGGGGACGACCGGCTCCACCGGCGCTGGCTCGGACTCGGCGCTGGGATCGGGCGTCGGCTCGGGGGCCGTCTGCCCCTGCTCCCCCATCGCCCATTCCTGCGTGATCTCGCGGGCCTGCGACTGGCGCTGCTCGCCGATGATCGCATCGCCGATCCACAGCTGCCACGCCATGAACAGCAGCAGCACGACGCCGAGGGTCATGAGGATCTCACCGATCACGCCAACGACGCTCGCGCGGCCACGCGGGGCGGCGGAACGACGACGACGAAGCGGCGGGGCGGCGGGGTCGGACACGTCTGCATCCTAACGAAGCGGCATGACAAGGCGCTGAGGCTAAACTTGCCCGCATGGCACCTTCCGACAAGCCCGGCGAGCCCGTCACCGAGCGCCCCGAGGGCGACCCCGCCCCCAATCCCGTGTGGTTCAAGCCCATCATGTTCGGGCTCATGCTCCTGGGCCTCTTGTGGGTGCTCGTGTTCTACCTGAGCAGCACGCAGTTCCCCATTCCGGGTATCGGCCCCTGGAACCTCGTGATCGGCTTCGGCATCGCGTTCGTCGGCTTCCTGATGACGACCCGCTGGCGCTGAGCCGCCCTTCCACACCCCCTCCACACCTGTGAATTACACCGGTGTGATTCATCCCCAGGCTGGGGATGAACCTGTGGATAACTATCCGTAGACCAGCGCGGGGATGACCAGCAGCGCCAGCAATCCCACTCCGACGGCCACGAGCAGCCAGATCTGCTGCTGCCGCTGACGCTCGGCCCGCGTGCGGGCGAAGATCATCCCCACGAGCGCGCCCACGAGGCCGCCGCCGATGTGGGCCTGCCAGGAGATGCCCGACCCCGGCAGGAAGGTGATCACGAGGTTGAGCCCCAGCAGCACCGCGATGGCGGTCACGTTGGCGCCCAGGTGCCGCCCGATCACGAACATGGCGCCCAGCAGGCCCCACACCGCACCCGACGCGCCCACAACCCACGTGCCCGGCGCGAGCAGCGCCACCAGCACCGAGCCGCCGAGCGCGCTCAGCAGGTACAGCGCCAGAAATCGCGCGCGACCCAGCAGCGGCTCGAGGCTGCGTCCCAGCGCCCACAGCGCCAGCATGTTCAGCGCGACGTGCCAGAGGCTCGCGTGCACGAGCGTGACCGTCAGCAGCCGCCACGGCTGGAAAGCGGGACTCGGCAGGACGAAGGCGCTGTTGAAGGCCAGGTACGACGAGACGTAGCCGCCGACCACCGGAAGCTGGGCCAGGACGTACGTGATCGACGTGAGGATGATCAGCGCATACGTCACCAGCGGCCGGGGATCGCGCGTGACCGCCCGCCGCGACGGCATGCGCGTGGGCTTCGCCGCCTTCTGCTGGTCGCGCAGGCACTCCGGACAGATCACACCGACCGGCATCTGCGTCTGACACTCAGGACAGATCGTGCGCAGGCACCGCTGGCACAGCACGAAGCTCTGCCGGTCAGGATGCCGGTAGCAGAAGTTCTCCGGATTGGCGCCGAAGTCCGGTGCGGTCACGCGCCGAGTCGACCGATGCTCAGACGGCCGCGATGTCGATGGAGGAGATCACGACGGGCTCGACCGGGCGGTCGCCGGCCGCGGTGGGAACCTTGGCGATCTCGTCGACCACGGCACGCGAGGCGTCGTCGGCGACCTCGCCGAAGATCGTGTGCTTGCCGTTGAGCCACGGCGTGGGGTCGGTGGTGATGAAGAACTGCGATCCGTTCGTGCCCTCGGCCTTGCCGGTGATCGCGTTGCGACGCAGCCCCGCGTTGGCCATGGCCAGCAGGTACGGCGCGCCGAAGGTCAGCTCGGGGTTGATCTCGTCGTCGAACGTGTAGCCGGGGCCGCCGACGCCCTTGCCGAGCGGGTCGCCCCCCTGGATCATGAAGCCGGGGATGATGCGGTGGAAGATCACGTCCTTGTACAGCGGACCCTCGCCCGGCTTGCCGGTGGCGGGGTCGGTCCAGGCGCCCGTTCCGTCGGCCAGGCCGATGAAGTTCTGCACCGTACGGGGTGCGTGGTCTCCGAAGAGATTGACGACGATGTCGCCGTGGTTGGTGTGCAGGGTCGCGACCGCTGTGGGGAGTGCCATGTCGTACATTCTCGCAGAGTTATGTGCAACCCCTCCCGTCCGGGGGTGGGGTCGTCTGGCAAGATATGGATAAACGTGTCCGAGCGATTTAGGGAGGGCCCCTCGTGAGCCTCAGCCGCAAGCGCAAGAAGGAACTCCGCAAGCTCCAGAAGCAGGCGAACACCCTGTGGGAATCTCAGCAGGTTCTCGTGGGGGAAGCGGCCAACGTCGCCAAGGAGGCCGGCCGTCAGCTCGGCCACTACCAGCGCGAGAACGTCATGCCGGTGATCAGCGGCGCGTACGGGCAGTACGCCGCCCCATACGTCTCCAAGGCCACGAAGGTGTCGCGGCAGGTGCTCAACGACAAGGTCGTTCCCGCAGCCGGCGCCGTCGTCGGTTCGGCGATGTCGGTGTGGGACGCCGCCAACGACACGCGTGCGCGGGTCGCCGCGGGTCGCGGCTTCGCCGCCCCCGACGTGTCGAAGTACTCCAAGAAGGCTGACAAGTACAGCAAGGACGCGGCGAAGAAGTTCGCCAAGAAGCTCGCCGTCGTCGCTCCGGAGCCGAAGAAGAGCATGAGCGCCGGCAGCGTCATCGCGATCATCCTGGCCATCTCTGCGGCGCTCGGCGTCGCGTACGCCGCCTGGCAGACGCTGCGCGCCGATGACGAGCTGTGGGTGGCCGATGACCCGCTGAGCGCACCGGACGCGTGACGACACCGTCCGACGGTCTCTCTCGAGCCCGCGACGCCGCACAGGCGCGCGGGCTCGAGGTGTCTTTCCGGGAGCGACCCGCCGCACACAGCCTGCCCGAGGCCGCCGAGCTGCTCGGCATCCGGCCGGCCGACATCGTCAAGACCCTCGTGGTCAAGCGCAGCGACGACACCTATCTCTTCGCTCTCGTCCCCGGGGATCGGGTGATCTCATGGCCCAAGCTCCGCGCCGTCGTGGGGGTCAACAAGCTGCGCCTCCCCGACGCTGAGCACGCCTTCGCCGCGACCGGCTACGCACGCGGCACGATCGTTCCCATCGGCAGCACCGTGGACTGGCCGGTGTTCGCCGACGAGCGCATCAGGGGCAAACGCATCGCCATGGGAGCCGGTGCCCCCGGCTACAGCCTGTTCGTCGACGCAGACGCCCTCATAGCGGCGTACGGGGCGACCGTGGCGGATATCTCCGTCGCGGAGCCGCCGCCTGGGGCGCCCCTCAGCTGACGTCGGCCATCTTCAGCGCGATGTCCACGAGCTTCAGGCGCTGCAGCAGCCGCACCCCCGGCACCGGGAACCACTCCGCTCGATCGGTCGATCCGCCGATCTCATCGCGCAGGCGTCCGCCGGTCACACGGGCGGAGTACACGATCCTCAGGGTGTGCAGCGGGTCCTCGGCGGCCTCCAGGCGACGCGAGGCGGGGATGACGCGGGAGTGGATGCCGAGAAGGTCGTCGACGGCGACCTTGTAGCCCGTCTCCTCGCGCACTTCGCGGCGCACGGCATGTTGCGGGTCCTCCCCCGCCTCCAGGCCTCCGCCCGGCATCGTCCAGCCCGAGCGGCCGTTGTCGTTCCAGTGCGCGAGCAGCACGCGGTCGTCGTCATCCCTGATGACGGCGTAGGCGGCGACTCGAAGTTGCATGCGTGCGACTCTAGCCAGGCAGGCGGAGCAGTCGGGGGTGGTCGCGAGGCGGCGGGCTGATCGTTTAGGGTACGGCCCGCACGGGTTTCGCCCGGGACGCGGAGTCGGTGCCGAAACGAGAAGCGCCGCCCATGTGGGCGGCGCTTCTCGACTGTGGAGCCTAGGAGATTCGAACTCCTGACATCCTGCTTGCAAAGCAGGCGCTCTACCAACTGAGCTAAGGCCCCGGGGCTTGTTTTTGTGGGGCTACCAGGACTTGAACCTGGGACCTCTTCATTATCAGTGAAGCGCTCTAACCGCCTGAGCTATAGCCCCGTCTGCCGTGATTTCTCATCGGCAACCTCCAAGACTTTACCCGACGCGACCCGGTTTCACGAAACCGAGTCGCGTCGGGCGCGTCAGTTGGAGGTGAATCCGACGAGCAGGCCGCCGGTGATCTTGACCATCAGGTTGTAGATGCCCGCCACGACCGCACCCAGCACCGTGAAGACGATGAGGTTGAGGATCGCGATGACGGCGGCGAACGCCATCACCTGCGGGAGTCCGATGAACGTGGTGAGCGAGACGGTGCCGTCGGTGAACGCCATGAACAGCTCGTCCAGCTTCGACAGCAGCGTGGTGGCCTCGAGCACCAGGTACACCAGGAAGATCGAGACGACCGTCACGATCGCGAGCGCCACCGAGGCCAGGAACGACAGCTTCACCGCGGACCAGAAGTCCACGTAGACCAGGCGCAGTCGCACCTGCTTGGAACTGGTCTTGCTGGAGGACTTCTTAGCCAGCTTGTCGGCTACCGTGCTCATGCGTCAGTACTCTCTTCCGGGGTCTCGGGGGAGGCGGTCCCGTCTGCGGGCTCGGCGTCCGCCGCATCGGCATCCGCTGCCGCCTCGGCTCGCTGGGCCAGGCCACGCTCGCCGTTGCGAGCGATCGCCAGGATGCGATCGTCGTCGTCCGGTCGTGCGAACACGACGCCCATGGTGTCGCGGCCCTTGGCAGGCACCTCGGCCACGGCAGAGCGTACCACCTTGCCGCTGGCAAGAACCACGAGGACCTCGTCCTCCTCACTGACGATGAGGCCGCCGGCCAGCTCTCCCCGATCCTCGTTGAGCTTGGCCACCTTGATGCCGAGACCGCCGCGACCCTGCACCCGATACTCGCCGATGGCGGTGCGCTTGGCATAGCCTCCCTCGGTCACGACGAAGACGTATCCGTCGTCGTGGGCGACCGACGCCGACAGCAGGCTGTCGTCGCCCCGGAAGGACATGCCCTTCACACCCTCGGTGCTGCGCCCCATCGGACGCAGCGATTCGTCGGTCGCCGTGAAGCGCAGCGACATTCCGTGACGAGAGATGAGCAGGATGTCATCGGTCTCGTCCACGAGCAGCGCGCTGACGACCTCGTCGTCCTCGCGCAGGCGGATCGCGATGATGCCGCCCTGGCGGTTGGTGTCGTACTCGGTCAGGCGCGTCTTCTTCACCAGGCCCCCGCGGGTGGCCAGCACCAGGTACGTCGCCGCGGAGTAGTCGCGGATGTCGAGGATCTGGGCGATCTCCTCGTCGGGCTGCAGCGCCAGCAGGTTGGCCACGTGCTGACCCTTGGCATCGCGCCCGGCCTCGGGCACCTCATAGCCCTTGGAGCGGTAGACGCGGCCCTTGTTGGTGAAGAACAGCAGCCAGTGGTGCGTGGTGGTGACGAAGAAGTGCTCCACGACGTCGTCAGCCCGCAGCTGGGCGCCCTTGACGCCCTTGCCGCCCCGGTGCTGCGAGCGGTAGTTGTCGCTGCGGGTGCGCTTGATGTAGCCGTCGCGGGTGACGGTGACGACCATCTCCTCTTCGGGGATGAGGTCCTCGACCGACATGTCGCCGTCGAACCCGTGCAGGATGTGCGTGCGACGCTCATCGCCGAACTTGTCCACGATGCCGGTGAGCTCGTCGCGGATGATCTCGCGCTGACGCAGCGGGCTCGCGAGGATGCTGTTGTAGTCGGCGATCTTCAGTTCGAGCTCGGTGGCCTCGTCGACGATCTTCTGCCGCTCCAGGGCCGCCAGGCGACGCAGCTGCATCGACAGGATGGCATCCGCCTGCTGGTCGTCGATCTCCAGCAGCACCTTCAGACCCTCACGGGCCTCGTCGACGGTGGGCGAGCGGCGGATGAGCGCGATCACGTCGTCGAGGGCGTCGAGCGCCTTCAGGTAGCCGCGCAGGATGTGCATGCGGTCTTCGGCCTCGCGCAGGCGATAGCGCGTGCGGCGGACGATGACCTCGACCTGGTGCTCGATCCAGTACGACACGAAGCCGTCCAGCGGCAGCGTGCGCGGCACGCCATCGACGATGGCGAGCATGTTGGCGCCGAAGTTCTCCTGCAGCTGGGTGTGCTTGTAGAGGTTGTTGAGCACCACCTTCGCCACGGCGTCGCGCTTGAGCACGATCACCAGGCGCTGTCCCGTGCGGTCGGAGGTCTCGTCTCGGATGTCGGCGATGCCGCTCAGCTTGCCGTCACGGGCGAGGTCGCGGATCTTCGCGGCGACGTTGTCGGGGTTGACCTGATAGGGCAGCTCGGTGACGACCAGGCAGGTGCGTCCCTGCAGTTCCTCGACGCTGACGACGGCCCGCATCGTGATCGAGCCGCGTCCGGTGCGCTGGGCTTCGCGGATGCCGCGGGTGCCGAGGATCTGCGCGCCGGTGGGGAAGTCGGGGCCGGGAATGTGCTGCATGAGCGCCTCGAGCAGCTCCTCGCGGGTGGCTTCCGGGTTCTCCAGCGCCCACAGCGCACCGGCGGCGACCTCGCGCAGGTTGTGCGGCGGGATGTTCGTCGCCATGCCGACCGCGATGCCGACGGAGCCGTTGACGAGCAGGTTCGGGAATCGCGCGGGGAGCACCGACGGCTCCTGCGTGCGGCCGTCGTAGTTGTCCTCGAAGTCGACGGTCTCTTCGTTGATGTCGCGGACCATCTCCAGCGCGAGCTGGGCCATCTTGGTCTCGGTGTATCGCGGAGCGGCGGCGCCCATGTTTCCGGGGGATCCGAAGTTGCCCTGGCCGTCGGCGAGCGGGTACCGCAGCGACCACGGCTGCACGAGGCGCACGAGGGCGTCGTAGATCGCGCTGTCACCGTGAGGGTGATACTGACCCATCACCTCGCCCACGACGCGGGCGCACTTGGAGAACGCCTTGTCGGGGCGGTAGCCGCCGTCGTACATGCCGTAGATCACGCGGCGGTGCACCGGCTTCAGCCCATCGCGCACGTCGGGCAGCGCGCGGCCGACGATGACGCTCATGGCGTAGTCGAGATAGCTGCGTTGCATCTCGACCTGCAGGTCGACCTGGTCGATGTTGCCGTGCTCGTACCCGTCGATCGGGGCGGGGCGCTTGTCGTCAGTCATGTCTTCTCAGTTTCGATTCGCTCGTGCCGCGCTCAGATGTCCAGGAAGCGCACGTCCTTGGCGTTGCGCTGGATGAATCCGCGCCTCGCCTCGACGTCCTCGCCCATGAGCACCGAGAAGATCTCATCCGCCGCGGCGGCATCGTCAATGGTCACCTGCCGCAGGGTGCGGGTCTCGGGGTCCATCGTGGTCTCCCACAGCTCCTTGGCATTCATCTCGCCCAGACCCTTGTAGCGCTGCACGCCGTTGTCCTTGGGGATGCGCTTGCCGGCGGCGATGCCCTCGGTCATCAGCGCGTCGCGCTCGCGGTCGCTGTAGACGTACTCGTGGTCGGCGTTCGTCCACTTCAGGCGGTACAGCGGCGGCTGGGCCAGATACACGAAGCCGGCTTCGATGAGCCCGCGCATGTAGCGGAACAGCATCGTCAGCAGCAGCGTCGTGATGTGCTGACCGTCCACGTCGGCATCGGCCATCAGCACGATCTTGTGATAGCGGGCCTTATCGACGGAGAAGTCCTCGCCGATGCCGGTGCCGAAGGCCGAGATCATCGCCTGGATCTCGGCGTTGCCGAGAGCGCGGTCCAGTCGCGCCTTCTCGACGTTGAGGATCTTGCCGCGCAGCGACAGGATCGCCTGGCGCTCCGGGTCGCGACCGCTGACGGCGGAACCACCGGCGGAGTCACCCTCGACGAGGAAGATCTCACTGATCGACGGGTCCTTGCTGGTGCAGTCCTTCAGCTTGTCGGGCATGGATGCCGACTCGAAGACGCTCTTGCGGCGTGCGGTCTCGCGCGCCTTGCGGGCGGCGAGGCGTGCGGTGGCGGCGTCGATGGCCTTGCCGATGACACGCTTGGCCTGAGCGGGGTTGCGATCGAGCCAGTCGGTGAGCTTGTCGCCCACGACCTTCTGCACGAACGCCTTCGCTTCGGTGTTGCCCAGCTTCGTCTTGGTCTGGCCTTCGAACTGCGGTTCGGAGAGCTTCACCGAGATGACTGCCGTGAGTCCCTCGCGGATGTCCTCACCGGTGAGGTTCTCGTCCTTCTCCTTGAGCATGTTGTTCGCCCGCGCGTAGCGGTTGACCAGCGTGGTCAGCGCGGCGCGGAAGCCCTCTTCGTGGGTGCCGCCCTCGTGCGTGTTGATCGTGTTGGCGAACGTGTAGACGTTCTCGGTGTAGCTCGTGGTCCACTGCATCGCCAGCTCGAGGGCGATGTGGCGCACCCGGTCCTCGGACTCGATCTCGATGATCTCGTCGTTGACGACCTCTGCCTTGCGCACCTTGTTGAGGTACTCGACGTAGTCGACCAGGCCCCGCTCGTAGTGGAAGTCGTCATTCGGCTGGTGCTCCTCCGACGTGCCGTCAGGCAGATCGACGGTGTACACCGAGTCGGGGCGCTCGTCGCGGAGCGTGATGCGCAGTCCTTTGTTGAGGAACGCGGTCTGCTGGAAGCGGGTGCGCAGCGTGTCGTAGTCGAAGTGCACCGTCTCGAAGATGGTGTCATCCGGCCAGAACTCGATCGTCGTGCCGGTCTCGTCGGTCTCCTCGGCCTGTGCGAGGGGTGCCTGCGGAACACCGCCGTCGCGGTAGGTCTGGCGCCAGGCGTGGCCCTGACGCTTGACCTCGACCTCGAGGCGGCTGGACAGCGCGTTGACCACCGACGAGCCCACACCGTGCAGACCACCCGAGACGGCGTATCCCCCGCCGCCGAACTTGCCGCCGGCGTGCAGGACGGTGAGGACGACCTCGACGGTGGACTTGCCCTCCGCGCGGTGGATGTCCACGGGGATGCCGCGGCCGTTGTCGACGACTCGAACGCCACCGTCGGCCAAGATGGTCACGTTGATGGTGTCGCAGTACCCGGCGAGAGCCTCGTCTACGGAGTTGTCGACGATCTCGTACACGAGGTGGTGAAGGCCTCGCTCACCCGTCGACCCGATGTACATGCCGGGGCGCTTGCGGACCGCCTCGAGGCCCTCGAGGACCTGGATCTCATCTGCCCCGTACTCGCTGTTCCGCGCCGGCGCCGTACGCGATTCGGGTTCTTCGGAAACGCTGTCGGGATTCTGAGACGTCATATGTTTCGAGCGCTCCACATCGATCGTGCGTGAGCGTCCAGTCTATCGGGTTTCGCCGCTCGCTCGCGGCGTGAATGGCCCTGTGGCGCGACGAAAACCGCCGGAATGGCCCAGATCGTCGGTCAACCGTAGGTATCGCGGGGACCCCGCCCTGGAATCGCTCTGCGACCCCATTTCCAGGAGGGGACGTCCGGCCCCACGAAGCGGATGCTCGAGACCCCCGCCTCGGGGAAGCGTCGCACGATCTCGGTGACGATCGTCGCGCGCATGAGGGTGAGTTGCCGTGCCCACGCGGTCGAATCGCACTGCACCGTGAGCACGCCGTCACCCAAAGCCACCGGAGATGCGTGCCGCGCGGTCTCCTCACCGGCGACCTGCTCCCACTGCAGCACCAGATCCTCGCGGGCCAGCTGCGAGTTCCACCCCGAAGCGCGGGTGAGGTCGGCGACCACGTCGCCGAGTCCGTGCGGATCGCGTCCCGGCGTGAAAGGGGCGTTCTCATCGTTCGTCGCGGGGCGCCGGCGGCGCCGCGACCGCTGCGTCGGCTCCAGGCCCCGCAGCCGCATGTACGTGGCAATCGTCTCGGGAATGCGCGCGGGATCAGGCATCGTCCGCCTCCAGGATGCGACCCGCCTCCACGCGCACGGTCCGCGCACGCAGCGCCTGCGGCACGTCTTCTTCGACGGCAGCGGTGACGACCACCTGCTCGTAGTCGGCGACGAGCCCGGCGAGGCGGCTGCGCCGATCGGCGTCGAGCTCGGCGAAGACGTCGTCGAGGATCAGCACCGGGTCGCCGAGGCGCGATTCCGCCCGCAGCAGATGGGCGGATGCCAGGCGCAGTGCGAGCGCGACCGACCACGATTCACCGTGCGAGGCATATCCCTTCACCGGCAGACCCCGCACGCGCAGCAGCATGTCGTCGCGGTGGGGCCCGGTGAGGGTGAGGCCGCGCTCGAGCTCGGCGGTGCGGCGTGCGGCGAGGGCGGAGCGGAACAGCGCCTCGACGGCGGACGCATCGGAGGCCGTCGCCGCTGACGCGGCATCCTCTTCGGGGTCGGCGCCGTCCACCGACAGCGCCCACACGAGTTCGGGACTGTGGTCGGCGCCGGCGATGGAGGAGTAGGCGTCGACGAGGGGCTGGGTGAGCTCGGCGGCCAATGCCAGCCGGGCCCGGATCACCTGCGTGCCGAGGGTGACGAGCTTGTCGTCCCACACGTCGAGGGTCGCGAGGGCATCGCCGCGAACGCCCCGCGCCTTCGCGGACTTCAGCAGCGCAGTGCGCTGTTTGAGCACGCGGTCGTAGTCGGCGAGCACTCCCGACATGCGGGGACTGCGCTGGACCAGCAGCTGATCGGCGAAGCGGCGGCGGGCCGACGGGTCGCCGCGGACGATCTGCAGGTCTTCGGGGGCGAACAGCACCACCTGCGCGTAACGCGGCAGTTCGGCAGGCTTGACCGGAGCTCCGTTGACCCGTGCCTTGTTCGACCCCTGGCGGTTGACCTGGGCTTCTAGCTGCACGCGGCGCTCCCCGTGGGCGAGCCGCGCCCGCACGATTGCGGCATCCGCGCCGTCGCGCACCATCGGGGCATCGTTCGAGACGCGGTGCGACCCCAGCGTGGCCAGGAACGCGATCGCCTCGACGAGGTTCGTCTTTCCCTGGCCGTTGCGGCCGACGAAGACGTTCGCTCCCGACGTCAGTGCGACGTCGGCCGCCGCATAATTGCGGAAGTCCACGAGGCTGAGCTGCTCGACGATCACCGAATCACCTTAGTTCGCCGGTCCGACAGGACGCCGGGCGGCGGCAGGTCAGCGCAGGAGCAGGTTGGGCTGCAGCAGGTACTTGAACGACCCCTCGCCCGCCCTGTCCACCGAGGTCTGCGCCGTGATCAGCACCGGGCTGAGCTTGTTGGCGTTCTCGCTGGAGGTGAACGTGATGCGGGTGAACTCGCTGCGGACGGCGCCGAGAGCCTCGATGAGGTACTGGGGGTTCAGGCCCAGCGTGACGTCTTCGCCCACGAGCGTGGCATCGACCGATTCGGTTGCCCGAGCCTGCTCTGTACCCGAGGCGTCCATCGAGACGCCGTCGGCGGTGAACGTGAACCGCAGCGGCGCCGAGCGGTCGAGCACGAGCGACACGCGACGAACAGCCTCGACGAGGTCGGCGGTGTTGACGACCGCGTGGTGCTCGGTCTGCTCGGGGAAGAGGCGGCGCACGGGCGGGAAGTTGCCCTTGATCAGCAGCGACGTGACCGTCTTGTTGCCGGCGGTGAACGCGATGATCTCGCGGTCGCCGGTGCCGGAGAAGGCGATCGAGATGTCGCCGGAGTGCGCGAAGGTCTTGCCGACCTCGGTCAGGGTGCGCGCCGGCACGAGCGCAGTCGTCGTCTCTTCAGACGCCGCCGAGCCGCCGTCCCACGGCAGCTCGCGCAGCGCGACGCGGTAGCGGTCGGTGGCGACGAGGCTGAGCTGCGTGCCCGAGACCTCGAGCTGCACGCCGGTGAGCACCGGAGTCACGTCGTCGCGCGAGGCGGCGAAGGCGACCTGGGCGATCGCCGTGGCGAAGTCGTCGGCGGGGACGAGGCCGGACTCTCCGGAGACCTCGGGGATCGCGGGGTACTCCTGCACCGGCATGGACGACAGGGTGAACCGCGCCGATCCGCAGGTGAGCAGGATGCCGCCGTCTTCTTCGAGGCTCATCTGCACGGGAGCGTTGGGGAGCTTGCTGGCGATGTCGGCGAGCAGTCGACCGTGAACCAGGATCGTGCCCGGGTCGTCGACGGTCGCCTCGATGGTGGTGCGGGCGGATGCCTCGTAGTCGAAAGCCGACAGCGACAGCCCGGTCTCGGTGGCTTCGATGAGCACACCGGCGAGGATCGGCTGCGGGTTGCGCTGCGGCAGAAGCTTCACGACGAACGACACGGCCTCGCTGAAGACATCGCGATTGACGTGGAACTTCACTGGTGCTCCCTTGATGGCGGTAGGGCCTCCCATGCTAGTGCCACGAAGCCTCGGCCTCGGAAGACGCCGGCGCAGCGGCGGACACGGTGATGGACCCGGAATTCATAGAGATGGTTCTGTCATCTTGTTAACAGCTGTGGAAACTGTGGATAACTTCGTCGATCCCAGTCGGCACAACCGAACTACACCCGTGTGACTTGTGGATTCGGTGAGGATTGGCGTGATTCCGCGGGTTGTCGGGGGGTGACACAAAACTCTTGTCATCCACAGGCGGGCCGGATCCACTCACAATCGTGTCGGCGCGTCTCACATTTATCCACAGGTTTTCCACACTGTGTAGAACTGGATGATGGGACCCCACAGGCGCCCTGTCAACCGCCGACGGATGGCATGCGCAACCGCGTGGAACATACGCCGCGGGGAATGCGGGCGCGAGCGCGCGCAAGACGTCGTCGTGGCGACGGGGGAGGCGGCGCGGGAGGGTGCCGCGCGGTGGGAGCCCGCGCGGTGGGAGCCCGCGCCGATGCGTCGTGGGTACCCGAAGAGAGGCCCGTCCCGCGCAGGGGTGTTCAGGCCGCGGTGTGCGGCAGTGGCCGTCAGCGGCCGTTGCGACCGAGCTGGGTCGTGATCTCCGACACCTGGTTGTAGATCGAGCGACGCTCCTTCATGAGTTCGCTGATCTTCTTGTAGGCGTACATGACGGTCGTGTGGTCGCGGTTGCCGAACAGCTGCCCGATCTTGGGCAGCGACAGGCTCGTGCGCTCACGGCACAGGTACATCGCGATCTGACGGGCCGTGGCGACGGCCTGGGACCTGCTTGAGCCGTAGAGATCATCCACCGACAGCCGGAAGTACTGTGCGGTGGCCGTGATGATGTCGGTGGGCGAGACCACGTTGGCATCGTCGTGATCGATGATGTCGCGCAGCACGGTCTGTGCGAGGGAGATGTCCAGCGACGAGCGGTTGAGGCTCGCGAACGCCGAGACGCGGATCAGCGCCCCTTCGAGCTCGCGGATGTTCGACGAGACCTTGGTGGCGATGTACTCGAGAACCTCGTCGGGCACCAGAAGTCGCTCGGACTGCGCCTTCTTACGGAGGATTGCGATGCGGGTCTCGAGGTCGGGTGCCTGAACGTCGGTGATCAGACCCCACTCGAACCGACTGCGCATGCGGTCTTCGAACCCGGTGAGCAGCCGCGGCGGCAGGTCGCTGGTGATCACGACCTGCTTGTCGTGGTCGTGCAGCTGGTTGAACGTGTGGAAGAAGGCTTCTTGCGTCTCGGCGCGCCCCTGCAGGAACTGGATGTCGTCGATCAGCAGGATGTCGACTTCGCGGTAGCGTGCCTGGAAGGCGGCACCGCGGTTGTTGGCGATCGAGTTGATGAAGTCGTTGGTGAACTCTTCGCTCGAGACGTATCGCACCCGGATGCCGGGGTACAGGCTCAGCCCGTACTCGCCGATCGCGTGCAGCAGGTGGGTCTTGCCCAGACCCGAGTCGCCGTAGATGAACAGCGGGTTGTACGCCTTCGCGGGTGCTTCGGCCACAGCCACGGCGGCGGCATGCGCGAAACGGTTGGACTGGCCGATGACGAAGTTGTCGAAGGTGTACTTCGGATTGAGCCGCGTGTCGCTGCGGGACGGCGGTGCGATCGGCTCGGGTTCCTCGGCAATGGGACTGCGCACGATGACGGGCGCCGCTACCGGCTGCAGGGGCGTGGGTGCACTCAGGTGCGCGTCGGCGAGCTCCGGGTTGACCACCACGCGAAAGGCCGATGCCGCCGGCTGCGCGTCGACCCGGGCGAGGGCCTCCATGATCGGCGCGCGCAGACGCTTGTTCAGCTGAGCGGCGGTGAGCTCATTGGGCACATCCAGGTACAGCGTTCCGCTCATGACGCCCTGCGCCACCGCGAGGCTGAGGAATCCCTGCAATTGCGGGGTCACCCGCTCGTCGTGGGAGAGTTCGCCGAGCACGGCTCTCCAGACCGGAACGTCTGGAAGATCGTGCTGTGACATTGCGCCTCCGGGGGTCGATGCGCCGTGGCATCCCGCCGCACTCGGAGGGGGCGGGCCTGTGGATAACGTGCGGGGGCAACGCTAATCAGGCAACCTCGCC